>DASXXB010000201.1:0-27953 GCA_036503355.1 Kribbella sp. | reverse complement strand
GATCGTGCTGTCGGGCACGCCGGGGAAGTCGGGGAGCTCGCCGCGGCCATAGGCCAGGATCAGCGGCTCCGCCATCTTGAAGCCCTCGATCCAGCCGGCGTAGGGCTGCTCGAGGGCGCTCTCGATGATGCTCGGACGTAGAACGGTGAGCGACAGGTCGGTCGCAGCCTCCTCGACCGCGCGTTCGGCCATCGCCTTGGTGAACGTGTAGCAGTCGGTCCAGCCGAGTGTGCGGGCGCGCTCCCGGCGGTGGTGGGGACGCGGCAGCCGCCAGGGTGGCGTTGACGACGTAGTCGATGGGGATGATGTCGATGGTGCTGTCCGGCACGCCGGGGAAGTCGGGGAGCTCGCCGCGGCCGTAGGCCAGGATCAGCGGCTCGGCCATCTTGAAGCCCTCGATCCAGCCCGGGTGCGGGCTCTGCACCGCGGACTCGATGATCGCCGGGCGGACGATCGACGTCGGCAGCTTGCCGGAGAACTCCTCCACCACGCGCTCGCCGAGCGCCTTGGTGAACGTGTAGCAGTCGGTCCAGCCGAGGCTGCGGGCCCGCTCGGTGCCGGTCTCGACCAGCCGCTTCGCGACCCACTCGGTCCGGCGCCGCTCGGTGTCGGCCGCGGCGGTCAGGTGGCCGGCGCGGCGGTGCAGCTTCTCGGACTCCTTGCGGAACCGCGCCAGCATCGGCGCGGACCGGGACTGCTCCTCGATCCGGGCCTTCATCGCCATCCCGGCCTCGGCCTCGGTGCGCCAGTCGACGAAGTGGTCGACCGGGGCCTCCGGGATCGCGCCGCGCCGGCGACCGGCCGTGTAGGCGGTGGAGATGTGCACGTAGTGAACCGGACGGCCGGTTTCGACGATGCGCTCGAGCAGGCTCTTGGTGCCGAGCACGTTGGTCGTGAACGCCTCGTGGATCGGCGGGTCGAAGCTCACGTCGCCGGCGCAGTGCACGACGATGTCGAGGTCCTTCGGCAGCTCCGGTACGTCGGACAGGTCGCCGTCGATGACCTGGATCCGGGCCGCGGTCAGCGCCTCGGCGTCGGCGTACGGGGTGCCCTCGCCGTAGAACGGCTTGAAGATGTCCTTCTTCAGCAGCTGCGCCATCCGGTCGGTGCCGGTCAGCGAACCCTTCGGCCGGATGATCGCGGCCACCGTGGTGCCGGGCAGCTCGCCGATGATCCGGTGCAGCAGCGCCTCACCGACGAAGCCGGTGGCGCCGGTGACCAGGACCTTCTTGTCCTTGAGCTTTTCGGCAAGCCTCACTTGTCGCCTCCACGCGTGAGCTCGAGTGCCTCGGTCAGGGTGAACGCACCGGCGTACAGGGCCTTGCCGACGATGACGCCCTCGACGCCGTCACTCACCAGCGTGCTCAGGGCCCGCAGGTCGTCGAGGCTGGAGACGCCGCCGGAGGCCACGATCGGCTTGTCGGTGCGCGCGCACAGGTCGCGGTACAGGTCCAGGTTCGGGCCCTGGAGCATGCCGTCCTTGGTGACGTCGGTGACGACGTACCGCTCGCAGCCGGCCGACTCCAGGCGGGCGAGCACCTCGTACAGGTCGCCGCCTTCCTTGGTCCAGCCGCGGGCGGCCAGCGTCCGGCCGCGGACGTCCAGCCCGATCGCCACCCGGTCGCCGTACTGCTGGATGATCCGGTCGCACCACTCCGGGTCCTCGAGCGCCGCCGTACCGATGTTCACCCGACGGGCACCGGTGGCGAGCGCGGCTGCCAGGGACTCGTCATCGCGGATGCCGCCGGACAGTTCGACCTGTACGTCGAGCTTGCCGGTCACCTCGGCGAGCAGCTCACGGTTGCTGCCGCGGCCGAACGCCGCGTCCAGGTCGACGAGGTGGATCCACTCCGCGCCGGCCTCCTGCCAGGCCATCGCCGCCGCCAGCGGATCGCCGTACGACGTCTCGCTCCCGGCCTCGCCCTGCACCAGCCGGACCGCCTGCCCGTCCGCCACATCGACGGCAGGCAGCAGCACCAAATGCTCAGACATGGGCCACACCCTAGAGGGCTTTGCTGAGAGATCCGTAACCCGGAGGCCTGCTGAGTCGTTTGAAATCAATCTGTCTCAGCAATACCAGTGGGGTCAATGGTATTACTTCTAAGCTGGCCTGGTGGTCACAGTCGAAGAGCTTGCGAACGACCCGCATCAGAGGCTTGCGGAGATCCGCCCGATCGGCTGGATCGAGGCGCTGAACACCTGGATGATCACCGGTCGCGCCCTCGCGGTCCAGGTACTGCGCGATCCGGAGACCTTCACCGTCGACGATCCGCGGTTCTCGACCGCCCAGGTCGTCGGTCCCTCGATGCTGTCCCTCGACGGCAACCCCCACAAGGCACACCGCGACCCGTTCGAATCACCGTTCGGCCTGGCCGAGACCCGTCGCCGCTTCAGCGAGCCGGTCCGGCAGACAGTCCACGACCTGATGACGGCGGTCCACGACTCGACCTCGGCGGATCTGCGCACTGCCTTGGCGGGTCCGCTGTCGGTCGCGGTCGTGGCGTACTCGCTCGGCCTCCCACCGGCGTCCGCCCCGACCGTTCTCGGCTGGTACTCGGCCATCTCCGACTCCGTCTCCGGCGTCTCCGCAGGCCGGCCGGTCACGGACGCCGGCGCCTCCGCGTTCGCCGAACTCCACAAGCACGTTGCCTCGGGCATCGACTCGACCGACTCCCTGCTCGCCGCTGCGGCCCATGCGGGCCTAGGCGTCGACGAGGTCGTGGCGAACGCCGCCGTACTGATGTTCGGCGGCATCGAGACCACCGAAGGCATGATCACCAATGCGCTGTGGCACCTGCTCACGCACCGCGACCAGTTGGACCTGGTCCTCGCCGACCGTTCCCTGCTGGCGAACGCGATGGAGGAGTCCCTCCGCCTCGAACCGGCGGCCGCGGTCGTCGACCGTTACGCCACCCGCGACGTCGACCTGGCCGGGCAGCGGATCCACCGCGGCGACATGGTCACCGTCTCGCTCGCCGGTGCCGGCCGTGATCCTGACGTCTTCGAGTCCCCCGACACCTTCGACGTACGCCGTGCCAACGCCCGCCGCCACCTGGCGTTCGCCAGCGGTCCGCACATCTGCCTCGGCATGCACCTCACGCGCCTCGAAACCCTGACCGCGCTGGACGCCGTGCTCGACCTCCCCGGTCTCCGCCTCGCTCCGGACTCGCCCCCGCCGTACGGCCTGGTCTTCCGCAAGCCGCCCGCACTCAACGTCAGCTGGGACGCGTGAGCACCAGCATCGTCGCGGCGTACACCGGCATCCCCCGATCCGGATCCCGTTCCGCCTCCTCGGCGAACCTGGCGAACCCGGCCTCGATCTCGTTGGCCGGAAGATGCTCGAACGTCGACAGCGCGCGATGGCTGAGTCGCTGGTAGCTCTCCCGCAGCGTGCGCGGATCCTCGGCCGTGATCCGTACGACGTCCGCGCCCGCCTCGAGCCCCGCCTCGGCAGCGAGCGCCCGCGCCTCGTTCACCGACCCGTACATCGCCGCGTCGACCACCCGCGCCGACGGGAAGTACTCGTACCAGAAGAGCTCCGGCATCTGATCCGAGAACTGCGTCCGCAGCAACGCCACTCCCCCGGGCCGCAACACCCGGCGTACCTCACGAAGACCCTGCAGCGGATCCGACCAGTGGTGGAACGTCAGGAACATCAGCACCACGTCAACCGATGCCTCAGGCAACGGAATCGCCTCGGCGCTGCCCTTCAGGTAGGTCACGCCGGGCGCCGGTGCGGCCGCTTCCCGCATCCGGTCCGCGGGCTCCACGCCGTACACCTGCCCCTGGAACTCCGCGGCCAGACCAGGCGTCAGCCGCCCTGTCCCACTCCCAAGATCCAGGACGTCGAGCGGCCGCCGCCGCGGTGCGTACGCCGCGAACGCCCCAGTCCACCGCGCGACCTCGGCAGGCGAGATCTGCCGGCCCGCGACGTACACACTGCCCATCCGACCCTCGTAGTCGACCATGCCCGGACCCTATCCCTCTTGGTCCCCAGTCCCTATCCCCCTTGCCCGAGCATCACGAGGAAGGACAGGACCGCGGCGAGCAGCGCCAGGACGGCGGCGGCATACGCCACGATGCGCGTGGACAGCGCCAGCGCGCGGCTGTTGGCCTGGCCAACCGTCTCCACGCGCACCGCCCGGGAGCAGCGAACCGCGGCGGCGGCGACCAGCAGACCCGGCACCGGTTGCAGAAGGAAGCTGAACGCCTCGAACGCTGCGTCCGAGTGCGCCAAGTCGAACATCGACGAGAAGGCTCCCCAGATCACCAGCGGCGTGGAGAATGCGAGCAGAACGGCCGCCGGAGCCGCCGGTACCCAGAGCCGGCCCCCGGTACTCGAGGATCCCGCCCACGGGCCGCGGCGGCGGCTCGCGGCGACCACAGCCGCCAGTCCGAAGCCGAGCAGCCCGAGGAACGACCAGAGCGCGGCGTTGTCCCGTTGATCGGCCGGCAGCTCCTCCGCAGGCAGGCCGGGCTTGAAGTTCGGCTCCGCCTTCACGGGATCGTCCACGTCGAAGGCCTGCAGTTCGGGCGGCGCGCCGACCTCCTGGCCTGAGATCTCCAGATCGATCAGGATGTTGGCCGGCCGCTGCCCGTTGAGCGGCAAGGCCGCCACGCCGTCACGGACGGGTACGTCGACCATGACGGGCTGGCCGTCCGCGTCCACGCCGGACTTGATCGCCACTCTGGTCACGTTCGGCGCGGGTACGACGAAGGCCATCGCACCGACCGCGTTGTCGATGCCGAGCGAGAGCGACGACGTGTTCGTCGGCTTGCCGAGCTCGACGAGCCGCAGCGCGCCCACCGGTGTTCCGCTCCGACCGTAGAGAGCGACGAACGATCCCTGCTCGCGGCGCGTCTCCGCCACGATCAGCGTCAGCCCCTCGACGCGGGTCGCGATCAGCAGAGCGCGTGGCTTTCGACCTTCCGCGCCCAGCCGGGCTTTCGCGTCGTCCAGCAGCGCGTGGTCGTCGGTGAGGTTTCCGCGGAGGGGCCAAGCACCGACCTGCTCATCGGTGGACGTGCAGGCTGCGCCGAGAAGCGTCACGACGACGCTCGCGACCGCTACGATCCCGCGACCGACACGCACGGTTCCCCCACTTCGCCGGCAGCCGCCGAGAGCGGTCGAGCCACCTACGGCCAGTAAAGGACGCGCTGCCGTTCCTGTACAGATCGCAAGCGTCAGGCGAAGAAGACGTCGTGCGCGAGTCGCAGGATCAAGGCGGACACCACGACCAGGAAGATCACCCGGACGAATCGGCTGCCGCGGGCGACCGCTGTCCGGGCGCCGAGCAGGCCGCCGAGCATGTTGGCCGCACCCATGATCAGGCCGAGCCCCCACAGCGGTGCGCCGTTCAGCGCGAACACCGCGATCGCGCCGAGATTCGTGGCCACGTTGGCGATCTTCGCCTTCGCGCTGGCCTGCAGGAAGTTGTACCCGAGCAGGCCGACCAGCGCGAAGATCAGGAACGAGCCGGTCCCGGGCCCGACCGCGCCGTCGTAGAAGCCGATCAGTACGCCGACGCCGCCGGCCGCGAGGTAGTGATCACGTCCGTCGAAGCGCAGCGCCGTACGGGCACCGAGCGACGGCTTCATCGCCGTGTAGATCGCGACCAGCACGAGCAGCACCAGCACGATCGGCTTGAACCACGACATCGGGATCCGGGTCGCGACCAGTGCGCCGGCCGCGGCACCGAGCCCGGCGAGAATCGCCAGCGGCAGCACGGTTCTACGGTCCGGACGCACCTTGACACCGAACGTGACCGCGCTGGTCGTCGTACCGCACAACGACGAGATCTTGTTCGTGGACAGGATCTGCGCCGGCGACGCGTTCGGCAGCCCGAGCAGCATCGCGGGCAACTGCAGCAGCCCGCCACCGCCGACCACGGCGTCGATCCACCCCGCCGCGAAGGCCGCGACCACCAGGAACAGCAACGTCAGCAACGAAACATCAGGCACAGGCTCCGATGATCAGGTAAGGGCGTAGTACAGCTCAACCCTTACACCGCCGGGTGAGAGGTATGACACCTCGTCCGGGAGAATGGTGGGGTGAAGTTCCTACTGCTGATCCACAACAACCTCGAAGCGCTCGAAGGGTTCACCGAGCAGCAACTGGTCGAGCTGTCCGGCGGGCGGGAGCACGTCGCCAGGCTCGCGCGCGACCTGCTGACGTCCGGTGAGCTCGTGTCGGTCCTCGGGCTGAAGGAGCCGGGTGAGGAGAAGGACGTCCAACTGGTCGCCGGTACGCCGGTGATCTCCGACCGGCCGCTCCTGGAGACGAAGGAGTACCTGGCCGGCGCGATGGTGCTGAACTGCGAGTCGGTGGAGCGCGCGCTGGAGATCGCCGCGCTGATCCCGCTCGCGCAGTTCCGGCGCGTGGAACTGCGCGAGGTCCGGCTCGATCAGGACGACTTCCTCTCGGAGCTGGCCGAATCGTGAGCTCGCCGGCGTCGGAGGTGTCTGCGGTGGAGGCGGCGATCCGTGCCGCCGCACCGCGGGCCCTCGCGGCGCTGGTGCGGCGGTACGACGCCTTCGACCAGTGCGAGGACGCCGTCCAGGAGGCGCTGCTCGAGGCGTTCGTGCGCTGGCGCGAGAACGGCGTACCCGAGCAGCCGGTCGGGTGGCTGATCAGTGTGGCCTCGCGGCGGATAATGGACGGTTGGCGGCGGGACAACGCCCGGCGGCAGCGCGAGGTCAACGACTTCCTGCGGTCGGCGGATCCCGATCCGGAGGACTATCACGAGGACTCCGACGACACCGTTCGGCTCCTCGTCCTGTGCTGCCATCCGGCGCTGACTCCGGCGTCGCAGATCGCGCTGACGCTGCGTTCGGTCGGCGGTCTGACCACCGCCGAGGTGGCCGCGGCGTTGCTGGTCAGCGAGACCACGGTCGCGCAACGGATCAGCCGGGCCAAGCGGCTCATCCAGGGCGCCCGCTTCGAGTTGCCGACCGCGGACGAGTACGACGAACGGCTGCGCGCCGTACTGCAGGTCCTCTACCTGATCTTCAACGAGGGGCACACGGCCAGCGCGGGCGACCAATTGCAGCGGGTGGACCTCGCCGAGGAGGCGCTGCGCATCACTCGCCTGCTGCAGCACGCGGTCGGTGGATCGGGTGAGGTCAAGGGCCTGCTGGCGCTGATGATCCTCACCCACGCCCGCCGGGACGCGCGGACCGGTCCCGGCGGCGACCTGATCCCTGCCGACCGGCAGGACCGCTCGCGCTGGTACGCCGACGAGATCGCCGAGGGCACGCGCCTCGTCGAGGAGGCGTTGCGCTCCGGCGCCGTCGGTCCGTACCAGCTGGAGGCTGCGATCGCGGCTGTGCACAGCGAGGCCGACTCAGTCGAGACCACCGACTGGGAACAGATCGCCGGGCTCTACCGGATCCTCCAGCACCTGGACCCGAGCCCGATGGTGACCCTCGGCGCGGCCGTCGCGGTCGCGATGACCGAGGGCCCGGACGCCGGCATCGCGATCGTCGAAGGGCTGGCCGCTGACCGGTACCTCGGCGATCACCACCGCCGGCTGTCGGTCCTCGCCCACCTCCACGAACTCGCCGGTCGCCCGGACCAGGCCCGCTCGAACTACCTCGCGGCGCTCGAGCGGACCCGGAACACGGCCGAGCAGAACTACCTCCGCGACCGCATCGGCCACCTCATCAGGTGATGCCGCCCGCCGGTCCACTCGGGCCGCGGCGGGACGGTCAGCGCGCTCCGGAACACATGCCCCGGATCGACCGACTGCTTGAGCGCGGCCAGCCGCTTGCGGTGCGGCTCCGGGAAGCACGCGTCGAGGTCGGCGTCCGTCGGGTCGGACAGGAAGTTCAGGTAGGCGCCGTTCGGCTTCAGCGATCGCCACAGCGCGTCGAAGTCCTTCGGCTGCTGGGGACCCTGCTGCTCCGGCGATCCCATCAGCACCGAGTTGACCATGAACCGCGCGTCGCGGTGCGCGAACGCGGTCGCGTCCGCGGGCATCGCGCCGTACGCACCACCGAGAGCCCGGATCTCGATCGCGAGTCCGGGAATCCTCGGGCGGGCCTCGAGCAGCCGTCGCGCCACGGCCGGCGACAAGGTGTCGAAGAACCCGTTGCGGATCCGCGGACGCCACTCCGCCGGCATCGACATGTCGCTGAGCACCTCGGCGTACGGGACCTCCGCGACCTTCTCGGTGATCAGCGAGCCGAGGTGACGCAGCGGTTCGAGGACTTCGCCGTCCGTCGCGCACACCTGGATGGCGACCGGTACCTGACGGTCGGCCATCATCGTCGGCGCCAGTTGGAGGCTCGACGTCAGCTCCTCGGGAGCGTCGGCCATGTACTTCGTCCACGCGGCCAGGACCTGCTCCGCCTGGGTCCACGGGTACAGGAACGTGCCGAAGTGCACGGTCGGCTGGTGTACGGCGGTGACGTCGTACGACGTGACCACGCCGAGCCCACCCGCTGCGCCGCGGAGCCCCCAGAACAGCTCCGGCTCGTTGCCCGCGTCGACCCGGCGTACCGACCCGTCCGCGGTGACGATCTCGGCGGACACCACGTTGTCGATCGCCAGCCCGTGCTTGCGGACCATCCAGCCGATCCCGCCGCCGGCCATCAATCCGCCCACGCCGACGCTCGCGGTGTCACCCGAAGAGATCGCCAGCCCGAGCTTGCCCAGCCGCCCGGCGACGTGTCCCCAGGTCGCCCCGGTCCCGATCCGTACGACGTTGTCCGGCAGCACCCGCACCTCGTCCATCGGCCGGACGTCGATCACCACGCCACCGTCGTTCGTCCCGAGGCCCGCCGCGTGATGCCCGCCGCTGCGCACCGCGACCGGCAGATCCTGCGCCTCGGCGTACTGCAACGCCGCGGTGACGTCGCTCGCCTCCGCACACCGCACGATCACCCGCGGCCGCCCCTCGGCCATCACCACCCGCCCGGCCTCCGCGTACCCCGCGTCCCCCTCCACGAGCACCTCACCCGCAACCACCCGCCGCAACCCGTCGATACCCCGCGCGGCCAGCACTGATCCCGTCATCGCCAACTCCCTAGCTCCCGGACGCCCCCTCAGGCGCCACACCCAGGGATCGCACCCAACCCCCGTTCCTCGACATCCCCCGCGGAGAAACTTCCGGCCATTTGAGAGGTGAACAACGCAGCTTGCCCGTTCACCCATCGCATGCGGTGGGTGAACGGGCATCGCCGGAGGTTAACCACACAAATGGCCCGCGCGCGGTGCGGCAGCCCGCGCGGGGTGCGGCAGGCCGGGCGGGGTGCGCCGCGGTGCGGGTAGCCGGGCGCGGGCGGTGCGGGTAGCTGGGCGCGGGCGGTGCGGCTGGTGCGCTGCGCGGCGGTGCAGTCGGCGGGTCAGCTGCGGACGGTGGTTACCAGGTGGTCGACGATTTCGGTGACCGGGACGTCGGTGCGGTGGCCGGTGCGGCGGTCCTTGACCTCGATGGTGCCGTCGGCGAGGCCCTTGCCGACCACGGCGATGGTCGGGACGCCGATCAGCTCGGCGTCCTTGAACTTCACGCCCGGAGAGACCTTCTCGCGGTCGTCGTAGATCACGCTCAGGCCGCGGGCCTCCAGCTCGGCGGCGATCCCGGCGGCCTTCTCGAACAGGGCCGAGTCCTTGCCGGTGGCAACCAGGTGGACGTCGGCCGGCGCGATCTCGCGGGGCCAGACCAGGCCGAGCTCGTCGTGGTTGCCCTCCGCGACAGCGGCCACCGCCCGCGTGACACCGACGCCGTACGACCCCATCGTGACCGTGACGAGCTTGCCGTTCTGGTCGAGAACCTTCAGGTCGAGCGCGTCGGCGTACTTGCGGCCGAGCTGGAAGATGTGACCCATCTCGATGCCGCGCGCGGTCTCCAGCGGACCCGAACCGTCCGGCGCCTCGTCGCCGTCGCGGACCTCGGCGGCCTGGATCGTGCCGTCGGCGGTGAAGTCCCGCCCGTGCACCAGGTTGATCACGTGGAACCCGGACTTGTCGGCGCCGGTCACCCAGGCCGAGCCCTCGGCGACCCGCGGGTCCAGCAGGTACCGGATGCCGGAGGCGTTGTCCTTGCCGAGCACGCCCGGGCCGATGTAGCCCTTCGCCAGTGCCGGGTGCTTCTCGAAGTCGGCCTCCTCGAACGCGACCACCTCGGCCGGCTCCACCTGCGCGCCGAGCCGCTTCTCGTCGATCGCGCGGTCCCCGGGGACGCCGATCGCGAGTGGCTCGCGGGTGCCGTCCGGGTTCACCAGCATCACGAGCACGTTCTTGAGCGTGTCCGCGGCGGTCCACTCGCGCCCGTCGGTGCGGGGGTGTTTCGCGTTCAGCGCGTCCACCAGCGTCTCGATGGTCGGCGTGTCCGGGGTGTCCACGACCTCGGCCGCCGGTACGCCGGAGAAGTCCACCGGCGCCGACTTCGGCACCACGACCGCCTCGACGTTCGCGGCGTACCCGCCCGGGGAGCGGACGAACGTGTCCTCACCGTTCTCCGCGATCGCCAGGAACTCCTCCGACCGCGACCCGCCCATCGCGCCGGACATCGCCTGCACGATCACGTAGTCGAAACCGAGCCGGTCGAAGATCTTGATGTACGCCTTGCGGTGCAGCTCGTACGACGCCGCGAGGCCGTCGTCGTCGACGTCGAAGGAGTACGAGTCCTTCATCACGAACTCACGCCCGCGCAGCACGCCGGCCCGCGGCCGCGCCTCGTCGCGGTACTTGTTCTGGATCTGGTAGATCGACAGCGGGAGGTCCTTGTACGACGAGTACAGGTCCTTCACGACCAGCGTGAACATCTCCTCGTGCGTCGGCCCGAGCAGCATGTCGGCGCCCTTGCGGTCCTTCAGGCGGAACAGGTTCGGACCGTACTCGGTCCAGCGGCCGGTGGCCTCGTAGGGCTCGCGGGGCAGCAGCGCCGGGAAGACCAGCTCCTGCGCGCCGATCGCGTTCATCTCGTCGCGAACGATCCGCTCGACGTTCCGCAGGACCCGAAGGCCCAGCGGCAGCCAGGTGTAGATGCCCGGCGCGGCCCGGCGGATGTACCCGGCGCGGACGAGCAGCTTGTGGCTCGGGACCTCCGCGTCCGCCGGGTCCTCGCGAAGGGTGCGGAGGAACAACGACGACATACGCAAAATCACGGGAGTCTCCAAGCGTGCAAAAGTCGAGTACGGGACGTCACAGAGAATATCCGTCCGGCGGACATCCTCCGACCACGATATCCACAGGCCTGCTCAGAACAGGATCGTGGCGAAGGTTTCGATGGTGCGGAAGCCGACGCGTTCGTACGCCGCCCGCGCCGGGAGGTTGAACGCGTTGACGTACAACGTCACCACCGGCGCGATCTGCCGGGCCAGTTCGACGACCGCGGCCATACCGGGGGCGGCCAGACCGCGACCGCGGTACTCCGGGTCGACCCAGACCCCCTGGATCTGGCAGACCCCGGTACCGACCGAGCCGACCTCGGCCTTGAAGACGACCCGCCCGTCCTCGATCCGCGCGAACGCACGCCCGGCCCGGATCAGCTCCGCGACCCGGGAGCGGTAGAACGTCCCGTCCGGCCCGGTCTGCGGCGGTACGCCGACCTCCTCGGTGTACATCGCCACGCACGCCGGGTACAGGATCGGCAGCTCGACCGGCTCCACCGCGCGCACCAGCGGGTCCGGCGCGATCGCGGGCGGCCCCTCGATCACCATGAACGGCTGGTCGTCGCGCACCTCGCGGGCCGGTCCCCAGTGCGGCTCGAGGATGCTCCACAGCTGCTCGACCGCGCGCGCCTGGCCGAGGATCTGGAAGCAGTTCCGCCCGCGGCGCATCGCGTACGCCGCGAACGCACGCAGCGCGGCGTCGTCCGCGCCGACCGGCACCATGTTCCCGCCGGCATGGCACAGGGCCTCCAGCGCGCCCTTCTCGACGTACCCCCAGACCTCCGCACCGCGCCGCGGGTCGAGTCCGGACGCCTGCACGAGGCTGTCCACGAACACGTTCACCACCGGATCGCGGGCGATGACCGCGCGCGCCGCCGCGAGGTCACGAGGACCGAGAACCCGTACGCCCACGCCGCAGAACCTAGCGGATGTGCGGCGCCGGTGCGTGCAACGGGGCCGGGTCAGGCCGGCTGTGGTTCGTGGTCCGCGGCGATCCGGCGCAGCGGCGACGTCCACGCGAACACCACACCGGCACAGCCGCACAGGCCCATCAGCACCATGCCCGTCCGCGGGCCGAACGCGTTGCCGAGCACGCCGCCGACCACCGACCCGAGCGTCCAGCCGACGCCCCAGGACAGCATCCGGCCCGCAGTGTTGACGCGACCGAGCAGGTTCTCCGGGGTCACCTGCTGCCGGTACGACACCGCGTTGACGATCACCAGGACGTACGCCGAACCCCACACCAGCAGCGCGAGCGCGGCCACGACCCAGTGCGGCGACAGCGGCGTCAGTACGCCGAGCAGCGCGGACACCGGCAGTGCGTAGAGCGCGATCGCCGCCGGCGACGTCCGCTTGAGCAGCCGCGGCAGGCTGAGCGCGGCGATCAGGCCGCCGATCCCCCACACACCCCAGACCAGTCCGAACCGGAGTCCCGACGTACCGATGTGGAGGACGCGGTCGCACCACACCACGATCAGCGCCATGAAGCCACCACCGGCGAACGACTGCACGCTGCCGATGATCGTCATGGTCCGTACGCCGGCATGCCGGATCAGGTACCGCAGACCGTCCCCGATGTCGTTCAGAACCACCCGCGGGCGCAGCGGCGGCCGGCCGTCGCGGGACTCCGACATCGCCCGCACGATCCCCCGGACGGCGAACGCGGACGCCGCGAAGCTGAGCGCGTCGAGCGTCAGCAGACTGGCCGGATCGAGGACGCCGAGCAGCAGGCCGGTCACGGGTGGGACGAACAGCTCGATCAGACTCGATGCCGTCCAGACTGCCGAGTTCGCCTGCGCCACCCGGGCGCGGCCGACGAGAACCGGCAGGGCACCGAAGTTCGCGCCGTCGAAGAACGTGTAGACCGCCTGCACGGTGAAGGCGACGATGAGTACCTGCACGACGGTGAGCACCCCGAGCAGGTGCGCCAGCGGAACCGATCCGACCAGGACCGCGTTCACCGTATCCGCGGTCACCATCACCCGGCGCCGGTTCCAACGGTCCGCGAGCGCGCCTGCGAACAGGCCGGCCAGCAGGTACGGCGCCGACTCGAGCGCGGTCACCACCGCGGTCAGGACGGTCGATCCGCTCAGTCGGTAGACGAGCACCGGCAGGGCGATCGCCGTCACCATCGACCCTGTGACAGACAGCGCCCGCGCCAACCAGTACCGCCGGAAGTCGGCGTCGTCGCGCAGCCTCACAGGCACCCCCGCCGTCGTCATGCTGGGCATCGTGCAACTTCAGGCACGGTTGAGGTCAAGCTCATCGGCGGATCACGACGAGTTGACCGTCCGGATCAAGGACCTCCAGGCCGGAGTCGGTGCGAGTCACCTGCGAGCCGGTCAAGCGGCTCTGCACCTCGTCGAGGTCCTCGGTGGTCGTCAGGTCCAGCCGTACGGCGAACTCGCCGTCGGCCGGCCCGAAGCGGACGGGCATGTCCTGCCCGGCAACGCCGAGACCGTCGAGGAACCGTCGCCAGCTCGGCTCCTCGGCGCCGGTCAGGTACGGCGTGACCGTCCAGCGCTCGTCCGGAGGTGCGTCGTGCAGCTTGTACCCGTAGAGGTCGTCGGTCCGTTCGTCGATCCAGATCACCACCCCGTCGGGCGCCGTCACCGACAGCACCCGCCCGTACGCCTCGTCGAAGACCGTCGCGTCGACGAACCCGACCTGGTCCAGCCGGTCCTTCAGCTCGTCGATCGCATCCGCCTCGAACGAAAGCGTCGTCTGCCCGGCCTGACCGCCCGTCGAACTCGACGCGGCGTCGTGCAGCGCGACCATCCCGCGGCCCGCCAGCATGTCGACCCACCCGCCGCGCTCGGACTCGAGCCGCGACCGCAGCCCGAGCGTCTCCAGGAACGCTTGCATGGCCCCGACGTCCGCCGTGAACCGCAGCGGCCTGATGATCACGTCGTTCATCCTCGCGCCTCCCCGTGGTTGTCCAGGTACTCCGACAGCGCCTGCTCGACCAGCGCGGAAAGGCTCGCCGCATCGTCGATCGCCTTGTGCTTCACCCGCCGCACCAGCTCCGGCGGCAGATACACGTTGAACTGCACCTTCTTGCCACCATCGTCCACCATGGCTATATTGCTAGCATCCTAAAGAGCTACCAGTCAACCTGGGAGAGACGAATGAGCCTCCGCTTCGACCACGTAGGCCTACTGACCGACACCCGCGAGAAGAACCAGGAGATCGCGCACTTCTTCACCGCCGTCCTCGGCCTGGAGATCACCGGCAACGCCGCCGAGGGCTACGCCGAGGTGAAGGCCGGCGCGACGACCATCGCCCTGCACACCGGCGCGATGACCGACTTCACCCCGCACGGCGGCACCCTCCTGCACTTCACCAGCGACGACGTCCACGCCGACGTCGAGAAGATCCGCGGCCGCGGCGGCGACATCGCCCTGGAACCCACCACCACCGACTGGGGCACGTCGGCGTACGTCCGCGGACCCTACGGAATCCTGGTGGAGCTCTACACGAGCTAGGATCCGGGGGTCCGCGACGTGGACGGTGCCTACACAGCGGTCAGTAGTGCGTCGTCGAGTTCCTTCAGGAGTTTGGCCTTGGGGCGGGCGCCTACGACCGACCAGATCATTTCGCCGCGGTGGAACAGGATCAGGGTCGGCAGTGCCATCACGCGGTAGCGGGCGGAGATCGCCGGGTTCTCGTCGGAGTTGAGTTTCACCACGGTCAGCTGGTCGTTGCGTTCGGCACCGATCTGGGCGAGCACCGGGGCGATCTGGTGGCACGGCGGGCACCACTGCGCCCAGAAGTCCACCAGTACGGGCTTCCCGGACCGCAGTACCAGTTCGTCGAAGGTGTTCTCATCCACACTCAGCAGGTCGGTCACAGTTCGTCCTCCAGTTCTCGGCATCGGTCAGGAGGTCGGTCAGCCGGGCCCGCAGATCGGTCAGCTCGGCGATCCGCCGGTCCACGTCGGCGATCCGGGTCCGGTACGCCGTCAGCGACGCCGGGCAGACGTCCGCGCGTTCGTTCCCGGCCCGCAGACACTCGATGAACGGGTACGTCTGCTCCGCGGTCAGTCCGAGGCTCAGCAACGCCTTCACCTCACGCACCACCACCACGTCGTCCGCGTCGTACGCCCGGTACCCGTTGGACTCCCGGCGCGGCTTGAGCAGCCCCTGCGACTCGTAGTACCGCACGGCCTTGACCGTCACCCCGGCCTCGGCCGCCAGATCGCTGATCCGCATCCCGCCTCCTTCACGCCGACGCTAAACCTTGCCCCCAGGGTCAAGGTCAAGCCAGCATAGTCCGATGCACCTCGGCACCTTCCGTACTCCGGACCTCGAACCCGGACCGACCGTCGAACGGACGGCGGTCCGCGGGGTGCTGTTCCGCGGCGCCGAGCTCCTGCTCCTCGCCTCCCGGCACGGCGACTACAAGTTCCCCGGCGGCGGCGTCGAGCCGGGCGAATCCTTCGAGCAGGCACTGCGCCGCGAGTTCCGTGAGGAATGCGGGTACGACGGGGTGCTGGTGGGACCCGAACTGGGGACGACCCGCGAGGAGGTGCCTGCGTTCGACACCGGGTACGACGTGTTCGCGATGACGTCGCACTACTTCAGCTGCTCAGGCGGCGTCTCCGGTGCCGCGCAGGATCTGGAGGGCTACGAGGCCGAACTCGAACTGACGCCTGTGTGGGTGCCGGTGCACGACGCGCTCGCAACCAACAGGCGGGTGCTGGCGAGCGGCGTCGGCGTGATGCGGTGGCTCGTGCGTGAGATCGCCGTACTGGAATGGCTCAGCGGGCGTTCTCGCTGACCCACTCCCCCAGCACCTTGGCGCTGGCGTCGACGAGAGCCGGCCAATCCAGCGCCGCCTCGTCCGCCGAGTCGGACACGTGCTTCACGACCCGCACCGGTACGCCGTACGCCTGGCACGCGTACACCACGCCGTACGCCTCCATGTCCACGAGCTGCGCCCGCTCCGCCAGCCGCGCCCGCACCACCGGGTCGGTGACGAACACGTCACCGGACGCGAGAACCGTCCCGTCCCCGCCCTCGATCGGAAGCTCGTCGCGCGGATCCAGCCCGATCGCCCGGACGGCGTCCGCGTTCACGTCGTGGTTGATCACCTTGCTGGGCAGGAACAACCCCGACAACCCGTCCCGCAAGGCGCCCGTGGTCCCGACGTTCAGCACGACCAGGTCGGTAGTGTCGCGAGCCGCCAACGCCCGACTCACCGCAACAGCAGCCGCCGTCTTCCCGACCCCGGTAACCACCACCGGAATCCCCCCAGGCACATACCGAGCCTCCCCAGCCACCGCACTGACAACCAGGTACTCACTCACCCACGAAGGCTATCCGACGGCGTTCGTGCGGTCAGCTGATGCTGACGGTGGGTTCGTCTGGCTCGGTGGTTTCCATCTGGTCGGCGATGCGCATCGCTTCTTCGATGAGGGTCTCGACGATGGCGGACTCGGGGACGGTCTTGATGACCTCGCCCTTGACGAAGATCTGGCCCTTGCCGTTGCCGGACGCGACGCCGAGGTCGGCCTCGCGGGCCTCGCCGGGACCGTTCACGACGCAGCCCATGACGGCGACCCGGAGCGGGACCTCCATGCCCTCGAGGCCGGCGGTGACCTGCTCGGCGAGGGTGTAGACGTCCACCTGGGCGCGGCCGCAGGACGGGCAGGAGACGATCTCGAGCTTGCGCTCGCGCAGGTTCAGCGACTGCAGGATCTGCAGGCCGACCTTGACCTCCTCGACCGGCGGCGCGGACAGCGAGACCCGGATCGTGTCGCCGATCCCCCGCGAGAGCAGCGCACCGAACGCGACCGACGACTTGATCGTGCCCTGGAACGCGGGCCCGGCCTCGGTCACCCCGAGGTGCAGCGGCCAGTCGCCGCGCTCGGCGAGCATCTCGTAGGCCTGCACCATCACGACCGGGTCGTTGTGCTTGACCGAGATCTTGAAGTCGTGGAAGTCGTGCTCCTCGAACAGCGACGCCTCCCAGACGGCCGACTCGACCAGCGCCTCCGGCGTCGCCTTCCCGTACTTCTCCAGCAGCCGCTTGTCCAGCGAGCCGGCGTTCACCCCGATCCGCAGCGACGTACCGTGGTCCTTCGCCGCCTGGGCGATCTCCTTGACCTGGTCGTCGAACTTGCGGATGTTGCCCGGATTCACCCGTACGGCGGCACACCCGGCCTCGATTGCCGCGAACACGTAGCCGGGCTGGAAGTGGATGTCGGCGATCACCGGGATCTGCGAGTGCCTCGCGATCTCCGGCAGCGCGTCGGCGTCCTCCTGCCGCGGGCACGCGACCCGGACGATGTCGCAGCCGGCCGCGGTCAGCTCGGCGATCTGCTGCAGCGTCTTGTTGACGTCGTTCGTCGGCGTCGTCGTCATCGACTGCACGGAGACGGGCGCGTCGCCGCCGACCAGCACGCTGCCGACCTTGATCTGACGGGTCTTGCGGCGCGGGGCGAGGGTCGGTGGCGGCAGCGCAGGCATGCCCAGGTTGATGCTCATGTGTCCTTATCCGTTGAACAGCTTGATGGGGTTCACGATGTCGGCGATGACGAGCAGCACACCCATCACCACGATCACACTCGCCGCGACGTACGCGATCGGCAGCAGCTTGGCCACGTCGACGTACCCGGGGTCCGGCCGGCCGAACAGCTTGGCCAGGCCGCGCCGGATGCCTTCCCAGATCGCGCCGATCATGTGGCCGCCGTCGAGCGGCAGCAGCGGGATGAAGTTGAACAGGGCAAGGAACAGGTTCAGCGAGGCGAGCAGCAGCACCAGCGTCGCGGCCTTCGCGCCGACGTCCAGGTCACTGGCCGCGATCTCGCCCGCGACCCGGCTCGCGCCGACGACGCTCATCGGGCTGTCCGCGTCGCGCTTGCCGCCGACGATCGACTTCGCGACGCCGACCAGCTTCTCCGGGAACCGGCCGAGCGCCTGCACCGTGGCCGCCGTGGTGCTGCCCATCTTGCCGAGCGCGTAGCCGACGCTCTGCCGCTCGAGCTTGTTCTCCGGGGAGACCCCGAGGAACCCGACCGACACG
Organism: Kribbella sp.; assembly: GCA_036503355.1. GTDB lineage: Bacteria > Actinomycetota > Actinomycetes > Propionibacteriales > Kribbellaceae > Kribbella. The sequence continues at coordinate 9,812 of DASXXB010000201.1, read as the reverse complement.
TACTTGTCCGAGGTCGGGTTGTCCAGGACCTGGTTGACGATCGTGTTCGTGTGCAGGGTGAGCTGCTGACCGTTGCGCTCGACAACGATCGTTGCCGGCTTGTCGGTGTTCGCCCGGATCAGCGGGGTGAGCTGGTCCCAGGAGGTGATCCGGGTGCCGTTGAACGTGACGATCCGGTCGCCGACCTGGAACCCGGCCTGCTTGGCGGGCGACACCTTGTCGCCGTCCTGGCACTTGCGGTCCGGCGTGGCCTGGGCGGCCGGGATCACGCAGTCGGTGACGGTGGAGATGGTGGTCTGCGGCACGCGGTCGCCGTACAGCGTGAAGAGACCGGTGAAGAGCACCGCCGCGATCAGCACGTTGACCAGCGGCCCGGACGCCATCACGATCAGCTTCTTCCACCACACCTTCTGGTAGAACAGCCGGCCGTTGTCCTCGGGCGCGATCGTCTCGTACTCCGCGGTGCGGGCGTTCTCGACCATCGACTGGATCGGGCCGGTGTTCGCCTTGCGGACCTTGCTCGGGTCCTGGCCCTTGGCGGGCGGCATCATCCCGATGATCCGGACGAAACCGCCGGCCGGGATCGCCTTGATGCCGTACTCGGTCTCGCCGCGCTTCACCGACCAGATGGTCCGCCCGAAGCCGACGAAGAACTGCGTCACCTTCATCCCGAACGCCTTCGCCGGGAGCATGTGGCCCAGCTCGTGCAGCGCCACCGAGATCAGCACCCCGAGCACGAACAGCACGATGCCGAGGATGGAGAGAAGCACGCTCATGCCTGGTGGATCTCCTGTACGCCGGTTACCTCGCGGGCCCGCTGTCGGGCCCACGCGTCCGCGGCGAGCACGTCGTCGACGGACAGTTCCTCATACGAGGGTACGTCGTGATCGGTCACCACCCGGGCCACCGTGTCGACGATCGCCGGGAACGGCAGCCGGCCCTCTCGGAACGCCTGCACGCAGACCTCGTTCGCGGCGTTGAACACGGCCGGCGCGGTGCCGCCCCGGGTGCCTGCCTCGCGGGCCAGCCCGACCGACGGGAACTCCGCGTCGTCGACCGGCTGGAACGTCCAGGTGCTCGCCTCGGCGAAGTTCCACGGGCGGGTTGCGTCCGGTATCCGGTCGGGCCAGCCGAGTGCGAGCGCGATCGGCACGGTCATCGTCGGGATCCCGACCTGCGCCATCGTGGCGCCGTCGAAGAACTCGACCATCGAGTGGATCGCCTGCTGCCGGTGGATGACCACGTCGATCCGGTCCATCGGGATGCCGAACAGCAGGTGCGCCTCGATCAGCTCCAGGCCCTTGTTGACCAGCGTGGCGGAGTTGATCGTGACGACCGGTCCCATCGCGAAGTTCGGGTGCTCGAGGGCCTGCTCGACCGTGACGTTCGCGAGCTCGCTGCGCGGCCTGCCGAGGAACGGGCCGCCGCTCGCGGTGAGCAGCAGCTTGCGGACCTCGTCCGGTCCACCACCGCGCAGGCACTGCGCGATCGCGCTGTGCTCGGAGTCGACCGCGACGATCTGCCCCGGTTTGGCCCTCCGGGTGACGATCGGCCCGCCGATCACCAGCGACTCCTTGTTGGCGAGCGCGAGGGTGTTCCCCGCGTCCAGCGCCGCGAGCGTCGCGTGCAGGCCGACCGATCCGTTGATGCCGTTGAGTACTACGTCACACGGCATCGCGGCGAGCTCGCTCGAGGCGTCCGGCCCGGTGAGGATCTTCGGGATGCGGAACTCGCCCTGCGCGTACCCCTTCCGCTGCGCCTCGGCGTAGAACGCCAGCTGCAGGTCCTGCGCGACCGTGGCCTTCGCCACAGCCACCACCTCGACACCGAACTCGAGCGCCTGCTCCGCCAGCAACGCCACGTTGTCCCCGCCCGCCGACAGCGCGAGCACGTGGAAGCGATCCCGGTTCCGCCCGATCAGCTCGAGTGCCGTGGTACCGATCGAGCCGGTCGAGCCCAGGATGACGACGCTGCGCGGGTTCACGCGGCCATTGTTCCAGGTCAGGACACCAGGAGGCGGAACGGGAGCGCCCCGAGGCGGATCTCGTCGCCGTGGGCGACCATGGCGGTCTCGATCGGTGTGCCGTTCACCTGTGTCCCGTTGGTCGAGCCCAGGTCCCGCAGCTCGTAGCTGGTCGCGTCGATGCGCAGCAGCTCAGCGTGATGCCGGCTGATCTCCTGGCGGTCCAGGATCAGGTCGCAGTCCGCAGCGCGGCCGATACGCACCAGGTCCAGCAGCGGTACGACGTCACCGTCCGGGCCGACCAGCGCGGGCTGCTGACCCGTTTCGAGAGCTGCAGCGACCTCACCGACACCGGCGGTCTTGATGGACAGCGAGACGATCAGGTCGTCGCCCTTGTCGACGTGCAGGTTGTGCTGGGCGCCGTACCCCTGCAGCAGGTCGCCGTACTCGTCGATGACCACGGCCGACACGTGGTAGTAGCCCGGGGGCAGTTGCGCGTACGCCGCTGCGCCGAGCGAGGTGGTCAGCACTACGGCGTCGTACTCGCGGTGGCTGACGTCGGTGATCGTGATGAGCACCGGGTTGTTCGCTGTCAGGTGCGCCTCGGCGCCGGTGTCGCCGGGAGTGAACTCGACGGTGACCATCGGGGCCGGGCGGATCTCGTCCAGCCCGGCCAGCCGGTCGACCGCCGGGACGGTGCCCGTGGGGATGGCCAGCGGCACGTACTGGCCGTGCGACCGGACCAGCACGTCCAGCTGCGGTCGCGTCCAGCCGTTCCGGCGGGCAAGCAGGTACGCACTGACCATGCCCTTGGCGAAGATGAACGCCACATCTCCGACAACGGCGCGCACGAATCCACTGACAGGCTCCATCGGCACCCCCAGTGCATCAGTATCCAGGAATCGCTACTCCGGTACGGCGATGCTCGGTGTGCCGCCGTACCGTGGCCCGGTGACCCGTGTACTGATCATCGAGAACGACCGTGAGAGCGGACCTGGCCGGCTGCTCGACTGGCTGGACGACCGCGGGCTGTCCCCGGTCGTTGTCCGGGCCTGGGACGGTGAACCCGTACCCGCGACCGTGGAGGGGCATGCGGCCCTGATCCTGCTCGGCGGCGGGATGCTGCCGGACGAGGACGAGCGGTCGCCGTGGCTGCCGGCCGAACGCGCGCTGCTCCTCGACGCGCACAGCAAGGTGCCCGTGCTCGGCATCTGCCTCGGGGCGCAGCTGCTGGCGCACACGTTCGGCGGCGAGGTGCAGGGGAAGTACGGGCTGCCCGAGAAGGGCGTGACGTCGCTGACGGTGCTCCCGGCCGCTGCGGACGACGTACTGCTAGCTGGTCTGCCCTCTTCTGTCAGAGCTGTCGAGAGTCACCAGGATCAGATCACGCGGCTGCCGGCGGATGCGGTACTGCTGATGTCCAGTGAACGCTGCCCGCACCAGATGCTGCGCATCGGCCGTAGCTGGGGTGTGCAGTTCCATCCGGAGGTGGAAGCGGACCGGGTACGGCGGTGGAGCCCGGAGCGGCTGCGGGCACTTGGGTTCGACCCGGACGAGGTGGTGGCGGACGCGGAGCGGTACGCCGTGGAGCTCGACAAGACGTGGTCTGCAGTGGTGGGGCGCTTCCTGGACCTCGCTGCTCCTGCCGGCCGCGCCGTTTGAGGTTCTGCCCGGACCTGTAGCGGCGCTACCTTTGGACGCATGAGTCTGGAGCAGCCGCCGCCCGGTCACCGGGCATCCGACAACGACCGCGAGCGTGCCGCCGCCGTGGTCCAGGAAGCGCACACCGACGGGCGGCTGGACTTCCAGGAACTGGACGAGCGGCTGACCCAGATCTACTCGGCCAAGACCCAGCTCGAGCTCCGCGACGCGACCGCCGACCTGGTGCCGGTCGCTCACGGAAGCGCCCAGGAACTCACCCTCCGCGCCCGCCACAGCGCCCAGAAGCGCGAGGGCGCGTGGGTCGTCCCCGAGCGCTTGACCGCGATCGCGGAGCACTCGTCGGTGAAGCTCGACTTCACCGACGCCGTCGTCCACTGGTCCGAGATCCACGTCGACGCCCAGGCGATCCACAGCTCCGTGGTGATGGTCATCCCCGAGGGCTGGAGCGTGGACATCGACCAGGTAGAGGCCAACCACAGCAGCGCCAAGAACCGCGCCGTAGCCCCCCGTCCCGGCGGCGTCCGCCTCCACGTGACCGGCAAAGCCCACCACGCCAGCGTCGTCGTCCGCCACGCCCGCAAACGCCACTGGTGGTGGCCTTGGTACCGCAAGTGAGCTACGAGCACTCGTACGCCGGAACGCTCCGCCAACACGTCGGCAACCAACGCCTCATCACCCCCGGCCCGCGCGCCGTGGTCCTCGACGACACAGGCGCCGTACTCCTCGTCCGGCGCTCCGACGACAACACCTGGGTGATGCCCGCCGGCGGGCTCGAACTGGGCGAGTCGATCTGGGACGCACTGGTCCGCGAGGTGCACGAGGAGACCGGACTCGTCGTGGAGGCGGCGACCCCGATCGCTGTGTACACGGGTCCGCAGTACTGGTTCACGAATGCATTCGGCGGCGAGCACCAGATGTTCTCGGTGGTGTTCCGGGTGGATCGCTGGAGCGGCTCGCTGCTCGCCGAGACCGACGAGACGCGCGACGCCCGGTTCTTCGCGCGCGACGAACTGCCTCCGCTCCGTCCGGTGTACCAGGAGACGCTCGCCGATCTGGACGCCTTCGACGGGAAGTTGATCCTGAAGTAGCTGAAGTACGTGGTGTGGCTTTCCACACCACCGCGTCGCGGCTTGTACCCGTTAGCGTGAGCACATGGGTGCTTCGTTGGATCTGGTGGATGTCGACTCCTTGCTGACCTCCGAGGAGGTTGACGTTCGGGCGGCAGCGCGGCGGTTTGCAGATGAGCGGTTGCGGCCGTCGTTGCCGGAGTGGTTCGAGACTGCGTCGATCCCGGCGCGGGACCTGGCCAAGGAGCTGGGGGCGCTCGGGTTCCTCGGGATGCACCTCACCGGGTACGGGTGCGCCGGCCTCGGCCCGGTCGCGTACGGGCTGGCCTGCCTGGAGATCGAGGCGGCCGACTCGGGCATGCGCTCGCTGGTGTCGGTGCAGGGATCGCTGGCGATGTACGCGATCTGGAAGTACGGCAGCGACGAGCAGAAGAACGAGTGGCTCCCCCGGATGTCCGCCGGCGAAGCGATCGGCTGCTTCGGGCTGACCGAGCCCGACTTCGGCTCGAACCCGGCCGGTATGCGCACCAACGCCCGCCACGACGGTACCGACTGGATCCTGAACGGTTCGAAGATGTGGATCACCAACGGCTCGGTCGCCGACGTCGCGGTGGTCTGGGCCCGCACCGACGACGGCGTCCGTGGCTTCGTCGTACCCACGTCGACGCCCGGCTTCTCCGCGCCGGAGATCAAGCAGAAGATGTCGCTGCGCGCGTCGGTCACGTCGGAGCTGGTGCTGGACGACGTCCGGCTGCCGGCGTCCGCGATGTTGCCCGAGGCCCGTGGTCTGTCCGGTCCGCTCGGCTGCCTGAACGAGGCCCGGTTCGGCATCATCTTCGGCGCGATGGGCGCGGCCCGGGACTGCCTGGAGACCGCGATCGCGTACGCCGGTGAGCGGATCGTGTTCGACAAGCCGCTGACGGCGTACCAGCTGACGCAGGCGAAGCTCGCCGACATGGCCGTCGAGCTGAACAAGGGCACCCTGCTCGCCGTCCACCTCGGCCGCCTGAAGGAGAAGGGCACGCTGCGACCTGAGCAGGTGTCGGTCGGCAAGCTGAACAACGTCCGAGAGGCGATCGCGATTGCCCGCGAGTGCCGCACGATCCTGGCCGCGAACGGGATCAGCGGCGAGTACCCGATCATGCGGCACGCCAACAATCTCGAATCGGTGCTCACCTACGAGGGCACGTCCGAGGTCCACCAGCTCGTCATCGGCCAGGCGCTCACCGGGCAGCCGGCGTTCCGCTGACGATTACCATCCGCCCGGCCTGGGCACGGGGAGTGAACAGGGAAACCCCGTGATCGGGAAGGAGCAGGTATGCGGATCGGCCCCGGACTCACACTTGTCGTGGTGGGCGCCATCCTTGCCTTCGCCGTACGAGACACGTTCCACGCAGTGGACCTGACCGCCCTCGGGATCATCGTCATGCTCGGCGGCGTCGCGGGAATCTGGCTGTCCTACCGGCTCGCGAACCAGCACCGACGCAGTGACGAGGAAGTCATCGAACCAGAGGTCGAGCGGCAGTACCGTACGACGCCGCCGCAGCAGCGGATCGCCGACGAGCCGATCGACGTCACGCCTCCGCGCAAGGATCAGAGGCGCTTGAGCAGCTAGTCGCACTCGCCCGCCGGGTGCACCATGAGCTATGGACCGCAACCGGGAACTGCTCGAACGCCTGTGGCCGTCCGACGGTCAGCTGACGCTGTCGGCCGAGGCGGAGCACGACCTGCGCACCGAGGACTTCGTCCTGGAGATGCCGCAGTCCGGTGAACGCATCGTCGGACGGGACACGATGCGCGCGATGCAGCAGGAGTACCCCGCCCCGCCGTCGATCCAGGTCATCCGGATCACCGGCGCCGCCGACCATTTCGTGGTCCTTCTCCGCTCGGACTACGGCGGCGACATCTACTACGTGGCGAACATCGTCGAGTTCCGCCACGGCCGCATCGCCCACGAGACCCGGATCTACGGCGCCCCGTTCGAGCCCCCCGCCTGGCGAGAGAAGTACGCTACTTCGCCACCTCGGTAGCGCGGGACTCCCGAACCACGGTGACGCGGATCTGGCCCGGGTACGTGAGCTCTTCCTCGACCTGTTTCGCGATGTCGCGGGCCATCACCTGGGCCGCGATGTCGTCGACCATGTCCGGCAGCACCATCACCCGGATCTCACGGCCGGCCTGCATCGCGAACACCTTCTCGACGCCGTCGTGGTGCATCGCGATCTCCTCGAGCCGCTCGAGCCGCTGCACGTACGCCTCCAGCGACTCCCGGCGCGCGCCCGGCCGCCCACCACTCACCGCGTCCGCCGCCTGGGTCAGCACGGCCTCGACCGTCCGGACCTCGACCTCGTTGTGATGCGCCTCGATGCAGTGCACCACGTCGTCGTTCTCGCCGTACTTGCGGGCCAGCTCCGCGCCGACGATCGCGTGACTGCCCTCGGACTCGTGCGTGAGCGCCTTGCCGATGTCGTGCAGGAACGCGCCGCGCTTGCACAGCTTGGGATCCAGCCCGAGCTCGGCGGCCATCATCCCGGCGAGATGCGCCGACTCGACGAGATGCTTCAGCACGTTCTGCCCGTACGACGTGCGGTACCGCAGCAACCCCATCGTCCGGACCAGCTCCGGATGCAGATCGGTGATCCCGACCTCGGCCATCGCGTCCTCGGCGGCACGCTCGCACAGTTCGGCGACCTCACCCTTGCTGCGTTCGTAGATCTCCTCGATCCGGCTCGGATGGATCCGGCCGTCGAGCACCAGCGAATCGAGGGTCAGCCGCGCCGTCTCCCGCCGTACCGGATCGAAGCACGACAGCAGCACCGCCTCCGGGGTGTCGTCGATGATCAGGTTCACGCCGGTGGTCTGCTCGAACGAGCGGATGTTGCGCCCCTCGCGCCCGATGATCCGGCCCTTCATGTCGTCGCTCGGCAGGTGTACGACGGACACGACCGACTCGCTCGTCTGCTCCGACGCGAGCCGCTGCACCGCGCCGGTGATGATCTTGCGCGCCTTCGTCTCGCCCTCGTCGAGCGCCTGCCGCTCGATGTCGCGGACGATCGTGTGCGCGTGCCGCTTTGCCTCGTCCTCGATCGACGCGACCAGCTCGGCCCTGGCCTGCTCGATGGTCAGGTTCGCGACGCCTTCGAGGATCCGCCGGCGCTCGTCCTCGAGGTCCTTGATCTCCTGCTTGCGCTGCGTCAACTCGGCCAGTTGCGCGGCCAGCTCGGTCTGGCGCTCCTCGATCGCGCGATGCTGCTCGTCGAGGCGCTCCTCGCGTTCGGTCAGCCGATGGTCGCGACGCTCCATCTCCAGGCGCTGCTCACGCAGGTCGTCCCGGATAGACTGTGCCTCTGCCTCGGCCTCCCGCCGTACGTCGGACGCTCGCTGCTCCGCGTCCCGCCGTACCTGCGACGCCCGGTCCTCCGCCGCACCGCGGATCTCCTCGGCGCGGCGCTCGGCCGCCTCAGCACGGGAACGCAGTACGGCGGCGTCCTCCTCGGCCTGCCGGCGTACCTGCTCGGCGGCGGACTTGGCGGCCTGCGTCTGTACGTCGGCAGCTGCCTGTACGTCGGCGGTCTTGCGACGGGAGAGGGTCACGCCGATCCAGGCCAGCAATCCGGCGATCAGCAATCCGATCAGGGTCAGGCCAACCGACATCGCTGTCATCGGCGTCTCCCCTCTCCGTCGAGTCCCAGGCGGGACTGTGGCCATCGGTCGAAGGGAATCGCCACCGGTTGTTTCGGACGGTACGGCTTGTTCGGACGGTACGGCTTGGTCGGACGGTACGGCTTGGTCGGACGGTACGGCGGCATCGGGCGGACCGTGCCACCTGCAGGTGCCGCGCTCGTGGTCCGAGTGCGCCTGTGGTCCGGGTACGCGCGATCCGCGGACCGTCGTCCGCCGACTGCGTGGACACCCGTGTCCACAGCTGTCCTTACGATGCCTCGCTCACTGCCTTCGCCCACCGTGTGACGGTGCGTTGCGGCTGGTCGACTTCGACCTGCCGGTGGTCGCCAACGACCACGGTGAGCCCGCTCGGTGCCCGGTACGTTGCCGTCCGGGTACGACGTGCGGTTCCGCCTATCCGACGGTCCGTTACGGCACCGTCGTCCTTCCTTCAGCTCGGTCGAGCGTGATTGCGCTGTTCCGGCCGGCCGTCTCACCGGCCGCCCGATCTGTGTACCCGCCACCGAAACCGGTGGATTCATCCCTTCCTGATGCCGAGGCTAAGCGCGCCTCCGCACCCGGTCAAGACGGACACTCCCACCCCCAGCCCCCGATCCCCACTAGACCACCCCCCGCCGTGGTCTGCCCGCACCTCTCGGTCATCCAGCAACGAAATCCCGGAGCACCCCCACCAAGGCCACCACGAACCCGCCGATCGTCAGCGCGACGGTCAGCCGCTCGTACCTCGGCTGCGCAGCCTTCGTAGTCACAGCCCGCCCCGGCCCCGGCTGCGGCTCGGACCTGACGCTCACGGCACCCTCAAAACGGTCCCGCGGCCACACGAACGTCGGCAGCCCCATGAAGCCACGCCCCCGCACCAGCCGCGGCATCCCGCGGTCCACTGATGCGCGGCACCTGACAGCACGGCCAGGCCCGACAGCAACAACCCCCAGGACCTGAACTCCGCGGACTTCCGCCTGCGCCGCCGCGAACTCCCCATGTCACCCTCCCCGACGGTGACAGTCTAGAGTTGCGCAGTGACACAGTGCGACGGTCTACGGCGCGCCCTCTTGACAAAGTGCTCGCTCTGACTCCTCTCCCGCGTGCTCGGGAGAGGAGTGCAGGCTCGACGTTTCTCGTCGAGGCGCTAGACCTGCCCGCCGGATTGGCCAGGCTGAGTCTGGGGCTCGCGCGGATCAGCAGATTCGCCAGATTCCTCGGTGGTTGCACCGGCACCGGCCGTCGTACCGGCTGCGGGGTCTGATGCCGTACTCGCGGAGCTTGCTGCTGGATCGTTGGCGGCGGCCGCCTCTTCCGTGGCAGCGGCAGTCTCAGCTGCAGCTGTCGTTGTGTCGGAAGCGGGTGCGGTGCTGTCGTCCCCGGTCTGCTTGTCGACGAAGCTGCCGACCTTCTGCTGGACAGAGTCGACCTTGTCCGCGTACTTCCCGCCGGTCTGC
>DASXXB010000200.1:0-4544 GCA_036503355.1 Kribbella sp. | reverse complement strand
GTCGAAGCTGCACGCGCCGATCGACAAGATCCACCCGATGCCGTTCCCGGGGCTGAACATCGACAACCTGCCGTTCTTCGCGGTGATCGCGGCGACCGCGACCGGGCAGACGCTGATCCACGACTGGGTGTACGAGAACCGCGCGATCTACCTCGCCGACCTGAACAAGCTCGGCGGCCGGGTCAAGCTGCTCGACCCGCACCGGGTGATGGTCGAAGGGCCGACGCACTTCTCCGGCGCCGAGATGATGTGCCCGCCGGCGCTCCGCCCGGCCGTGGTCGCGCTGATCGCGATGCTGGCCGCGAAGGGTACGTCGGTGCTGCGCAGCATCTACGTGATCAACCGCGGGTACGAGGACCTGGCCACCCGGCTGAACTCGCTAGGCGCTCAGATCGAGACCTTCCGCGACATCTGAGTCCTGCGCTGGGTCCTGCTCGGGGTCCTGGAGGAAGGCGGTGGCTTCGGCGATCACCGCCGGGTCCGAGAGGATCCGGCGGTGCCCGAGGCCGGTGGTCGGCAGGAAGTGCGCCTTCGGGCCGTAGTTGCGCAGCAGCAGTTGCGCCTGCCGCGGATCGACGACGTCGTCCTCGTCGTTGTGGACGACCAGCAGTTCGGTCTTGCCGGTGCTGACCGAGAACCGGCTCCAGATGCTGTCGTCGCCGTCGAAGTACCCGCGCTCGATCGCGCGCCGCAGCTCCCGGTTGAGCTTCGGGCCGAGTCCGAGCCCGGCGCAGAACGCGTCGGCGAGATATCCGAAGTCCGCGACGCCGCTGATCATCACCATCCGCTTCGCGGCGACACCTTCGCGGACGGCGTAGAGCGCGAACGGTACGCCGAGGGAGTGCGCGATCACGCCGTCGAACGGGCCGTGCCGCTCCTCCAGCGCGCGGATGATCCGCTGGTGCCCGAGGATCGAGGTCACCTCGCCGCCGGAGTCGCCGTGCGCCGGGGCGTCGTACGAGACGGGGCTGTATCCGAGCTCGAGCAGCCGCGTCACGAACCCGGCGTACCGCGAAGCCCGCGACCGCCACCCATGCACCAGCAACACCGGCCGCGCCCCGTCGCCCCACGCATAAGTCCGAACCCCCGCGCCGATCCGCGCCCCGGTGACCGCGCCCTCGTCGTCCAGGTTGAGTACGTCGACCGTCGCCGCATTGTGGACAATCTGCTCGTCTACACGGACCTGGCCGCGGGCGAGCGGGCGTCGCCACAGGTTGAAGGCGAGCCGTCCGCCCAGTCGCGGTGACAACGTTCCGATTGTCTGCAATCCGACGCTGACCAGCTGCTGCATGACACCCTCCCGGCAAACTATACGAACGGTCGTATTATTAGTTTGCACGAGCCTAGCAGTCAACGGACTTAGGATCAGGTCCCGTGGAGAAGATCGACGGACGGCTGGCGCGCGGTGACCAGACCCGCCGCGCCGTACTCCGGCGTGCCGTCGACATCGCGTCCGTCGACGGGCTCGAAGGGCTGTCGATCGGGCGGCTGGCGACCGAGCTCGGGATCAGCAAGAGCGGGTTGTTCGCGCACTTCGGTTCCAAGGAGGAGCTGCAGCTGGCGACCGTGCGGGCGGCCCGGAGGATCTACGCCGACAACGTGGTGGTCCCGGCGTACGAGGTCGAGCCCGGCCTCGGGCGGGTGTGGGCCCTGAGCAAGCACTGGCTGGACTATTCGCGAAGCCGCGTGTTCCCGGGCGGCTGCTTCTTCCAGAAGGTCTCGCACGAGTTCTCCGCCCGCGGCGGCGCCGTCCACGAGTACCTCGCCGGCGTACACCGCGAATGGATGGACCTGATCGAGCTCGCCGTCGCCGAGGCGGTCGAACGTGGCGAGCTCGCGGCGGACCCGGCGCAGCTCGCGTTCGACCTGAACGCGTACTACGAGGCGGCGAACCTGGCCTCGATCCTCCACAACGACGAGAACGGCTACGAGCGCGCCCGCCAAGCGGTGCGCGTGCGGCTGCAGTCCGCCGTCGTCCCCGGCACACCTGTCCCCTGGTAAGCCGCGGTCAACTGTCGGTGGCCGTCCCTAGGTTGGGGGTATGCGGCCTCATGTGGTGGCTCAGCTGGCGGTCTCGCTGGACGGGGCGACGTCGGGATTCGACGTCGACCTCGCGCGGTTCTATGCGCTCGCGACGCTGTGGCAGGAGGACGTGACACTGATCGACGCGGAGACGGTCGTCTCCCAGGAGGACGCCGTACGGGCGGGTCCTCGCCGTGGTCCGCGGACGGACGGGCCGTTGCTCGCGGTGGTCGATGATCGCGCGCGTGTCCGCAGCTGGGATTCGTTGCGGGAGCTGGGCTACTGGTCGGACGTCCTCGCGGTGTACGCCGACCAGACCCCGGCTCGATCGCCCGAGTCGACTACGCGCGAGGTGATCGCCGGCTACGAGGACGTCGACCTGTGTGAGGCGCTGGCGCTCTTTGCCCGGCGTGGCATGCAGACCGTCCGCGTTGATTCGCCCGCGTTGCTGCGCACCTGTTTGGATGAAGAGCTGGTGGACGAGCTGGCACTCCTGATCCACCCGGTCGTCGTCGGCGGCGAACCGTGGTACGACACCCATCGCCTCAACCTGCAGCACGCCGGCACCGAGGTCTTCCCGGACGGCGTCGTCTGGATCCGTTACTGCGTAGCCATCTGAGGCTCGCCGAACTGTCGGTGGGCGCCGCTACTGTGGGCGGTGATGAGGAAGCAGCATGAGGGGTACGACGAGCACGACGCGGAGCGTTGGGTCGCCGAGCCGGTGAAGCGGCCCGGGCGGACGGCGTTCGCGCGCGATCGGGCGCGGGTGCTGCACAGTGCGGCGCTCCGGCGGCTGGCGGCCAAGACGCAGGTGGCGACAGCCGGCAGCGACGACTTCGTGCGCAACCGGTTGACCCACAGCCTCGAGGTCGCGCAGATCGGGCGCGAGCTCGCGGCGACCCTCGGCTGCGATCCGGACATCGTGGACGCGGCCTGCCTCTCGCACGATCTCGGGCATCCGCCGTTCGGCCACAACGGCGAGCGGGCGCTGGACCAGGTCGCGGCGGACATCGGTGGTTTCGAGGGGAACGCGCAGACGCTGCGGCTGCTGACCAGGCTGGAGTCCAAGACGTTCGACGCCGACGGTCGCAGCGTGGGGCTGAATCTCAGCCGCGCTACGCTCGACGCCGCGACGAAGTACCCGTGGCCGCGGCGGCCGGGGGAGCGCAAGTTCGGGGTGTACGACGACGACCTCGCGGTCTTCACGTGGTTGCGGCCGGGGGTGGGGGAGCGGCGCTGCCTCGAGGCGCAGGTGATGGACTTCGCCGACGACGTGGCGTACTCGGTGCACGACGTCGAGGACGGGATCGTTGCCCACCACATCGACCTCGCCGCGGTCGACACCGTGCGCGAGCCGTACTGGGAGACCGTCCGGCAGATGTACTTGCCGGAAGCAACAGACGCCGAGCTGGACGAGGGCTGGGCGCGGCTGAAGGCGCTGAACTACTGGCCGGCGGCCACGTTCGACGACAGCCGCCGGGCACTCGCCGGGCTGAAGGACCTCACCAGTCAGCTGATCGGCCGGTTCGCGAACGCCGCCGAGCAGGCGACCCACGCGGTGTTCGGGCGCTCGCGCCTGATCCGGTACGAGGCGGATCTGGTCGTCCCGGACGGCATCCGCACCGAGATCGGCCTGCTGAAGGGCGTCGGGATGTACCACGTCCTCAACTCCCCGGAACGCCAGGCCCGCCGCGCCACCCAGCGCGAGCTCCTCACCGAGCTCGCCGAGATCCTGTGGAAGACGGCCCCCCGCCACCTGGACGTCCCCTTCAAGTCGGACTTCACCCAAGCCCCCGACGACAACGCCCGCCTCCGCGTCATCGTCGACCAGATCGCCTCCCTCACAGACCCCTCAGCCCAAGCCTGGCACACCCACCTCGCCCGCTGACCCAACAACCCCGCGCCCACCACCCCCGCCCCCAGTCAGCCCGCCGGGAGTCGGCGGGGGCTGTTAGTGGATGGTGGTGAAGGGGAGGTTCAGGCCTAGGCGGTTGGTGTCGGGTTTGTTGGTTTGGCGGATTTGGGTGAGTTCCGTGTCGGAGAGTGCGCGCCGGTAGACGCGGACCTCGTCGAGCGTGCCCTGGAAGCGGTTGGCGCCGTCGACGCGCTGGCCGACGTGGATGCCCTGGACGCCGAACTCCTTGCCGGCCGTGACCGAACCGGGCGGCGCGGTCACGGAGCCGGCCTCGGCGCCGTCGATCAGCAGTCGCAGCTTCCCGCCGGTTCGTTCCAGTACGACGTGATGCCACTGGTTGTCGTTGTACGCCGACGTGGACTGGACCGTCACGTTGAAGCGGTCCACGGACAGCAACGCACGGATCCGCTTGCTCTCCGGTTCGGCCCGCAACCACACCTGCGGCGTACTGCCGGACCCGGTCCGATACGCCCACAGGATCGCGTGCGACCCGGTTGTGGCGCCGTACCTGATCCAGGTCATCATCGTGAAGTCGTCCGCCCCGAGGTCGATCGACCGGTCGTACGGCACCTCGACGTAGTCGTCGGTCCCGTCCAGCGCGAGCCCG
>DASXXB010000199.1:0-19404 GCA_036503355.1 Kribbella sp. | reverse complement strand
CTACTCGCCGAGGCGGGTGTGGATGCCGTTGAAGTGGGATTTCATGGAGGTGGCGTAGGTGGTGGGGTTGCCTGATTCGAGGGCTCGCAGGAGGTCTCGGTGCCAGGCGGCGGCGTCGGCGGGGGTGTAGCGGGCGCCGGGGAGGCGGGCGTCGACCTGGGCGAAGGTTCGCCAGAAGACCGACAGCAGGTCGATGACCAGGGCATTGCCGAGGGGTTCGTACAGGGCCTGGTGGAAGGCCCAGTCCTCGTCGGGGAAGTAGCTGCCCTCGGCGGCCTTCGCCTCCATGCGCTCGACGATCGGGGCGAGGGTGTCGTATCCGTGCTGCTGGAAGTGTTCGACCACGTCGTCCGCGAGGCCGACCTCGATGGCCTGGCGGACCTCCAGGACGTTCTGTACGTCGCGGAGGTCGCCGGCCATCGACTGGGACATCCGGAACGCGAGGCCGTCCTCCAGCGACTGCAGGCTCACCTCGCCGACGTACGTGCCGTGCCCGTGCCGGATCTCGATGATGCCGACCGCCTGCAACGCCTTCATGGCCTCGCGGAGCGGGTGCCGCCCAACGCCGAGCTGAGCCATCAGCTCCTGCTCGTTCGGCAGCGGATCACCCGCCTTCAGCCCACGTTCCAGGATGTACGACTTCATCGCGTCCCGGATGAAGGACTGGTTCCCCGCCGCACCGCGTGCCCGGCTGAGCCCACCCGTTGTCACTGCCGGCCTCCCTTGGTCAGTGGCCCGCTTACGGGCCACTCAGGATCGCTCAGTGTAATCCCGCGCGGTCCAGCAGCGGCCGGACTGCGGCGATCTCGGTGTCGTTCAAAGGAATACAGGGGTACGCCGTGAGCGGGCAGTCGATCACGCCCAACAGGAACAGGCCCGCCTTGAACGCGCCCAGTGCGGACGAGCTGGCACCCATCCGGGACCGGTCGGGGACCTTGATGATGTCGAACAGCCGGAACAACCTGTCCTGCTCCGCCCGCGCAGCCGCCAAGTCACCACCCACGGCGGACTTGAACAGCCGCACGTAGCCGGCCGGATCCACGTTGCCCAGACCGGGTACGACGCCGTCGACGCCGAAGGCCAGGGACGAGTCGACCGTTACCTCGGAGCCGGTCATGATCGTGAAGCCGTCCAAAACCTTCTCCCGGCGGGAGATGACGAGTTCGCGGAGCGAGGTTTCCTGGCCGGACGAATCCTTGACCCCGGCGATGACGCCCTGCTCACCCAGCGAGATGACGAGGGATGCCGGGAGCTTGGTGCCGGCCCGGGGCGGGATGTCGTAGGCGTAGAGGGGTGTGTCCTCGGCCTGAGCTGCGAGGCGCTGGAAGTGGCGTTCGATCTCGGCGGGATGTGTGGCCGCGTAGAACGGGGCGGTGGCGACCAGTCCGTCCACGCCGGCTTTCAAGGCGGCCGAGACGTGGGCGGCGACGCGGTTGGTGGAGGTGTCGATGACACCGGCCAGCACCGGCACCTGGCCGGCCACCTCCGCGACTGTCGTCTCGAGCACGACCTGTCGCTGCTCGTCGGTCAGGAACGTGCCCTCGCCGGACGTGCCGAGCACGAACACCCCGTTCACACCCCCGGCCAGCTGGTACTGGATCAGGCGCGCCAGCGACGCGGTGTCGACGTCGTACGACGGCGTGAGCGGGGTGACGAGCGGCGGTACGACGCCGGTCAACCGGGCGGACTCGGTCAAAACATCTCCAACCTCTAAAGGGCGAATGTGGCGAAGCGCAAGGTCGCGAACGATGAGGTCTCCCCGGCCTCGTAGAACAGGCCGACCGACCCGTCGGGGAGCAGCACCAGATCGGAGTACCCGGCCATGCCCTCGTGCACGACCCGGGCGGCCTTCCACGACTCACCGGCGTCCGACGACTCGAAGAGGGTCAGCTCGCGGCGCGAGGCCGGGTTCACAGGGGTCGACAGGAGCAATCGCCCGTCGGGCAGGCAGAGCACGCTGCCCTGGATACCCGGTGCGGTGATCTCGGGAATCCCGGCGTACGTCGCATCGAGTGTCTGACCGCCGTCCGACGACCAGGCGTGGACGCGGGCCGGGCCGGTGCCCTGGTGGTTGCGGGCGTTGAAGTACAGCCGGCCGTCGGGCAGCTCGGCGACGGTGGTCTCGTTCGCGTTGATCTCGGCGCCGTCGTTGCGATCGACGAAGCCGACGGACCAGGTGACACCACCGTCGTCGCTGTAGATGCAGTGCCCGCCGTTCAGCCGGATCGGATCGTCAACCGGCTCGGACGGCACGTGAGAATGATTGGCCGGTACGACGAGACGCCCGGACCGCAACGTGATGCCGTGACACGGGCCCGTCGCGTACCACCCCCAGTCGTCCGGCTTCACCTGACTGGTGATCTCCACCGGAGCCGACCAGGAGGCTCCCCCGTCCGGCGACCGCTGCACGAAAACCCGCCGCCCGTCGACCGGATCGGTGCCTCGGGCAAGCGACATCTCGACCGCGTCCGCGCCGTTCTGCACCGTCACCAGCACGACGTCCCCCGAAGCCGGGTCGATCAACGGCACCGGGTTTCCACAGGTCTTGCCCGGCTCCGCGGACACCACCTGCAACGGCAGCCAGGTCCGGCCCCCGTCGAGCGAGCGGCGCAGTACGACCTCGATCTCGCCCGCGTCACCGGCCCCGTGCAGCCGGCCCTCACAGAACGCGAGCACCGACGAACCATGCGCCAGCACCGACGGGATGCGGAACGTGTGATACCCGCTGCCCGCCGGATCGAAGATTTCCAGCGCGCCGACTCTTGAAGACATAGGACGTACTATGTCATGGTGTGGCCCTCCGATGGAAGTGAGGCCTCATGCCGGTCAGCAGAAGAAGTTTCCTCGGTGGCGGTCTGGCTGCCGCCGCTGTCGCGGTCACGGGTACGCCGCTGCTGGCGGGGTGCGCGTCCGAGAAGAAGAACACCGCCGCGGCGAACGCGGCCGTGAAGCTACCGACCTATCTGAAGTACGGCGAGGTCAAGCCGGACCTACCCGGCACGGACGTGGTGCTGGACGGCTTCCTCAAGTACCCGGCGAACCCGATCAAGGCGATCACCGAGGCCCCCGGCGACGGCAAGCCGATCACGTTCATGACCAACATCCCCGGCGCGATCCCGCCGGCCGCGGACAAGAACCAGTTCTGGCAGGAAGTGAACAAGCGCCTCGGCTCCGAGCTGCAGATCAGCATGGCGTCGAACGACGAGTACAAGGACAAGTTCGCGACCCGGATCGCCGGCGGCGACCTGCCGGACATCCTGAACATCCCGCCGGGCACACCACAAGTCCCGGGTCTGCTGAAGGCCAAGGCGATGGACCTCACCGAGCACCTTTCGGGTGATGCGGTGAAGAAGTACCCGTTCCTGGCGAACATCCCGACCGAGTTCTGGAAAGGCTGCGTCTTCAACGGCGCGATCTACGGCGTCCCGGTGCCGCGCGGCATGTCCCGGACGTCGCTGCCGCTCTACCGAGTCGACCTGCTCGCCGCGAAGGGCATCAAGGACCCGGCACCGAAGAACTTCGAGGAGTTCCTTGCCCTGTGCAAGGAGATGACCGCGGCGAAACAGAACCGCTGGGCGTGGACCCGGGTGCCGACGTCATACATCCGGATGATGCTTGGTTTGCCCAACAACTGGAAGCAAGAGGGCGGCAAGTTCACCTCCGTGTACGAGGTGGACGGCAACGAGGATGCGCTCGAGGCGTCGCGCAAGATGGTTGCCGCCGGCGTCGTCAACCCGGACACGTTCAGCGCCAAGGCGGCGCAGCGCAAGCAGTGGTTCAACGGTGGCATCGCGTCCTTCGACTACGACAGCTTCGTCGCGTGGAACCAGTACTACGCGGACAACACGGCAGGGGACGCGTTCGCGGTCAACATGCTCGACGTACCGGGCTTCAGCAGCGGTGAGGGCAAGGTGTGGATGGGTGCGGCGCTGAACAACGTGACCGCCTTCAACAAGTCCAGCAAGCACTCGGTCGAGACGCTGCTGAAGGTCGCGAACTGGATGGCTGCGCCGTTCGGCACCGAGGAGTACCTGTTCCGCAAGTACGGCGTCCAGGGCCGGCACTACACGCTGGAGGGCACCGACCCGGTGCCGACCAAGGTCGGGGTCGTCGAGACCGGGATCGGCCTGCAGTACATCTCCGACTCGGCCCTGGCGCTCTACTGGGCCGGTAAGCCGGAAGTACCGCAGAGCCAGCACAAGATCCAGGAAAAGATCGCCGACCGGCTGGTGTACGACGCGTCGTACGGCCTGTACTCCGAGACCGCCTCGAAGCAGTGGGGACAGCTGACCGGTGTACTGACCGACCTGGAGAACCAGATCGTGCAGGGCAAGAAGCCAGTCTCGGACTGGGCGCCGGCGGTCAAGACGTTCTTGTCGTCCGGCGGTGAGAAGATCCGCGGCGAACTGCAGGACGTCTTCGCCACGGCAGGCGGGAAGTAGATGCTGCAACGGACCTCCAGACGTCCGCGACAGCAGTTGAGTCTTGGGCGGCGGTTGCTGCGGGACCGCGTCCTGCTGCTGTTCGCGCTGCCGGGCGTGGCGCTGATCATCGCGTTCCACTACGTGCCGTTGCTGGGCAACGTGATCGCGTTCAAGGACTACCAGCCGTTCCTCGGGATCGGCGGCAGCGACTGGTCGGGCTGGTCGAACTTCGGTGTGATCTTCAACGGCGACCCGGCGTTCCTGCGGGCGTTGAAGAACACGCTGATCCTGACCAGCCTGCAGTCGGTGTTCGTGTTCCCGGCGCCGATCCTGCTGGCCCTGCTGCTGAACTCGCTGTTCTCGGAGCGGATCAAGCGGATCGCGCAGAGCGTCCTGTACCTGCCGCACTTCATGTCCTGGGTGATCGTGGTCGCGCTGTTCCAGCAGATGCTCGGCGGCAGCGGCCTGCTGAACAACTACCTGCGCTCGCACGACCTGTCGACGATCGACATCATCGGGAACTCCGAGTTGTTCCACGTGCTGCTGACGTCGCAGATCATCTGGAAGGACACCGGGTGGGCCACGATCCTGTTCCTGGCCGCGCTGTCCCAGATCGACTCCCAGCTGTACGAGGCGGCGAGTGTGGACGGTGCCACCCGGATGCGGCAGCTCTGGCACGTCACACTGCCCGGGCTGCGCGGGATCATCATCCTGCTGTTCATCCTGCGGCTCGGTGACTCGCTGACCGTCGGGTTCGAGCAGATCATCCTGCAGCAGCAGGCGGTCGGCCGCGACGTCAGCGAAGTACTGGACACCTACGTCTACAACAACGGCGTACTGGGTGGCGCCTGGGGTGTGGCGGCCGCGGTGGGCCTGGTGAAGGGCATCGTCGGCGTCATCCTCGTGCTGACCGCGAACAAGGTGGCGCACATCTTCGGCGAGCAGGGGGTGTACCAGAAATGAGCCGGAAGATCGTTCAAGGCGTCCCGATGCCGGGCTGGCCGATGCGGGCGTTCAAGGGCGTCGTACTGCTGGTCTTCTGCGCGGTCGTGATCCTGCCGTTCGTCGGGGTGATCTCGACCAGCATCGCGCCGAACAAGCAGATCAACGAGTCCGGCGGGCTGGTGCTGCTGCCGAAGTCGGTCAACTTCAAGGCGTACGAGACGCTGTTCGCCGGCGGCGTGGTGACCCGGGCCCTGCTGGTCAGCATCTTCGTCACGGTCGTCGGCACGCTGCTCAGCCTGACCGTGTCGTGCCTGCTCGCGTACGCGCTGTCCCGTCCCGGCTTCGCGGCGGGCCGGCCGATCCTGCTGATCGTGCTGTTCAGCATGCTGTTCTCCCCCGGCATCATCCCGCTGTACCTCACGGTCAAGGGCGTCGGGCTGCTGGACAGCATCTGGGCCCTGATCGTGCCGACGATGATCAGCGCGTTCAACGTCGTCGTACTGCGGGCGTTCTTCATGAACCTGCCGAACGAGATCACCGAGAGCGCCCGGATCGACGGCGCCGGCGAGCTGATGACGTTCTCGTACATCGTGCTGCCGCTGTCCAAGGCGGTGCTGTCGGTGATCGGCCTGTTCTACGCGGTGGCGTACTGGAACGCGTTCTTCTCCGCACTGCTCTACCTCAACGACTCCAAGCTGTGGCCGTTGCAGCTCGTACTGCGGACGTACGTCATCAACGACACGCAGCTGGGCAGCGCAGAGCTCGGCACCGAACTGCTGCCGCCGCAGGCGTCGATCCAGATGGCCATCCTGGTGGTCTCGATCGTGCCGATCCTGATCATCTACCCGTTCCTCCAGCGCCACTTCGCGAAGGGCGTACTGACCGGCGCCGTCAAGGGCTGATCACAGCCGCGTCACGAACCGCCACCAAGGGGTTGCCCAGGGCAACGTCAGGGTTGCGCCTGGGCAAACCCTGTGGGACCGGCGGGTACCGTCGAACGGTATGGGGATCGAGGCAATCGAGCGGGTGGGGCAGGGCGGGGAACAACAACAGAGGGTCTTTTGGAGAGTGGTCCGGGAAGCAGTCCTCCTGGCCACTCTCTTCCTCGTGTACAGCGCGGGCCGGCAACTCGCCGCGCGACATACCGGCTCGGCGTTCGGCCACGCTCACGAGGTGCTGTCGTTCCAGAACTGGCTGCACCTGCCGAACGAGGCCTCGATCCAGCACTGGGCCCTGCAGGTCCCGCAACTGGTCCAGGGCGCCAACCTGTACTACGCGTCCGTGCATGCCCCGCTGACCGCCGCCGTACTGCTCTGGCTGAGCATCTGGCGGCCCAGGGCGTACTCCCACGTCCGCTGGACGATGGTGTCGCTCACCGGACTGGCGCTGATCGGTCACATCGCGTTCCCGCTCGCGCCGCCGCGGATGATGCCCGGCTTCGTCGACACGGGGCTCCGCTTCGGGCAGTCCGTGTACGGCCCGGACCACACCGGTGGTGCGGCGAACCAGTTCGCCGCTATGCCGAGTCTGCATGTCGGCTGGGCGGCCCTGATCGCGCTGTCGATGATCCTGATCACCCGGTCGCGCTGGCGCTGGCTGTGGCTGCTGCACCCGATCATCACGTTCACGGTGGTCGTGGTGACCGCCAACCACTACTGGCTGGACGGCCTCGTCGCACTGGCCCTCCTGGCGCTGAGCCTGCCGCTCCTGCTCCGTCCGGGCCTGCACGCCGACAAGCCGAGAGCACGTAATTCAGTTCCACCGAGGAGGGTGCTCAAGTAACGTGGCTGGGCTCCCCTACTCGCCGGAGGTTTCAGCATGCCCTCAGACACGTCCGACACTCTCCAGGCTGAGAAGGACTACCTGAAGACCTCCCGGGCGGCGCTGGCGCTGATGCGGGAGAAGACCGGCGCGCTGGAGATCCACAGCGCCGACCGGGTCAACCAGGAGTACCTGCAGGCCGCGATCTTCCGGCGGATGAAGGAGCTGGAGGACGACCCCGACGTACCGCTGTTCTTCGGCCGGCTGGACTACCTCGAGCCGACCGAGGAGACGTTCCACATCGGCCGCCGGCATGTGAACGACGAGCTCGGCGAGCCGCTGGTGGTGGACTGGCGAGCGGACATCTCGGTGCCGTTCTACCGGGCCAGCAAAACCGAGCCGATGGGCGTCGGGGTACGTCGGCGGTTCGGCTTCACGCACGGCGAGATGACGGCGTTCGAGGACGAGGACCTGACCGCGAGCGGCGAGACCGAGCAGCACAGCGACATCCTGGACGCTGAGATCGAGCGCCCGCGCTCCGGCCCGATGCGCGACATCGTGGCCACCATCCAGCCCGAACAGGACGTGATCGTCCGGGCCGGTGTCGACGACACCATCTGCGTCCAGGGCGCACCCGGTACCGGAAAGACCGCCGTCGGGCTGCACAGGGCGGCGTACCTGCTCTATGCCTACCGCGACCAGCTCAGCCGCGCCGGGGTCCTGGTGGTCGGCCCGAACGCCAGCTTCCTGCGCTACATCGGGGACGTCCTGCCCGCTCTCGGTGAGATCGAGGCGAAGCAGACCACGGTCGAGGAGCTCGTCGCGCGGGTCAAGATCGCCGGCCCGGGGCCCGCGCCGGTCGACGTCCTCAAGGGCGATGCGCGGATGGCCGAAGTACTGCACCGGGCCGTGTGGGCGCATGTGAAGCGGCCCGAGGAGGCGCTGGTCGTGCCGCGCGGCGCGCACCGCTGGCGCGTGGCGACGTACCAGGCCGAGGAGCTGGTCGAGGAGCTGCGTACCCGCGGCATCCGGTATGGCGCCGGCCGGGCGATGCTGCCGCAGCGGCTGGCCCATGCGGTGCTGCTGCGGATGGAGGCGGCCGGTGACTCGCCGGACGATCGCGTGCAGGACTCGGTGGCCAGGAGCCGTCCGGTCAAGCAGTACGCCGAGGCGCTCTGGCCGGCCGTGGACCCGGCCAAACTGCTGTTCCGCCTGTTCACCGACCCGGAGCTGCTGGCCGAGCACGCCGACGGCATCCTGACTGCCGAAGAGCAGGCGCTGCTGATCTGGGACAAGGTCCCGCGCTCCCCCGGAGCTGCCAAGTGGTCTGTTGCCGATGCCACGCTGATCGACGAGATCGCGGACCTGGTCGACCGTACGCCGTCACTCGGCCACGTCGTACTGGACGAGGCACAGGACCTGTCGGCGATGCAGCTGCGCGCGGTCGGCAGGCGCTGTTCGACCGGCTCGATGACAGTGCTCGGTGACATCGCCCAGGGCACCACGCCGTGGGCCACACCGTCCTGGGACGAGGCGCTGAAGCACCTGGGCAAGACCAGTGCGCACACCGAGGAGCTGACGGCCGGCTTCCGTGTCCCCGGTCAGGTGATCGAGTACGCCGCCCGCCTGCTCCCGACGATCGCACCGCACCTCAAGCCGCCGACCGCGGTACGTCGGGCACGCGGTGAGCTCACGATCTCGCGGGTACCGGACAGCCTGGCCGCGGCCGTCGACGCCGTCCGTGAGGTGTCCGAGCGGCCCGGGTCGATCGGCCTGATCGTCCCGGACGCACTGGTCCCCGCGGCCCGGACAGCCCTGCAGGGCATGGCTTTCTCGGTCCTCGGCGACGAGGACGACGCGGACGCGCATCTGGATGTCGTACCGGCGTCGCTCGCCAAGGGTCTCGAGTTCGACCACGTGGTGCTGGTGGAGCCGGCCGGCATCGTGGCCGGTGAGGCCGACGAGCGAACCGGTCTCCGGCGCCTCTACGTCTGTCTGACGCGTGCTGTCACCTCACTGGTCGTCCTGCACAGTGAGGACCTGCCCGAGGTACTAGAAGCCGCGTGAGCCACCCGACCGGCGCGACGAGCGCCGGGACGAGCCGCCACCACTGGAGCGGGTCCGGGACGACCAGGAGCTGCGACGGCTCGAGCTGCTGTACCAACTGTTTCCGCCATCGTCGTCCGAACCGCTACCCGACGAGGCGGCCCAGTTGCCAACAGAGCTGCCAAGGCTCGAGCTCATCCGGCCGAAACGAGCACCCGGTCGGCGGGAACGCCAGCGCGCCCTCATCTCCTCGCCACGGCGGCTGAAGTCGGAGTACGGGTACCACCACCGGTCGCCGTCACCGCGCGACCAGTAGCCGTCGACGTACGCCGCGAGTTCCTCGGCGTACTCCCAGTACGGCCGCGGGGTCTCGATCCTGGTGACCATCCGGATCTCCGGTTCGGCACCGGCCTCGTCGCGCTGCTTGCAGGCCGCGCAGACGTCCACGTTCCGGTCCGTGCCGTGGTCGGGCTTCCACTGGACCTGCGCCACACTCGGCCCGTGCCGCGGGTCGAAGAAGCACGGCGCAGTGGGCTTCGGGACCGGCCTACCGTCGCGGAGCGCCTCCAGGCACACCATTCCGTAGCGGGCCGAGCCGAGCAGGGTCGTGACGGCCTCGACGTCCTTGTCGCCCTTGGCCTCGTCGAGCCGGTGCCGGGCCTTCTCGACGGTGTCGAGCACGTCCTTCGACAGCTTCGACTGCTCCGGGTCCGCGGTCGTCGGCAGCGCGGAGACCTGCTGCGACAGCGCGATGACCTCCTCGTTGAGCAGCGGCCTGGTGAGCTCGAGGTGGTTCTTCTCGTCCCGCCGCCGTTCTCTGCGTGCGCCGAGCCCGGTGACCGCACACCACAGGCCGATCACCCCGGCCACACCACCGGCGTACGGCGCCGCGTCGACGTAGAACGGCTTGTTCACCACCTGTGCGCGCTGGATGAAGCGCTCGAGCATGCTGTCGTAGTCGGGGGCACAGCAGTCGACCGCCTGGTCCACCGCATCACCCACGAAGTACGTCGGCCCGTGGTCCGCGCGCTGCACCGCGTGGAAGCCGCGCCCGCCGGACTCGGACGAGGCGTCGACGAGTACGGCGTACACCCCCTCGACGCCGACGCGGTCGTACAGCTGGTCGGCGATCTCCTCGCCCTCCCAGGCGAGCGTCCTGTAGTAGCCGCTGTCCGACGTGCTGATCGCGGACGCCGGGATGACCGCGATGCGGATCGGTGCGGCCGCGTGCTTGGCCAGCGAGTCCAGCTGCGCGCTCTCGCTCGCGCTGAGCTTCTTGACGGCAGGGTCGACCCAGACACCGGCATCACCGAGATGACTCGCCACGGTGTTCAGGTACGCCTCCGGGTCCTCGGCCGCGTGTGCCGGGGCTGTTGGCAGGACCCACAAGGTGATCAGCGCGAGCGCACCGAGCAGACGTTTCATCGTGCTCCTCCCGAGAGCCGATCACGGCAGGCATCGCAGACCGGGACCTCCCGCGGCCGCCCACCAGGTGGCGTGTACATCCAGTCCGTCACGGACGTGCCGTGGGCCGGGTCGAAGAAGCAGGCGGCGCGGCGGGCGGGTGCCGGCGTACCGGCGACCTTCGCCTGCGCGCAGGCCAGCCGCCAGCGCCCGTACTCGACTGTGGCGCGTACTTCGCGCAGCTTGTCGTCGTCCGGCTCCGCGTCGACCACGCGGCCGGCATCGGCGTACGCATCCATCGCCGCTTGCACGTCCTGGCCAGTCTCCACGCCGTCCAGACGCACGTCCGCGGCATCCAGTTCCTCACCGAACCGCGTGACGTCCTCGCGCGCAGCCGCCCGCCGCTCGTCAACCGTGTCCACCTCGTCAGGCAGGACCTCGTACGACGGCCGGTAGAGCGCTGGGCCTTCAGCCTTACGCTTCCGCGTCCTCCACCAGAGCCCGGCTGCGATCAGCAGCCCCAGTACGACCAGTACTGCCAGCAGCGGCCACAGCCAACCGGGCTTCCCATGCGGAGCCTTCTGTACGCCGAGTTGGTCCAGCACCCCGTTCAGCGTGCCGACCGGGTCGGAGCGGCTGTGCTTGCCGAGTTCGTCGGTGAGGATGTCCGCGATCGGCGTGTCCACACCGACCGCGCTCCCCCACGTGATCGCTCCGCCGAACACGACCAGGTAGATGCCGTCGGCCTTCTGCCGGTCGACAACCGCGTCGACGTACTTGTGGGCCGCGGTGCTGTTGTCGGTGCTGTTGTCGGTGCTGCCGTCGTTGAGGACGGCAGCGGGCACGACCGCGATGTGGATCGCCGGGTCGTGCCCGCTCACGCGTTCGGCCAGCTCAGCCGCGTCCTTGTCAGGTACCAGCGCCTTCTGCGTCGGGTCGACGTACACGGGTGAGGTCTTCCACCCGTCGACCACTGCGGCTGGGTCCGTGGAGCCCGTCAGGGTGGAGGCGAGCAACAGCACACCGGCAAGCAGACGCATGCGGCACAGAGTGCCCTACCGGAGGTTCTCCTCAGTCGGCGGCTGCTGTGACGTAGATGTCCTCGTCACGCTCGAGCTCCTCCACCCGCTGCAGGGTCGGATCGCGCCAGAGCAGGTAGACGAGGCCGACCACCACCAGCGACAGTGCGGACGCCAGCACCGGGAGGTAGCCGACGCCGAGGGTCTGGATGACCAGTCCGCCGACCACAGCGGACAGACCGGCGCCGAGGTAGATCGCGGAGGCGTTGAGCGAGATGAGCAGGCCACCGCCGAGCTCGAGCAGCAGGTTCTGGATCGGTGGGTTGAAGGCCCAGGTCAG
The DNA here is from genome assembly GCA_036503355.1 of Kribbella sp. Lineage (GTDB taxonomy): Bacteria > Actinomycetota > Actinomycetes > Propionibacteriales > Kribbellaceae > Kribbella. The sequence continues at coordinate 7,465 of DASXXB010000199.1, read as the reverse complement.
CATGCCCCACACGACCAGGGCTGCTCCGGCGCCGACCTCGGTCGTCAGCGTCAGGTCGAGGGTGGCGAGTACCGCGGTGATGCCGAGCATCAGGACGACCAGCGTGCGCAGGCTGCCGAACCGGTCGGTGACCCGGCCACCGAGGAAGTTGCCGATCACCGCGCCCACGCCGTACAGCAGGAGCAGCAAGCCGGTGACGTTGCCGGACAGGCCGGCGGTGTGCTTGAGCAGCGGGACGATGTAGATGTACACACTGAACGCCGCCAGGACAGCGAGCACCGTGATCGTGAGAATGATCTGCACGCGCCGGTCGGTCACACCCGCGAAGCGTTCGCGCAGACCGACCACAGGTGGTGCATCGAGCTTCGGGAGCGCGGCACGCTCGACGACGGCGACCAGGACCGCGACTGCGGTGATAAGCGCGAAGACACCCTTGTAGCCGAGCGTCGAGCCCAGGAACGTTCCTGCTGGTACGCCGAGAACCAGGGCGAACGTCAGGCCGCCGAAGACGATCGCCACTGCCCTACCACGTTCCTCGGGTGGCAACAGGCTGGTGGCGAACAGTGTGGCGGCCGGCGTGTACACGGCGGCGCCGAACGCGGCGACGACCCGGCCGGCGATCAGGATCGGGTAGTTCACGGCCAGCGCGGCGATCAGGTTGCCGAGCGCGGCGAGGACCAGCGCGGCGATCAGGAGGGTACGGCGCTCCCACCGGCCGGTCAGCGTGGACAGGATCGGCGCACCGATCGCGTACGACAGCGAGAACGCGGTGGCGAGCTGGCCCGCGGCGGTCAGCGAGACGTGCAGCTCGGAGCTGACGTCGGGCAGCACCCCGGACACGACGTACGCGCTGGTCCCGACCGCGAACGCGCCGGCGCCGAGCAAGTAGATCCGTGCGGACATCAATGGGCCTTCCGGAGACGAGATCGTTAGTTCGACGGTTATCGTACTACGAAGTTCATCGAACTTCGACAGGCGTCGTACTATGGACCCGTGAGCAGCAAAGTCCTCCCGCAGCCGGAGCCGGGTGAGATCCGCGTCGAGGCGGTTCTGCAGGCGCTGGGCGAGCCGGTCCGGCTGACCATCGTGCGGGCGCTGGCCGATGCCCCGGACGGGATCTGCTGCGGCGAGCTCGAGCTCCCGGTCACCGCCTCCACGCGGGCCCACCACCTCAAGATCCTCCGTGAGTCCGGCGTCATCTCCACCCACACCGACGGCACCCGCCGGATCAGCCTGCTGCGCCGCGAGGACCTCGAGAAGCTCTACCCCGGCCTGCTGACGGGCGTCCTGTCGGCCAAGCAGTAGGCAACCGCAAGGTGGCGGTGGGGTGATCGTGGGGTGGTTGTAGAAGTGCGGCTGGCAGACTGAAGCGGTGGTGGAACTCCGGGCACGCTGGGACGACCTGCTGCCCGGCGCTGCCTCACTGGCCGACGACCTGGTCGCCAGGTACGTCGACCGCACCCGCCGCGGGTACCGCGACCAGTACCTGAACATCGTCCTGACCGCGCTGGACTCGCTCATCCAGCTGTCCACCGACCCCACCAGCGTCCGGCTGGCGGCCTGGTTCCACCGCGCGGTCCACGAGCCCGGCGGTACCCCACCCGAGGACGCCGAGGCCTCGGCCCAGCTGGCCGAGCAGCTGCTCCCGCAGTACGGCGTACCGTCCGTCCGGATCGCCGAGGTCGCCCGGCTGATCCGCCTGACCGGGGACCTGGCCGCGCCACCACCGGACTCCTACGCACCACCCCGCCGTGACGCGAACGGCGACGTACTGCTCGACGCAGTCAACGCGATCCTCGCCTCCGACCCCACCCGGTACGCCGTCCACACGGCCGAGGTACGACGCGACGCCGGCGAGCGGAAGGCCGCGCTCGAGCACCGGTACGACGAAGTACGCGAACTGCTCGACGGACACCTGTACCGCACCCAGCTCGCCCGCCAGCGGCTCGGTCAGGTCGCACGCCTCAACCTGGAGTCTGAGCTCGCCGGACTCGACAGCGAGCTCCCCGCCCCGTGGCGCGGCTGGCAGCAGGCCGGGCTGACGGCAGCCGCCATGTTCACGGCCATCGCGGCAGCAGTGGTCGCGATCGCCGCCTCCGGAGCGTCCTGGCAGATTCCAGCAGCAGAAGACGAAGCCGGCTGGCCTCCTGTGGCGCTCGCTGTCCTCTCGTTCTTCAGTGCACCAGTGCTGTTCCGCTGCGCCCGCAGCGCCAGCCAGCGCGCCCGGCTGATCGCAGGCGCCGTACTGGCGATCGCTGTGACCGGACTGCTCGTTGCCTGGGCCCAGACACCCAGAACGAACCCAGCCATCGGCGTAGGGCTCCGCGTCCCGCTGCTGATCTCCGCACTGGTCCTGCTGCTCTTGGCGAGCGCTGCCGCGCTGGTCGCGTCGCTCCTCCGTACGCGGACCGCCCGCTTCCTCCCGGCACGCAACCTCGGTCAGCAGCTCGCGTGGCTCGCAGTACCGGCGGCTGTTGCCCTCGTACTGCTGCTGATCGTCCAGCCGCTGTCGCGCAACTACGTGCTGTCTTCCAACGAGCGCGTCGAACGATCACCACGGGACGCCGGCAGGGCCAGCCCGTCGATCCTCGACGGAGGCGTCGCGTGGGTCAGCGACTCGGTGGTCGGCACCGGCGCGGAGGAGGCCATCGGCACCCGGTACGGCGTCGCGATCCCCCGCCCGGACGGTGTGGTCGAGATGCTCGACGCGACGACCGGTGCGCTGCGCTGGCGTTACAGCCGCTCAGACTCCGACGAGAAGCCGGTGATCACGGCGACCGGCAACGGCGAGTACGTACTGGCGCTGTTCGCCGACGTCGGCTATCTGCTGCTGGACGCCAACACAGGTCAGCGCAAAGCCGCCTGGCCCGGGCGCACGCGGGACAGGTTCGTGCTGCAGTCCCAGCCGCTCCTGACCGCCGAGCGCTCCGGCAAGCTGCACGGTGTCGACCCGAGCGGCCACGAGCGCTGGACGTACGAGTCGGGTGACTGCACGGACCTGGGCGCGATCGCCACGGCCGAGACCGTTCTCGCGTTCGTCAGCCACACCTGCGACAACCGGCCGGACGAGATGACCGCACTGGACGCCCAGTCCGGCAAGGAGCTGTGGACCAAGACGTCGACACAGACCTATCGCCGACCTGTCGAGGTCGCCGGCCTCGTGGTGGTGGCCGAGCCCGGCGGCGACTCCGACGTACCGTCCGCATTGACCGCCATCGAGCCGCGGACCGGCGACATCCGCTGGCGCTGGGACGTGCCGAAGGCGTGGGCCTGCCGCACGCTGCTCAACGCGGCCGGTAAGTACCTGATCGTCGTCGACTGCCCGGGACCGGGCAACCTGGAGAACCAGCGGACGATCGTCACCGCCATCGACGCCAACACCGGCCTCACCGCCTGGCAGACCCTCGCACCGGTCAATCCGCGGACGAAGGTCACCGTGACCGCGGATGGCCGGGTCGTCTCGCTGAGCCGCGCAGCCACCGGCTGCGTCGCGAACGTGATCGGCCGGGCCGGCTTCCGCCAGGCCAGGCTGCCCACCGGCATCTCCTGCAGTCGCGATCCCCGGGCCGTCGGCAACCTTGTCCTCACCTCCGGCCCGAACACCGTGATCGCACTACGTTAGTAACTCGACGTAACCGCCACGTGCTGCAGCTCACGCCGTCGACGCCGGAGTGTGACATGCGCCGCACTGCGAAAGATGCCAATTCGTTGCCGAACGCGCCTGTCGGAGCGGTCAGGTGACGAGCCGATAACCCTTTGGCCACGGACCGATCCGGGAACGGCCGATCCGTCGGTCCGGACTCCCAACGGGTGTCAGACTCCATAGCCATGGACCTGCGCGACCAGTGGAATCGCCTGCTGCCGCACGCGCAGCCGTTGGGCGACGACCTGCTGGCTCGTTACGCAGAGCAACATCGCCATTATCACGACCAGCAGCACCTGACCGAGGTGCTCGAGACGGTCGACGAGCTGGCCGAGTACGCCGACGACGTGGACACCGTGCGGCTGGCGGCCTGGTTCCACGACGCGATCTACGACCCGCAGGCCGACCCCGGCGAGAACGAGGAAGTCTCGGCGCAACTGGCCGAGCTCGAGCTGGCGGCGTACGGCGTGGGCGCGGACCGGGTCGCGGAGATCGGGCGGCTGGTCCGGCTGACCGCGAAGCACGACTGCGCTGCGGACGACCGCAACGGCGCGGTGCTCTGCGACGCCGACCTGCGGATCCTGAGCCTGCCGACGGCGCGGTACGACGAGTACGCGGCCGCGATCCGCGAGGAGTACGCGCACGTCGCCGACCGGGACTTCGCCCGCGGACGGATGTCGTTCCTGCAGTCGCTGAGCGAGACACAGCTGTACGCGACGCCCAGAGGTCACGAGGAGTGGGAGAGACCGGCCCGGGACAACCTCACCCGGGAGGTCGGATCCCTGGGCCCTAGGGCAGCCCGGCCGATCGGCGGGCTGATCCCGGTCATCTACTTCGGCGCCGCGGTCGGCACGGTCGTCGCGTCGTCGGTCCTCCTCGGCCGCGGCCTCGGTGCGGCCGCCAAGTGGCCGGCCGATCCGTCCGAGGTCAGCGGCTTCCCGGTGTGGGCACCGATCGCCGGTACGGCGGTTGCGGCCGCGCTCACCTGTGCATGGTTCCGCGGGTCGCGGCGGCGGCTGGTGACCGTTCCGGCGATCGTCTTCGCAGCGGTCGGCCTGATCGCGATCGGCGTCTGCTGGTGGCGCTGGCCGGCTGCACAGCCCGGTGCTGCCATGTCGGAGCGCTGGCCGTACCTGCTGCTCGCCTCGGTGGCACTGGTGCTCGCGGGCGCCCTGCTGGCGCTGGCACGCCGGCTACGACTCGCCCCGCCGTACGCACAAGCTCCTCCGCGGTGGCTGGGCGTCGGCGCGACTGCTGTGTGTGCTGCGGCGCTGGCGTGGGTCGTGGTCTCTGCTGGTGAGCCGTTCGTACAGGCCCGGCTGGAGACTGCCAACACGGTCAGCACGACCACCACGATCTCCCCGACGCAGCAGCCCGTCCAGCTCGACGGAACGCTGGCGTGGAGCCGTGAGGTCCCGGCCACGGGCGCCATCACCGGTACTGCGGGCGGAGTCGCCGAACTGCGGTCGGACGGTGTGGTGATGTCCGACGCGTCCACTGGCCAGATCCGCTGGCGCTACTCGCGGGCCGACGTACAGGACGCCACCTCGAGCGGCTCGCGGGGCCTGGTGGTGTCGGCGGACGGGCAGATCCTCGCTGCACACCTCCCCCGGGCGCAGTACCGCGAACCCGCGGGCATCAAGCTGCCGACGTACGCCGTACTGAATGCGGTGACCGGACAGGTACTGACCGAGGTGGCCACCGACGGGACCGCGCTGGCCGTCGACGCGGACCAGCTGCTCGTGGCGGAAGGCCACTACGTCGTCTCGCACGGCGTCAGCAGCCCGACGCACTGGCGGGCGCAGGTGCGCTGCACCGTGACCCAGGGCCAGTTGATCGGCGACCAGGCGGTCGTGGTCGACGCGTGCGCCGGCAACAGCGCCGTCGTACGCGGGCTGGACCTGCAGACCGGTGCCCAGAAGTGGGAGGTCGACCTGGGGACCCGGATCGACCTGAGCGCCGAGCTGGATCCGTCCACCTGGGTCGGCGAGATGGTCGCCGTACCGGACACCCGTGAGGTCTCCGGGCTGATCTGGACCGGTGCCGCCGGGGGCACGCTCTACCAGTGGTCCGTCGACACCAGCAGCGGCAGCCTGATCTGGACGACACCTGTGCCCGGCACACCACGCCCGCGGCTCGGCTCGTCGTCCTGCGACGCGCAGCTCGCCGCCACGCACGCCTCGCTCGTGCTGACCACCTGCCGAACCGGCAACGACCCAGGACAGCCGCAGACGTACGACGTGTCGTCGTCGAGTCCCGCCGACGGTACGCCGCAGTGGCACCACCTGCTGCAGGTGCCGCCGAAGCTGCAGCACCCGGAGTACCCGCGGGACGGGTTCGGGCTGCTGCCGGACGGCCGGATCGTCACGCTCATGCCGCAGGCCGACGGCAGTTGCTCCCCCGTCCTGATCGGCTCCACCGGGATCCAGCCGCGGCCGATCCTCGCCGGGCAGAACACCCAGACCGTCGCGAAGTCCGAGACGGTCACCTGCAACCGGCCGGCCGTCACCGTGGCCGCCGCCCGCCCGGTCTTCTCCGACGGCACCAGGCTCTTCGCCCTCAACTGACCCCGGGGAATTCTGTTGCCCCGGCCACTGTTCCTACCTACCGTGATCCGCATGTTCCGCGTGGTTTCCGAGTTCGACCTGTCAGGCAAGGGCCTGACGGGCGCTCCCACGTGGGCACTGTCAGTCGATTCAGCCACTCGAAGCTGACCCTCCTGCTGCACAGCAGGACCCGCGGAGGAGGGTGGCTCGGACCGGCCCCCTCCACGCGGTGACAGCGCTGTGAGGGCTTGCCGGAGGGTCCTGGCTCCCACCGAATCTTCTGACAGACAAAGGAATTCTCATGGCCAAGAGCCAGTTCGTGCGGACCAAGCCGCACCTCAACATCGGCACGATGGGTCACGTCGACCACGGCAAGACGACCCTGACCGCCGCGATCACCAAGGTGCTCGCCGAGCGCGACCCGAGCGTGAACCGCTTCGTCGCCTTCGACGGCATCGACCGGGCGCCGGAGGAGCTGCAGCGCGGGATCACGATCAACATCTCGCACGTCGAGTACGAGACCGCGACCCGGCACTACGCGCACGTCGACATGCCCGGGCACGCCGACTACGTGAAGAACATGATCACCGGCGCCGCGCAGGTGGACGCCGCGATCCTGGTCGTGTCCGCGCAGGACGGCGCGATGCCGCAGACGCGGGAGCACGTGCTGCTCGCGCGCCGGGTGGGCGTGCCGTACCTGGTGGTCGCGCTGAACAAGGCCGACACCGTCGACGACCCGGAGTTGCTCGACCTGGTCGAGCTGGAGGTCCGTGAGCTCCTCTCGGAGTACGGCTTCCCCGGTGACGACGTACCGGTCGTTCGCGTGTCCGGACTGAAGGCGCTGGACGGCGACCCGGAGTGGACCGCCGCGATCGGCGAGCTGCTGGACGCGATCGACGCCTACGTGCCGGTGCCGGACCGTGAGCTCGGCGAGCCGTTCCTGATGCCGATCGAGAACGTGCTCACGATCAGCGGCCGTGGCACGGTGGTCACGGGTGCCGTCGAGCGCGGTTCGCTGAAGCTCGGCGACGCGGTCGAGGTCGTCGGCCTCGGCCCGACGGTGACCAGTACGGCGATCGGGATGGAGACGTTCGGCAAGTCGCTGGAGTCCGCGGACGCGGGCGACAACGCGGCGGTGCTGCTGCGTGGCGTGAAGCGCGACGAGGTCCGTCGCGGCCAGGTGGTGGCGCTGCCGGGCAGCGTGCGGCCGCACCGGAAGTTCCGGGCGAACCTGCACGCGCTGTCCACCGCCGAGGGCGGCCGGCACACGCCGTTC
>DASXXB010000198.1:0-11003 GCA_036503355.1 Kribbella sp. | reverse complement strand
ACCGGCGAGCGCGTCACCTCGGTCTCGGTCGCGTCCGGGACCGGCACGCTCGACCTCGCGACCGGCGCGTACGACGCCGAGGCGCTGGAGATCGCGGGCGTGACGGCCGACCGGTTGCCGCAGATCGTGCCCACCGGTTGGACGGGCACGCTGTCCGCCGAGTACGCACGCCGCTGGCCCGGGCTGGTCGGCGTACCTGTGCATCCTCCGACCGGCGACGGCGCCGCGTCCAACGTCGGCACGGGCGGGTACGACGCGGGCACGGCCGCCGTGACGGTCGGTACGTCCGCCGCCGTACGCGTCGTGCACCCGATCGAGAACGCGCCCGAGCTGCCGTGGGAGCTGTGGCGTTACCGCGTCGACGACAAGCGCGCGGTGACCGGCATGGCGTTCTCCGCCGCCGGAAACCTGCACGCCTGGCTGACCGGCGTACTGCGCCTGGAGTCCGACGAGCCGCTCGGCGTCGAGATCGGCGGCACACACGCGATCGCAATCCCCTTCATGGCCGGCACCCGGCCGCCCGCGAACGTCCCGGGCGGCTCCGGCGTGTACTTCGGCCTCTCGTTCGACGACAGCTCCGCCGAGCTCCTCGCCGCCGCCCTGCAAGGCGCGTCGCTGGAGATCGACCGCGGCCTCCGGCAGCTCGACGCCCTCTTCGACCGCCCGCTCGACGTGGTGCTCGGTGGCGGCGGTATCGACGCCTCCGAGTGGTGGCGCCGCTGTCTCACCGCAACCTTCGCGCGCCCGACCACGGTCTGCGCCGAGCCCGAAGTCGGTGCCCGCGGCGCCGCAGCCGTCGCTCTCGGGCTGTCGCCGGAGCCTGGTGGCGAACACCTGGCACCGGTCGACGAGGACGTGGCCCGGGTGGACGCGCTGCGAGTCCGCTACGAGGCGCTGCGCGAGCTCGCGATCGAAGCATCCGGACTCCAGCCTTCTTAACCACCATTCTCCCTGCGATGATGGTCCAGTGCCGATCGATCGTCCAAGCCTGACAAGGAGAGGACAGAGATGGCTGCAAAACTTTGCGGGCGACGAGAGATCCACAGCCGAACTTCTCCTGGACAGCCTTGAGATCATCAGCGCGACCGAGCTGCAGCGAGGCCTTCGCGATGGCCTGTCCGACCTCACGACGCGACTCCGCCCCGGGCCTACGGTCCTGATACCAGCGCTGTCGATCGAAGACATCCGCGCGGAACCGAACGCTGATGGCACCCATGTCGCATACCGGACGTTTGACCCCGGTTCACCTATCGGCGTAACCCCCGGCAGCGAGGCATTGGCCGGAAATGCCATCCGTGATCTGACTGGAGACAGCCCGGGAGACGAACCGAGTCCAAGGGCGTGGCTGCATCCCGGCACGAGTATCGCGACTCTCAGAGAGTCGAGATGTCGCAACCTCGTGCTCGTCACCGACTACTGCGGCTCCGGTCGGCAGGCGTCCGACTTCGCGCGCACTTTTGTACGCAATCCGACCATCAGGAGCTGGCGTTCGTTCCATTGGTTGCGGATCATCGTCACCGCGTTCGCCGCATCGGATGCCGCTAGCCGACGGCTGCGACGAGATCCGAACGTCGACGATTTCATCACCCTGCGTCCGGCCGCATCATTCGCGACAGCACGCTGGACCGATGCCGAGGCGGCCGACATCAAGGACCTCTGCCGAAAGTACGTCGCTCGCCGTTCCCGGAAGTATGCACTCGGCCACAAAGGCAGCGCTGGCCTATTCGCGATGCAGACCGGCGTACCGAACAACATCCCTTTGGTGTTGCGACAGCAGAGCGCCGGATGGCACTCCTTCTTCGAGTGGAACAAGTTCCCACAAGATCTGGCCGCAGACCTGGCGAGCTACAGCCAGGTACGCGACCTGACACAGGTCGCCGCCGCGTCGAACCAGTTGCGACTGTCAGAAGTTATCAAATCCGGCCGGTTGAACAACCCAGCCGCCGAACTGGCGGCGACCTTGGCAATCTTGTCCTACGGCAGACACGACGTCATTGCGCTGGCACACAAGCTGAACAAGCCGGTTCCGAGGATCGAACGCCTGCTGAAGTTCCTGATGAGCTCCGGGCTGGTGACCTCCGACCACGATCTCACTCCAGCTGGGCGGCGGGAGCTGCAAGCGGCAAAACGTCTTCCTCGAACCGTCACTGCCCATCTGGAAGGCGACGACAGTCCGTACTATCCTCAACGCCTGAGATGAGGAGACGAGTGCACCACCTAGTGATGCAGCCGATGCCTGGCATCGGCTCGTGGAGTCGAACGACTCCAAGGCCACGGCTGACCGTGACCACCGGACAAGCTCTCGATACGCGTGGTCGGGCGAACGTTCCCTGGCGACGGCGACTGGGGGCACGTCCGCCCGGCCCTTCCGGGAAAACACCAAAGTAGATGGATCACCCGTCTCCTCATCTCTACCGGGCGCAGGGCGTCCGACTCGGAATACCGGAAGACGTGCTGGAACGCGCCATCTCCCAAACAGCACGCAACGAGGAACAGCGCGCTGGTGCGATACTGAGCCTGCGTCATCTGGCCCAACTCAGCGGTGCACCGTATTTGTACCTCAGAAAGATTGTGCAACGCACCATCGATCCGTACGCAGCCATCGCAATCAAGAAGCGTGGTGGCGGCACGCGAATGCTGTCAGCTCCCGAGCCGATCCTGATGGATGTGCAGCGCCTCATCCTGCGGCGCGCGTTGCGATCGATCGAATCACACCCGCGAAGCTTCGCGTATCAGAATAATCGATCAATCGTCGATTGCGCGAGACTCCATGTCGGCGCACACTGGTTGATCAAGCTGGATTTACACGACTTCTTCGGCAGCATTTCCGAGAAGCGAGCGTACGAGGTGTTCAACCGGCAAGGTTATTCGAACCTCGTTTCCTTCGAGTTGGCACGCCTGTGCACGAGAGCCGGTCTACGGTGGGCACCGCCGCCCCCGTCTGCCGACAAGTACCGCGCCATCCCGTCGTATTCGACGGGAAACATCGGGTCCCTGCCACAAGGGGGTCCGACAAGCGGTGCCATAGCAAACGCTGTCGCCACTCCACTCGACCACGGGTTGCATACGCTCGCCGATTCTGCAGGCCTGACATACACCCGGTATTCGGATGATCTCACATTCTCCGGCGCGAGCCGATTCAAACGATCCGACGCGGCGGCTTTCATCCGGCGCGTGGGCCCGATCGTGTCGAGCAACGGCCTGCTCCTCCACCATCGCAAGACTCGAGTCGTACCTCCCGGTGCGCGACACGTCGTTCTGGGTCTGCTGGTGGACGAGCACGGCGTGCGACTCCTTCCCGAATTCCGTCGCAGAGTCGAGGTGCACGTCCGTGGAGTCCGGAAGTTCGGTCTGACAGCTCATGTGGCATCTCGAGGCTTCAAGTCGATCTTCTCTTTCGTCAATCATGTTGATGGCTGTCTCGCGTTCGGCGCGTCCGTGGATCCAGACTGGGCTGACAGAACGCGCGCGGAATGGCTGGATGCGCTGATCGACAACAGCTTCCCGATAGATCGTCACTTCTGACCGCGTTGGCCATCTAGTACTGCATTCGCGGTAGCCCGCGCATACCGCCGGAGGCCGACGTTGTTTGTGGGCCGAACACGTACTGTGAAGGAATGGAACGGCTCACTCGGTTCTGCCGTGGCCTGGGGCGGCACCCGCTGGCGCTGGACCTTGCGCTCGCGCTCTCGCTCCTGGCGATCAACCTGCTGGCGGCTGCCGGACGACACATCGGTGAGAAGCTCCAGCTGAACCAGACCGTCGTGCTGCTGGCCGTCGCGGGAGCGGTCGCTGTCACGTTCCGTCGCTGGGCGCCGATGCTCGTCCTGGTGATCACCACCGGCATCACGACCGTCTTCCTGATGATCGAGCAGACCAAGAGCCCGATCGTGGTCTACATGGGCCTCGCGGTCTTCACCGTCGTCCTGGTGAAGGACCGGCTGACGCGTTCGGTCGTGGTCAGCGCCACGGCACTGATCACGCTGGCGGTCGAGCTGCTGTTCGTCGGCGGGTCTGTCCTCGACAACCTCGGACTGATGTTCTTCGTGATGTTCTCGGGGGCGATCGGAGAGGCGGTACGGAACCGGCGCGCGTACCTGCGTGAGCTGGAGGAGCGCGCTGTCCAGGCTGAGCAGTCCCGCGACGAGGAGGCGCAGCGGCGGGTGATGGAGGAGCGGCTGCGGATCGCTCACGAGCTCCATGACGTGATCGCGCACCACATTGCGTTGATGAACGTGCAGTCCGGCGTAGCAGCGCATGTACTGCGCTCTCAGCCGGACGAGGCCGAACGCGCGCTGTCCCTGGTCCGCTCCGGCGGCCGCACCGTACTACAGGAGCTGACCGTCCTCCTCGGCGTACTCCGCCGCTCAGGCTCTCCCCTGCCGACTACACCGACCCCGTCCTTGCACGAACTGGACGCGCTGATCCGGTCCTTCACCGCTGCGGGCGTGGAGGTCGACTGGACACCACCTGACTCCCTGGGCGCACTGCCGGACGTCGTAGAGCTCACGGCGTACCGCATCGTCCAGGAGTCGCTCACCAACGTGCTCAAACATGCCCCTGGTGCCGCAGCCTGTGTCCGTATCATTCGCGAGGCCAGTGGGCTGACCGTCGCGGTCACAGACACCGGTCCGACCCGCGCCGACGCCGCCACGCACCTCGGTGCGGGCCACGGCCTCATCGGCATGCGAGAACGTGTCGCCGCGATCGGCGGCACGCTGCAGGCCGGGCCGCGGGCGCCGGCCGGGTTCGCCGTACATGCTGTGCTGCCTCTGGAGACGGGAGTTGTGGGTGACGATCAGGGTGTTGCTGGCGGACGACCAGACGCTGATCCGGAGCGGGTTCCGGGTGCTGGTCGGCTCCGCACCGGACCTGCAGGTTGTTGCTGAGGCGTCGAACGGGCGGGAGGCCGTGGAGCTGGCCCGCTCCGAGCGCGCCGACGTGGTGCTGATGGACATCCGGATGCCCGAGGTCGACGGTCTCGCGGCGACCCGGATGATCACCGCCGACGAGGCGCTCGCGGGCGTGAAGGTGCTGATCCTGACCACGTTCGAGGTGGACGAGTACGTGTTCGAGGCGATCCGCGCCGGCGCCAGCGGCTTCCTCGGCAAGAGCGTCGAACCGGCGGAGCTGATCGACGCGATCCGGGTGGTCGCCCGCGGCGACGCGCTGCTGTCCCCGAAGGCCGTCCGCGGCCTGATCAACCGCTTCCTCGCCGAACCCACCCCCGGCCGGCCGATCGGCCCGACGGTGCTCGACGTCCTCACCGACCGCGAGCGCGAGATCGTCGGCCTGGTCGCGCTCGGCCTGTCCAACGACGAGATCGCCGAGCGCCTCGTGCTGTCACCGTCGACGGCCAAGACCCACGTGAACCGCGCGATGGTGAAGCTCGACTGCCGCGACCGCGCGCAGCTCGTCGTCCTCGCCTATCAGACCGGCCTCGTGCGCCCCGGCGTACCGCAGACGCAGTAACCCGTACAGCCCGTACGGCGAACGCGGTACGGCGAGATGCCCGCGGCCGGTGGACGCGCGCGACGACGTACCGCCGGAAGCATCGGCGTCATGGCTACGTATCTCTACCGCCTCGGCCGTTTCGCCTTCCGCCGCCGGCGACTCGTCGTACTGATCTGGCTCGGGCTGCTGGCCGCCGGGATCGCGGGCGCAGCCACGCTCTCCGGGCCGACCGCCAACGGTTTCTCGATCCCCGGCACCGAGTCGCAGCGTGCGGCCGACCTGCTCAACGAGCGCTTCCCACAGGCCGGAGCCGATGCGGCGACGGCCCGGATCGTCTTCCAGGCACCGGCCGGCCAGAAGCTCACCGACACCGCACCGGTCCAGCAGACTCTGGACCGGCTCGCGACGGCACCGCAGGTCGCGCGGGTCGTGGATCCGTTCGCCGCCAAGGCGATCTCGCCCGACGGGCGCACGGGATACGCGCAGGTCACCTACAAGGTCACCGCCCAGGAGGTCACCCCGGAAGCGCAGCAGGCGATCGCCGACGCGGTCGAGCCGGCGCGCGCGGCCGGCTTCACGGTCGAGTACGGCGGGGACGCGCTGCAACCGCAGGGCCAGCAGCAGCTCACCGAGGTGATCGGCATCGGTGTCGCCGCCGTCGTGCTGCTGATCACGTTCGGCTCGCTGATCGCGGCCGGCCTGCCGTTGCTGTCGGCAATCATCGGCGTCGGTATCGGGGTGACCGCGATCTCGACCGTCAGCGGGTTCGTCGACATCGGTTCCGGTACGCCGATCCTCGCGCTGATGATCGGGCTCGCGGTCTCGATCGACTATGCGCTGTTCATCATGTCGCGGTACCGGCACGAGCTCAGCACCGGTCTCGACCCGGAGGAGGCGGTCGGTCGTGCGGTCGGCACCGCGGGATCCGCTGTCGTCTTCGCCGGCCTGACCGTGGTGATCGCGCTGACGGGCCTGTTCGTCGTCGACATCCCGTTCCTCACCCAGATGGGCCTGGCCGCCGCGTTCACGGTCGTCATCGCGGTGGCGATCGCGCTCACGCTGCTGCCCGCGCTGCTCGGGTTCGCCGGGCGCCGGGTCCTCGGTGGCCGGATCCCCGGTCTGCGCGGCGGCGATCCGGAAGCGGCCGGCCGCGTGACGATCGGACGGCGCTGGGCGGGCTTCGTCACCCGGCGTCCACTGGCCGTGCTGCTGGTGACCGTGATCGGCCTCGGCGCGCTCGCGCTCCCGGCGACCGATCTCGAGCTCGGCCTTCCCGACGACAGTACGGCCGCGCCCGGCTCCACGCAGCGCAAGGCGTACGACATGCTCTCCGAGGGCTTCGGTCCTGGCTTCAACGGCCCGCTGATGGTCGTCGTGGACGCCGGTGCGTCGACCGATCCGCGCGCCGCGGCCACGGCTACCGCGTCCGCCGTACGCGGACTGCCCGACGTAACGATGGTGACGCCGCCGGTCTTCAACCCGGCCGGGAACACGGCGTTGCTGACCGTCATCCCGTCGAGCGGCCCGAGTACGCAGCAGACGAAGGACCTGGTCCACGCGATCCGGTCGATGCCCGAGAACGATCGCGCCGAGGTGGCGGTCACCGGGGCGACCGCGGTCAGCATCGACATCTCCGACAAGCTCGGCGGCGCGCTGGTCCCGTACCTGTCGCTGATCATCGGACTCGCGTTCCTGCTGCTGATGCTGGTGTTCCGCTCGATCCTGGTGCCGTTGAAGGCCACGCTCGGCTTCCTGCTGACCGTGGTGGCGACGTTCGGCGCCCTGGTCTCGGTGTTCCAGTGGGGCTGGCTAGCCGGTTTGTTCGGGATCGAGGGGCAGACCGGGCCGGTGATCAGCATGCTGCCGATCTTCCTGATCGGGGTGGTCTTCGGGCTCGCGATGGACTACCAGATCTTCCTGGTGACGCGAATGCGCGAGGAGCATGTCCACGGCGCCGCACCGCGGGCGGCGGTCGTCGACGGGTTCTCGCACGGCGCCCGGGTCGTCACCGCGGCGGCGGTGATCATGACCGCGGTCTTCTCCGGGTTCATCCTGTCCGGCGAGACACTGATCCGGGAGATGGGCTTCGGGCTGGCGCTGGCGGTCGCCCTCGACGCGTTCGTGGTGCGGATGACCATCGTACCGGCGGTGATGACGCTGCTCGGCCGCCGGGCCTGGTACCTCCCCCGCTGGCTGGACCGCTTGCTGCCGAACGTCGACGTCGAAGGTGAAACCCTCCGCCGCCGGCTCGCACCCGAACCGAAGGAGCCCGAACTGACCCACTGAACCGGTGGGGTGACGGGCGCCACTGACAGGAGCGGGGGCGGGCCGGATCATGACCGCCATGTGGCGCGAGATGATGAAGTCGAAGGTGCACCGGGCGACGGTCACGCAGGCCGATCTGGACTACGTCGGATCGTGCACGCTGGACGCGGAGCTGATGGACGCGGCCGATCTGCTGCCCGGCGAGAAGGTCGACATCGTCGACATCACCAACGGGCAGCGGCTCTCGACGTACCTGATCGAAGGGCCGCGCGGATCCGGGATCGTCGGCATCAACGGGGCCGCGGCGCACCTGATCCATCCGGGCGATCTGGTGATCCTGATCGCCTACGGGATGTTCGACACCGCCGAGGCCAAGGTCTTCGAGCCGAGCGTAGTCTTCGTGGACGAGCACAATGCGATCACCCGCATCGGCTCCGACCCCGCGGAGGCACTGCCGGACAGCAGCACGCTACGTGGGGACCAACTGCACCCGTAGCGAGACGAGGACTGGTCGCCGATGACCGAGAACGCCGCCGACACCACCGCTGACACTTCCGCCGACACTTCCGCGCCGAAGACAGCGTCGCACGACAACGAGCCGAGCCCGAAGCTGCGGGCGTTCATGAACTCGGGCTGGGCCGACTCCGAGCGGCACGATCTGTCGCTGGGCGATGCCGGCGTGTGGGCGGCGAAGCGCCGGGACGCGCTGTCGCAGGCCTTCCCCGGCGAGCGGCTCGTCATCCCGGCCGGGACGTACAAGGTCCGCTCGAACGACACCGACTACGTCTTCCGCCCGCACACCGACTACGTGTGGCTGACCGGCAACCAGACCTCCGACGCGGTCCTGGTCCTGGAGCCGAACGGCACCACCGGCCACGACTCAGTGTTGTACTTCCGCCCGCGCGCCGACCGCTCGCAGGGCGAGGAGTTCTGGCGCGACCGGATGTACGGCGAGCTGTGGGCCGGCCGGCGCCCGTCGCTGACCGAGACCGCCAAGGAGTTCGGCATCGAGACCCGGCACGTCGACCAGCTGGCCGACGCGTTGAAGGGCGACGTACCGACCCGGGTACGGCGGGGCGAGGACGAGTCGATCGCTTCGCTGCTGAGCGGCGCGCGGACCGAGCAGCTGAAGGACGGGGAGTTCGCGGCGACCCTGTCGGAGCTGCGCCTGGTGAAGGACGCGTACGAGCTCGACCAGCTGCGGGACGCGGTCGCCATCACGCACCGCGGTTTCTCCGACGTACTCACCGAGATGGACAAGGTCCGCGAGTACGGCGAGCGCTGGATCGAGGGCACGTTCTGGCGCCGGGCGCGGGCCGAGGGCAACGACGTCGGCTACACGTCGATCGCGGCGGCCGGCCCGCACGCGACCACGCTGCACTGGATCGAGAACGACGGACCGGTGAACGACGGCACGCTGATGCTGCTCGACATGGGTGTCGAGAACCGTCAGCTGTACACCGCGGACATCACCCGCACGCTGCCGGTGAACGGCGAGTTCACGCCGCGCCAGCGGGACCTGTACCAGTTGGTGCTGGACGCGCAGAACGCCGGGATCGCGGCGCTCACCCCGGGAGCCGCGTTCCGCGCCGGCCACGAGGCCGCGATGGAGGTCATCGTCCGCGGCCTGGACGCGATGGAGCTGCTGCCGGTGTCCTTGGAGGAGGCGCTCGATCCGGAGACCCGCCTGTACCAGCGGTACACCTTGCACGGCGTGAGCCACATGCTCGGCCTCGACGTCCACGACTGCGCGTCGGCCCGCAACGAGAAGTACCGTCAGGGGACCGTCCAGCCCGGGTACGTTCTCACCGTGGAGCCCGGCCTGTACTTCCAGGCCGACGACCTCACCGTCCCCGAGGACCTGCGCGGCGTCGGCATCCGGATCGAGGACGACATCCTGATCACCGACGGCGCCCCGGAGAACCTCTCCGAAGCGATGCCGCGCACGATCGAGGGCATCCAGGACTGGATGGCCCACTGACCCGCCTCGGCCTACGTCACCCAGCCAGGCCGGCGCTGAGCAACCAGATGTGTTCGCACGTCGACGATGCCTGCTGCAGGCTCTCGCGGGACTCCTGCGAGGCGTGGTAGAAGGTCCGCTCGATCATCCAGCACAGGGAGCGCGCGATCGCGGGTGCCTGGTCCGGCGCGGGGCCGGACCGGACACCGGCGCGCTCGAGGACCGCGGTGATGGCTGCGATGAACAAGTCGGCCGTGTGGCTCCACAGCTCGCCGATCTTCGGCACGGACAACGACAGGTCGATGGCTGTACGCATGACCAGGCCGTGTTCGTTCCACAGCTCGACGGTGCGCTGCATCGCTGTTGCGATCGCCTGACGTGGCTCGTCGCTCTCCGCGGTGACCCGCGATCGTTCCCACAGGTGTGCCACGGTCCGGGCCACGAGTGCCGTGACCACCTCCTGTTTGGAGCCGAAGTAGAAGTACAGGGCTCCCCGGGTGATGCCCGCACCCTGAGCGATGTCGCCGACGGTCATCGCCTCGTAGCCGGTCTGCGCGAGCAGAGCCTCGCAGGTGTCCAGGATCGCCCGCTCCCGGACATCACCCTTGCGCTCGGCGTCCCGCCGGCTCCGTCCACGGTGTTCGCCGGCCATCAGAGCTGAGCGCCCTCGGCGAAGTCCGTCGTACGGGACAGCGTCTCCCAGGCGCGGATTTCGTCGTCGACGGCGGTACGGGCGGCGGTCACCAGGCGCAGTGCGTCCGAGCCGAGCACGAGGTGGGCGGGCGGCTGGTCGATCGACGCGATGTGTACGACGGCGTCTCCTGCCTTGGCCGGATTGCCCAACTGGTTCCCGCTGGCTTTCTGCCGCGCTGCGCGAATCGGAGTGAACAGTTCGTCGTAGTCCTCGAGGTACTGCGCGGACCGGGTCATGGACCGTCCGGCCCAGTCGGTCCGGAAGGAGCCCGGCTCGATCGCCGTCACGTGGATCCCGAACTGTGCGACCTCCTTGCCGAGTGCCTCGAGGACGCCTTCCAGCGCGAACTTGCTGCCGCAGTAGGCGGACATGCCGGGCACTGCCATCAGCCCGCCCATCGACGTGACCGCCATCAGGTGGCCGCGCCGGCGCCGGCGAAGGTACGGCAGGGCCGCCTGCAAGGTGGCCATCGCGCCGAAGACGTTGACCTCGAACTGCCGCCGTACCTCGGCCAGCGGGGTCTCCTCGAAGGTGCCCTCCAAGCCGTAGCCGGCGTTGGCGACGACGACGTCCAACGGTCCGACGCCCTGCTCCACCTCCGCGATCACCCTCGTCACGGCCGCGTCGTCG
>DASXXB010000197.1:0-6574 GCA_036503355.1 Kribbella sp. | reverse complement strand
CGAAGCTTGACAGCCCGAGTGCAGCCGCGGACAGGCCGTCTTCGTGCATCGTCAGCCCGCCGATGAGCTTGGCTGATGAGACCTCAGCGGGGTGCTGGGGGCCACTCGCGGCGGAGGAGGCCGTAGACCCAGGAGTCGGAGATGTCGCCGTTGACTATGCAGTCTTCGCGGAGGGTGCCTTCGTGGCGGAAGCCTAGTTTTTCGAGGACTCGGGCGGAGGCGATGTTGCGGGTGTCGGCCTCGGCCTGGACGCGGTTCAGGTCGAGGGTGTCGAAGGCCCATTGCAGCACGGCACGGGCCGCCTCCGTTGCGTAGCCGTGGCCCCAGGACGCCTCGGTGAAGCAGTAGCCGAGCGCCGCGCTCCGGTACTCCGGATTCCACCGGCTCAGGCTGCACCAGCCGATGAACGCTCCGTCGGACGCACGGTCGATGGCCACGCGAGCGCCCGTACCCTCCTCCGCCATCGTCCGGCACGCGGTGATGAACCGCTCGGCGCGGCTGCGTTCGCTCCACGGCGGCGAGTCCCAGTACCGCAGTACGTGCGCGTTGCTGTGCAGCGCGAAGAGCGCGTCCGCATCCGCGTCCTCGAAAGGACGCAACCGCAGGCGATCGGTGGACAACGTCGGCGTGGGCAGCAACACAGGCATCTCGCTTCCAGGTCGGCAGTCGGAGGTAGTCAGGTTCGGGCGTTCGGGTAGCTGACGGCTCGCAGGATCTTCGCCGGCGCACCCGCCGCGACGGAGTACGGCGGGATGTCCTGCGTGACGACGCTGTTCGCGCCGATCACGCACCTCTCGCCGATCGTCACACCGCTGGTGACGACCACGTTGGCTCCGAGCCAGACGTTGTCGCCGATCCGCGTCGGCCCCTTGGAATCGAATCCCTGCCACGGCACCGGCCGCTCCGGATCGTCGTACCGATGATTGGCATCGGTCACGAAGCACCCGTTCGCCAGCATGCAGTGGGACCCGATCTCGACCAGGTCGAGCGCCGCGACCATCACCGCGACGTTCAGGAAGGTCCCCTCCCCGATCCGTACCCGCCCCTGCTCGCCGATGGTGATCCACACGTCGGGCTCGAACATCGTGTTGGCTCCGACCTCGAGCCGCCCGTCCTGCAGCGCCTCCAGCACGTTCCCGTGCAACGGCCACCGCGCGAACGCCCCGCGCCGCATCAGCTCCCAGTGGATCCCCGCCCGGTTCCACGGCAACGAGTTCCGCTGGTACCAGCGCCACTTCTGCAGCCAGACCTTCAGCTGCCCACGAAGCTCCTCCACCCGCGCCAGGCTACGCGCAAAGACCTCCTCTGGTCTGCACATCGTGATCACCTGAGCGCGCCCTGTCACTTGCCCAGGGCAACAACCTGATGGTGGGGCCCTTACCGGCCGGAGGACGTGTACGGAAGCAGCGCCATTTCGCGGGCGGTCTTGATGGCTCGGGCCACCTGTTTCTGTTGTTGCGGGGTCAGGCCGGTGACGCGGCGGGAGCGGATCTTGCCGCGGTCGGAGATGAACTTGCGCAGGAGCGCGGTGTCCTTGTAGTCGATGTAGGTGATGCCGTCGCGGTCCAGCGGGTTCTGCTTCGGCTTGCGCTTGCCGGCGGGCGTCGGGCCATCACGGCTCCTTTGTTGAATATGGTTTTCAACTAGCGTAGCGCACCGGTGGCGCGTTTCGGCCCTGGCATGGATTCGCCACTCCGTGGCGGCGGTCCGGGGTTGGCGGCTGTTATACCGTCGACTCTTATGGAGCGGAATCTCACAGCCGATCAGCTCGCGCTCTTCGAGAAGGAGTTCGCGTCGAACCCGCAGTACCGGGTCCTGCAGAACGCCGTCACGCAGACGCCGGTCAACAGCATCGCCCTGGATCGCCAGGTCGTCACGTCGATGGACCATTCGGTGTCCCATCTGCTGGACGACTGGAAGGTGACGAACCAGAAGAAGAGCGGCCGGTGCTGGATGTTCGCCGGACTGAACCTGCTGCGCGTCGGCGCGGCGGACAAGCTCGGCGTCAAGGACTTCGAGTTCTCCCAGAACTACGTGCTGTTCTGGGACAAGTTCGAACGGGCCAACTTCTTCCTCGAGGCGATCATCGAGACCGCGGACCGCGATGCCGACGACCGGACGGTCGCGCATCTGCTGTCCGACCCGATCGGTGACGGCGGTCAGTGGAACATGTTCATCGCCGTGGTGCGCAAACACGGCCTGGTGCCGAAGTCGGCGATGCCCGAGACCGAGAGCTCGTCGGCGACCGCGCAGATGAACGACATCCTGCGCAAGCTGCTCCGCCAGGGCGCGCGGGACCTGCGGGCGCTGGACGGCGACGACGCACGCCGCGACCGCAAGGGCCAGATCCTGACCACCGTGCACCGGGTGCTGAGCATCCACCTCGGTACGCCGCCGCAGAAGTTCCTGTGGCAGTGGAAGGACAGCGACAAGGGCTTCCACCGCGACGGCTGGACCACGCCGACCGAGTTCGCGGACAAGTACGTGCAGTTGCCGGTCGACGACTACGTGTGCCTGGTGCACGACCCGCGGTCGACGAGCCCGGTCGGCCGGACCTTCACCGTCGACTTCCTCGGCAACGTTATCGACGCCCCGCCGGTGGTGTACCTGAACGTCGACATCGACCTGATGAAGAAGCTCACCCAGGACGCGATCGTCGGCGGCGAGCCGGTCTGGTTCGGCTGTGACGTCGGCAAGCAGATGAACGGCGACCTCGGCTTCTGGGACGCCAAGCTGTACGACTACGGCTCGGTGTACGACACCGAGTTCACCCTCGACAAGGCCGAGCGCCTGGTGCACCACGAGACCCTGATGACGCACGCGATGCTGTTCACCGGTGTCGACGTGGTGGACGGCGAGCCGCGCCGCTGGCGGGTGGAGAACAGCTGGGGCGACGAGAAGGCCGACAGCGGCTTCTGGACCATGAACGACTCGTGGTTCGGCGAGCACGTCTTCGAGGTCGCCGTACGCCGCTCCGCGCTGCCGGCCGAGCTCCAGGCCCGCCTGGACGACGAGCCCATCGTCCTTCCCGCCTGGGACCCGATGGGTGCCCTAGCCGAGTAGGACTCCCGCTTCAGCGGGACGCTCGAGGGTCGGGAGGTGCCCGGCCCACGGGAGGTGGATCCGCTCGGCGGCCGGAAGGCGCTCCGCCAGGTAGTCCGCGCTGTCGGTGAAGAACGCGAAGTCATGCGCGCCCGTGATCAAACGCACGGGCGCGCTGATCTTCTCCGGCTCGACCGGCCACTCCTCGTTGTCCACGTCACCGGCCGCCAGTTGTACGTCGTACGCGCGCTGCTGCATCACGCGCAGCAGTTCCCGCGCCTCGTCGTCCGCGTCCGGGCCGATCCACCGGCGTACGGTCAGATCGGTCGCGCCGGTGACGTCGCCGGCCTCGAGCAGTTTGTTCTCCTCGGCCCACAAGGCGCGCAGTTCGTCGTCCGGCTGCACGTTGTCGGTCGGCGCGCAGAGCAGCACCAGCCGCGAGAACAGCTCCGGCCGTCGGCTCGCCACCTGCTGTACGACGTACCCGCCGTACGACGCACCGACCGCTGCCACGTCGTGGGCGCCGAGCTCCTCGAGGAGCTCGAGGACGTCGCCGGCGTCGGAGTACGCCGGCACCAGCGGCGTCTCGCCGTACCCGCGCAGGTCGAGTGTGATCACCCGGTGCCGGTCCTTCAGCTCCTCCACCTGCCGCGCCCACATACGCGAGTCCGCCACCCCGGCGTGCACCAGCAACAGATCCGGGCCTTCCCCGGTCACCGCATGAGAAATCGTCATGGCTGAACCCTCGCTGCCGAAAGGGTTTTGCGGCAAATCGATTAGGCCCTGTCTGATCCAGCGGACCTAGACCCGGACGACGGTGAAGGCCTCGGCGTAGTGGTTGGCGGGGAAGCCGGCAGTGGCGGCGACGCGGGCGAAGTTGGCCCGGATTCCGGTGCGGAGGCCTTCGGGGTCGCGGTGCTGGCTGGTGTGGGACAGCAGCGCGGCGAGCTTCTGGTCGAAGGTGTCGGTGACGTCGACGTAGTGGTTCGCGACCGGGTGGTCGATCATCCACAGCTCGCCGACGTCCCAGGCCTCCTCCGCCAGGTCCGGGTACGCGTACGGGTTCCCGGCGGCGGGATAGAACGCGCGGACCGCCGCCTCGGCCGCGGCCAGGTGGTCGGGGTGCGAGACCTGCAGCCGGTTCCACGAGCGTTCGGGCGACTGGGTGACGAGTCGTTGCGGGCGGACCGTGCGGATCACCCGGCTGATGTCGCGGACCAGGGCGGCGGTCGCCTCGACGGCGCCGTCCTGGTAGCCGAGGAAGTGCAGGTCGCGGACGCCGACATGCTGCGCGGCGGCGGTCTGCTCGGCCCGCCGTACGCCGGGAATCTCCGCGCGATCGCGCTCCGGTTCGAAGCCGCCCGCCTGCCCGTCGGTGACGATGCAGTACTGCACCTCGATGCCGGCCTTGGTCCACAGGGCGACCGTCCCGGCGCCGCCGAAGTCGATGTCGTCGGGGTGCGCGACGACCACCAGGATCCGCTCGATCTCACTGTCCGGTCGCGGATCGGCCTCAGGAACGCTCACGCCCCGACAGTAGCTTGACCCGGCAGGCACAGTGGAATTCATGGAGTTCGGTGGGGTCGGCGATCCCCGGGACGCCGGCTTCGACCCCGATCGGCTCGCGGAGGCGATCGGGCTGGTCGAGGCGCGCGGCGGGATCGCGCAGCTGTGCGTCGTCCGGGACGGGCGCGTGGTGCTCGACCGATCCTTCCGGTGCTCACCCAACGCATTGTTCTGGCTCTTCTCCGCGAGCAAGCCGTACCTCGCGGTCGTGATCCACCAGCTGGTCGAGTCCGGCCGGTTGCACCTCGACGACGCGGTGGCGGCGTACTGGCCGGAGTTCGCGCAGAACGGGAAGCGCGAGATCACCATCCGCGAGGTGCTGCGGCACCGGTCCGGGCTGTCGAACGCCGGCTCGTACGTCGGGGAGGTCCGGGCGATGACCGACTGGGAGCGTTCGCTGCGCCGGATCGAGGAGGCCAAGCTGCGTTGGCCGATCGGGACGGTCGCGTACAGCCCGCTGGCGTTCGGCTTCATCCTCGGCGAGGTCGCGCGCCGCTGCACCGGTCTGTCGATGGGCGAGCTGGTACGCCGGTCCGTCCTGGAACCGCTCGACGCGGCCGACTCGTTTCTCGGTGTGCCCGCCGAGGAGTGGTCACGGCACGTCCCGATCATGGCGTCCGGTCCGCTCGGGCCGTTCATCCAGTCCGTGGTGAACAAGCGCAGTACGCGCGCTGCCGTCGTACCGGCTGCGGGGATGTCGACGACGGCCCGCGACCTGGCCGGGTTATACCAGGCGTTGCTGGACGGGCGGTTGCTGCGGCCGGAGTCGCTTGCGGTCGCGGTCGAACCGAGCAGCGACGGGGACATCGACCGCACCGCGCGGGCGCCGATCCGCTGGTCACAAGGGTTCCAGCTCGGCGGACCGCGCTGGGTGGACGGTGCGGTGACGTCGCTCGGGACGTTGAGCGGCGTACGGACGTTCGGCCACAACGGCAGCAACTGCTGCATCGGCTGGGCCGACCCGGACCGCCGGATCGCGTACGCGTACCTGACGAACCGCGTCGGCCGCCCGAAGACCGACTGCCTCCACCACGCCGCCGTGGCGGACCGGGTCTTGGCCGCCGCCGGCTAGGCCGGATCTCCAGGCCATCACAATCGACGACTCCCGCCGCCCGCAGGCGTGGGAGCGCGCCGGCGGGTCAATTGTGATGGCCTGGCGATCCGCTTCAGGTGAGCGCGGGGACCGGGGTGCGTTCGGCGATCACGTGGTCGACGAGGCCGTACTCCTTCGCGGCCTGGGCGGTCAGCACGTGGTCGCGGTCGGTGTCGTGCCGCAGCCGCTCGACCGTCTGGCCGGTGTGCCGCGCAAGGATCTCCTCGACCTGGCCGCGGACCCGCACCACCTCGTCGGCCTGCAGGATCAGGTCCGGGATGGTGCCCTGACCGCGTCCGGCCGGCTGGTGCAGGACGACGCGCGCGTGCGGCAGGATCGCCCGGCGCCCCTCGGTCCCCGCCGCCAGCAGCACGGCCCCGGCGGCGATCGCCTGCCCGACGCCGTACGTCGCGATCGGCGCCTGGATGTAGCGCATGGTGTCGTAGATCGCGAGCATCGCGGACATGTCGCCGCCCTCGCAGTTGATGTAGAGGTTGATCTCCGACTCGGGACTGTCGGTCTCGAGGTGCAGCAACTGCGCGATGATCGCGTTCGCGACGCCGGAGTCGATCGGCGTACCGAGGTACACGATGCGCTCGGTCAGCAGGTGCGAGTAGACGTCCATGATCCGCTCACCCCGCGGGTGCTGCGCGATCACGTTCGGAATGGTATAGCTGCTCATGCCGCTGCCCTCCTCGGCATCACCTGGTCGAAGGACTCGACGATGTGGTCGATGAACCCGTACTCGCGGGCCTGCTCGGCGGTGTACCAGTGGTCGTGCAGCGAGTCCTCGTGGACGACGTCGAACGGCTGCCCGGTGTCGCTCGCGATCAGGCCGAGCACGGTGTCGCGGATGTGCCGCAGGTCGTTGGC
>DASXXB010000196.1:0-40115 GCA_036503355.1 Kribbella sp. | reverse complement strand
CGCAACCACAGCAGCAGCCCGCAGCACAGCAACAACCTCATGCACAGCAGCAGCCCGGGGCGCAGCAGCAAGCCGGCGCGCAGCAGCCGTCACAGCAGCAGCCTCAACCGCAGCCTGCTGCGCAGGAACAACCGGCGGCGCAGCAACAGTCGCAACCGCAGCTTGCTGCGCAGCACCAACCGCCAGCACAACAACAACCCCAACCACAGCAGCAGCCCGCGGCGCAGCAGCAGCCTCAACCGCAGCGTGCTGCGCAGGAACAACCGGCGGTGCAGCAACAGTCGCAACCGCAGGTTGCTGCGCAGCACCAACCGCCAGCGCAGCAACAGTCCCAACCGCACCAGCAGCAGCCCCCGGCGCAACAGCAGCCTGCTGCGCAGCAACAACCTGCGTCGCAGCAGCAGCCGCAACCACAGCAGCAGCCGCAACCACAGCAGCAGCCCGCTGCGCAGCAGCAACCGCGGCCTGCTGCGCAGGAACAACAGCCGGCGCAGCAACAGGCCCAACCGCACCAGCAGCCGCAACGTGCCGTGCAGCAGCCGCGGCAGGTTGCGTTCGCGCAGCAGTCACCGGCCGAGCAGCAGGCCCGCCTGCAACAGGCCGAGGGCCGTAACGAGCCCGGGCAGGGCCCGCAAGGTCAGCAGGCGCACGGGCAGCAAGGGCAAGGGTACGGGCCGGCGGGGCAGGGGCAGCGCGGGCAAGGTCAGCAGGGGCAGGCTGGGCAGGGGGTGCGTGGGGCGGGTGGGCAGGACCAGGAGTTGGTGGCTATGCGGGCTGCCTTCGGTGGGCAGATGTCGGCCGCAGAGGCGCCGCGCGTCGCTCAGGGGCAGGCCGCGGAAGGTCGTAGGCCTAACACCCACGGGGCCGGGCAGGCGGCAGGGCGAACCACGGAGACGCCAAGCCGCTGATCTGGAGCCTCAAGCCGCTGACCTGGAGCACCAGCCGCTGACCGCACAGGGGAGGGGTCAGGCGGGGCCGCGGGTGGCTCAGGGGCAGGCCGCGGAAGGTCGTAGGCCCAACACCCACGGGGCCGGGCAGGCGGCAGGCCGAACCACGGAGACGCCAAGCCGCTGACCAGGAGCACGAGCCGCTGACCGCCCTAGGGGGCAGGGCCGCGCTGGGAGTGGTCAGGCAGGGCCCACGCTGGGAGGGGTCAGGCAGGGCCGGCTCTGGGAGTGGATAGGCGGGCCCGCGCGGGGGAGGGGGCAGGTGGGCTCGCAGGGAGGGGTAGGCGGTGGGCGTGATGGAGGGGTCAGGCGGGGCCGGTGGTGAAGAGTTTGGGGAGGCGGGCGGCGCCGGCCAGGTCGCCGCGGACGGAGAGGCGTTGCTTGAGGACGGCGAGGATCGGGTCCTCGTTGCCGGTGACGATGCGGAGCAGGGTGGTGGGGTCGGTGCGGATGGTGATGTCCGCGGGCGTGGGCTGCGGCGGCAGGGGTGTGCAGCGGCCGTCGTGGACACGCAGCCAGTACTCGTCGACGGCGTCCGGTCGGCCGGCCCCGCCCGCGCCGGTGATCTGCCAGCTGATCACAGCGTCGAATCCGGCGGCCCGGGCGGGTCGGAGGTACTCCGGCATCCGGCGAAAGATCTCGCGCAACGCGATCTCCCGCACTCCCCCGATGAGCCGATGCCGGAGCTCCCGCTCCGACGTCCGGTCGACCAGCCGGGCGAGCTCGCTCGCGTCCAAAGCCGTGATGCCCTCGGACTCGAGCCAGCCGGCACTGCCTCGCTCGGTCATCGACCACCCCCGCGGCAGTTCCTACCAGACTGTAGGAACTTCCTACGCTGTTGTAGCTTTGTCAAGTGGCTGAGGACAAACGCCGCCGCGCACAGCATCTCGGTCCGGAGCGCCGCCGGCCGCTGATCCTGGACGCGGCCCTCGAGGTTTTCGCCGCCAAGGGGTACGCCGGTACGACGATGCAGTCCGTCGCGGACGCCGCCGGTGTCACCAAGCCGGTCGTCTACGACTGCTTCGCGAACCGCGACGACCTGCTGCTGGCCCTGCTCGCCCGCGAGGAGCAGCACCTGGTCATCTCGATCGTCGCCGCGCTCCCGGCCGACCCGACTGTCGGCACACCCGCGGAACATGTCCTCGACGGCGTGACAGGGTTCCTCACCGCCGTACAGAAGAATCCCCAGTCCTGGCGGATCGTGTTCGGCGCGCAGTACGGCGCCGCGCCGGTCGTCTCGGAACGGGTCCGGGCGGCCCGCGCGTTCCTGGTCGAGAGCCTGCGGCTGACGATGACGAAATCCCTCCCCGGCGTGACCGACCCGGACGCGAACCTCCCGGTTCTGGCCGAACTGCTCGCGTCGATGATCGAGGCCTGCGCCCGGATGCTCGCCAACGACGCCACCGACCGCACCCCGGCCGAACTGGCCCGCACCGTCTCGCAGGTCGTCGGCGGCGGATTCGGCAGTATCTGATCCGGCCCCTACTGTGAAGTAGCTGAACAAGCGGTCACGATCGGCTTCCAGTGGGCGGACTCGTGAGCACAGACGTGCGCGCGCCGATAGGGTGGGCGAACGTGAGCGAGACCGGAAACCAGACCCGTACCCGCGCGCGGTTCGAGGTGCCTGAGGAACTCAGGGCCGACGTCCGCCTGCTCGGCGAGATCCTCGGCAAGGTTCTGGTCGAGTACGCCGGCCAGCCGCTGCTCGACGACGTCGAGAAACTGCGCGAGCTGACCATCGCCGGCGACGGCGCAGCAGCCGAGGAGCTGGTCGCCTCGTGGCCGCACGAGCGGGCCGAGGACGTGGCACGGGCCTTCACCTGCTACTTCCACCTGACCAACCTCAGCGAGGAGCTGCACCGGGCCCGGGTGCTCCGCGAGCGCGACCGGGCCGGCAGCGAGGCGGTGGTGTCCGAGCTGGCCCAGGCCGTCGAGCAGATCACCCGCGACAGTGGCGAGCAGCAGGCCCGCGCGCTGCTCAACGGTCTGGAGTTCCGCCCGGTCCTGACCGCGCATCCGACCGAGGCCCGGCGCCGCGCCGTACTGGCGACGATCCGCCGGATCACGTCGCTGCTGGACGAGCGGCACGACCCACGGGCCGGCGACAGCGACCTGGCGGAGAACCGCCGACGCCTGGTCGAGCAGGTCGACGTCCTCTGGCGTACGTCGCAACTCCGCACCAGCCGCCCTTCGCCGCTGGACGAGGTCCGGTCCGCGATGGCGGTCTTCGAGGAGACCCTGTTCACCGTTGTCGGCAACGTGTACCGCCGGCTCGACGACGCGCTCGCCGGTGACGCGGCCGGTACGCGGACCCCGGTGGTCGCGCCGTTCGTCCACCTGGGCTCCTGGATCGGCGGCGACCGCGACGGCAACCCGAACGTCACCGCGGCGATCACCCGGGAGGCCATGCAGATCCAGGCCGACCACGTCCTGCGGGCGCTGGAGCAGGCCACCGAGGACCTCGGCCGCGCGCTGACCCTGGACGCCGCGACCACCCCGCCCTCGGCGCCGGTGCGGCGCATCCTGGAGGACGCCCGTGCGGTCAACCCGGAGCTGATCACCGACATCGAGACCCGCTCGCCGGCCGAGCCGCACCGGCAGCTCCTGCTCCTGGCGGCGCGCCGTCTGGCCGCGACCCGGGCCCGCGACGCCGACTTCGGGTACCCGCGGTCCGCAGACTTCCTGCACGAGCTCAAGGTCCTGCAGGACTCGCTGGTCACCGCCGGCGCTCCCCGCCAGGCGTTCGGCGAGCTGCAGCAGCTCATCTGGCAGGTGAACTCGTTCGGCTTCCACCTGGCCGAGCTGGAGATCCGCCAGCACTCCGCGGTGCACGCCAAGGCCCTCGAAGAGGTGCTCGGCGGTGGCGAGCTGTCCGACCAGACCGAGGAGGTGCTCGCGACCCTCCGCGTCATCGCGCAGATCCAGCAGCGCTTCGGCCCGGAGGCCTGCCGGCGGTACGTCGTGTCGTTCACCCGCAATGCCGGTGACCTGGCCGCTGTGTACGAGCTGGCCGACGCCGCGCTCGACGGGCGGCCGATCGAGCTCGACGTCGTACCGCTGTTCGAGACCGGCGAAGACCTGCAGAACTCGGTGGAGGTGCTGGACAACGCGATCCAGCTCACCCGGGTCCGGCACCGGCTGACCGCGAACGACCGGCGCTTCGAGGTCATGCTCGGGTACTCCGACTCCGCGAAGGACGTCGGCCCGGTATCGGCGACGCTGGCGCTGTACGACGCGCAGGCGCGGATCACCGCGTGGGCGCAGCGGAACGCGATCCGGCTGACGCTGTTCCACGGCCGTGGTGGTGCGCTCGGGCGGGGCGGTGGCCCGGCCAACCGCGCCGTACTGGCTCAGGCCCCTGGCTCCGTGGCGGGGCGGTTCAAGCTCACCGAGCAGGGCGAGGCGATTCCGGCCCGGTACGGCAATGCGCCGATCGCGCAGCGGCACATCGAGCAGGTGACGGCGGCAACGCTGCTCGCATCGACGCCGACCATCGAGGAGCGGGCACTCGCGGCGGCCGACCGGTTCGCTGTCGTGGAGAAGACGCTCGACGAGGCGTCGCGTACGGCGTACCACCGGCTCGTCAAGGCGGACGGCTTCGCGGAGTGGTTCAGCACGGTGACCCCGCTGGAGGAGCTAGGTCAGCTGCCGCTTGGTTCGCGGCCGGCGCGGCGTGGTGTCGCGGTGTCGTCGCTGGAGGACCTGCGAGCCATCCCGTGGGTGTTCGCGTGGTCGCAGGCCCGGGTGAACGCGCCTGGTTGGTACGGCCTCGGTACGGCGCTCTCCGCTGTCGGGGACGTCGACCTGCTCCGGGACGCGAACCAGAACTGGCCGCTGTTCCAGGTGATGCTGGAGAACGCGGAGATGTCGCTGGCCAAGACGGACCGGCGCATTCTCGGCCGCTACCTGGAGCTGGGCGACCGGCCCGACCTGACCGAGCAGATGCTGAACGAGCACGAGCTGACGACCGAGTGGGTGCTCAAGGTGCTCGACCAGGAGCGCCTGCTGCAAGGGCGCCGCGTGCTGGGCCGTGCGGTCGAGCTGCGCAACCCGTACGTCGACGCGCTCAGCTACCTGCAGCTGCGGGCGCTGCGCACGCTGCGGACCGATGACTCGCTGGACGAGCAGCAGATCGTACGGACCAGGCGGCTGCTGTTGCTGACCGTTTCCGGCGTTGCCGCAGGGCTGCAGAACACCGGATGAGTTTCAGCGACCTGGAGCGGCCCCCGCTGGACGAGAAGTTCCTGCGGGGGCGGCTGGTGCGTCCGGGTTCGTTGTGGACGCAGATCGACGTCGTAGAGGACACGCCGTCGACGAACGCTGTCGTGGCGGCTGCGGCCGCAGCTGGTCAGCCAGAGGGCCTAGTCGTCGCTGCTGAGCACCAGTCCTCCGGGCGGGGCCGGCTGGGACGTACCTGGACGACACCGCCACGGTCCGCACTGCTCATGTCGGCTCTGCTGCGCCCGACCGGTGTCGACGCGGCACGGTGGCCGTGGCTGGGGTTGCTGGTGCCGCTGGCCGTTGCGGCCGCAGTACGTCGGGTTGCTGAGGTGCCTGCGCAGGTGAAGTGGCCGAACGACGTACTGGTCGAGGACCGCAAGCTCGCCGGCATCCTCCTGGAGCGCGTCGAAGGACCCGCCGCGATCATCGGCATCGGCCTCAACGTGACCCTGCGCGCGGAGGAGAAACCGCACGAGGCAGCCACGTCGCTCGCGCTGGAGCATGCCACCACGACCGACCGCGTGACGGTCATGGCCGCCGTACTGCGTGAACTCGCGTCTCGCTATCAGTCCTGGGTCGACGCCGCGGGTGATCCTGCTGTGGTGCTCCCGGAGTACCGCGAACTGTCGGCAACGATCGGGCAGGCGGTACGGGTGGAACTCCCCGACGGCACGTTCCTCGAAGGCACTGCTCGCGACCTGGCGGACGATGGCCGGCTCGTCGTCGACACCTCCGACGGTCCTCGTCCATTGGCAGCAGGAGATGTCACCCACCTACGCCGCGCCTGAACCGATCGTTTGTCCGCCGGCCGGGCGGTGGACGACGGTGATTCGGTTGCCGGCGCGGACCGAACCGGTTTCCAGCACCTTCAGGTAGGCGCCGACGCGGCCGGTGCGGGCGAAGCGGTGGTGGAAGCGGTGGATGCCCATCCGCCCCGACAGGTTCCCGCACGGCGTACGCGGTGAGCGGACCTCGACCAGGATCCCGTGCACCGGTCCGCCGATCCGCCACCGCTCTCCGATCACCGCACCGGTGATGTCGAGCCCGTACGTCGTCAGGTTCTCGCCGAACAACCCGGGCGGGATCTCCCGGCCCAGCTCACCCGCCCACCACTCGGCGTCTTCGGCCGCGTAGGCATACAGCGCCTTGTCCGGCCCGCCGTGGTACCGCGTGTCGCACTGCCGATCACCGACCAGCCCCAGCTCGCCGACCTCGACCGTCCCGCTCACCGGCCGCTTGTCGATGGCGGTCCAGCGCGTCGGCCCGCGGATCACCTCGTGCACCACGTTCACCGCGATCAGCCGCGCGGACATCAGCTGATCCAGCGGATCGGATCGCCGCTGTCCAGGTCGTCGCAGCCCGCGTCGTGCAGCGCGCCCGCGACCAGCGTCCGCCGGTACGACGCGAACGTCAGCACATGCGCGATCATCGCGCCGGCCGTGTAGACCTCGACGCTGTCGCCCGGACACACGATCAGCTCGTCCAGCCGGTTCGCCGTACACAGCTCGCCGACCTCGCCCGCGAACGCCGGGCCGACCTCGTCCAGGTGGCGGCCCATGCTCTGCACGCTCTCGCCCTGCTCGACGGAGAAGTCGTACTCCTGACCGGCCAGGTTCGCGTGCCACATCCCGAGCTGCCCGACCAGCCGCGACAGCAGCGAGCGCAGCGTCGGCTCGGCGTCGATCCCCTCGACCGAGATCTCGATCGGCCGGTCGAGCTGCTCGTCGGTCAGCCGCGACGCCTGCCGCAGCATCTCGCCGAGCAGCCACACATGGTGGTCAACCATCGAACGCACCAGATCCATCGAACTCACCTCGTCTCGCGCCGGTACCCGCAGCCCGTTCGGCGGGTGGAAATGGATACCGCTGGGCGCGTCGAGCCGGATCCGGTCCGGCCGGCCGCGCCATTCCGCGGGCGGTACGCCGTACGCGCGGCTGAAGGCTCGGGTGAACGCCTCGTGCGACCCGTACCCGGCCTCGACCGCGACGTCCAGGATGTTCCCGCGACCGGTCAGCAGCCGGTACGCCGCACGCTCGAGCAGGATGCGCCGCCGCAGCCGCGCGGGCCGCTCACCCGCCGCCGCCTCGACCATCCGGTCCAGGTGCGACCGCGACAACCGGACCCGGGCCGCCAGCTCGGCCGCCGTCGCCTCGTGCTCGTCCAGCGCATCGGCCAGTACCGAGACGAAGGCGGCGAACACGTCGGTCATAGGACCATCGTGCCGCCGCCGGGCCCGTCGTACTTGATCGTTTTCGCTCTATGAGGTGAAGATCTTGACCGCCGTGATCAGGGTTTCGATGACGCCGTACCCGAGGAGCACGGCGACCAGCAGCCAGGAGATCACCAGGCGCGGGGTCTGGTTCATGACGTCGCCTCCATCGTCGTCTCGGCCTTCTCGTGGAACCGGTCGGCCACCGAGCGGATCAGCAGGTTCGCGACGAACCCGACCGCCAGGACGCCGACCATCGTGAACAGCGCCGGCCGGTACGCCGACGCGGTCAGCGTGCCCGGTTTGCCCTCGTGGTCGAGGAACCCGTTGATGATCAGCGGCCCGGCGATCCCGGCCGCGGACCACGCGGTCAGCAGCCGGCCGTGGATCGCGCCGACCTGGTAGGTCCCGAAGAGATCCCGCAGGTACGCCGGAACGGTCGAGAAGCCACCGCCGTAGAACGAGATGATGATCGCGGCCAGCAGGACGAAGACGACCGTGCTGGTGTGGCCGACGGTCGCGAGCAGCGTGTACGCGATGATCCCGACGCCGAGGTACATCGCGTAGATCGGCTTGCGGCCGATGACGTCCGACGTCGTCGACCAGCCGAACCGGCCGCCCATGTTGAAGATCGACAGCAGGCCGACGAACCCGGCCGCGGCGGCGACCGCGACCGTCGACTTGCCGCCGGAACCGCGGAAAAAGTCCTGGATCATCGGGCTGGCCTGCTCGAGGATGCCGATCCCGGCGGTCACGTTGCAGAACAGCACGACCCACAGGAACCAGAACTGCGGCGTCTTGATCGCGTTCGCCGCGGAGACGTTGGCGGTGGTGACCAGTGCCTTCTGCCGCACCGACGCCGGGTCGAAGCCCTCCGGGGCCCAACCGTCGGCAGGCACCCGGATGTTGAAGACGCCGAACATCATGATCACGAAGTAGCCGATGCCGAGCGTCACGAACAGCCCGACCAGGGCCCCGCCGCCCGCAACCGACGTACTGACGTCCGGGTCGTAGCCGGAGTCGTAGAGCCCGAGCAACTGGCGGGACAGCGGGCTGGCGACCAGTGCGCCGCCGCCGAAGCCCATGATCGCCAGACCGGTCGCGAGACCCGGCCGGTCCGGGAACCACTTGATCAGCGTGGAGACGGGGGAGATGTAGCCGATCCCGAGGCCGATTCCGCCGATCACGCCGTACCCGAGGTAGACCAGCCAGAGCTGGCCGGTGCCGATGCCGAGGGCGCCGACCAGGAAGCCGGACGCCCAGAAGCAGGCGGCCACGAACATCGCCTTCCGCGGCCCGTTGCGCTCGACCCAGGTGCCGCCGACCGCGGCGGACAGGCCGAGCATCACGATCGCGATGCTGAACACCACGCCGACGGCGGTCTGGCTGGTGCCGAAGTGCTTCACCATCGAGGTCTTGTAAACGCTCGTCGCGTACGCCTGGCCGATGCAGAGATGAACGGCCAGCGCGGCCGGCGGGATCAGCCAGCGGCTGTACCCGGGCGGTGCGACGGTGTGCTCCCGGTCGAGTATCGACAAGACTGCCATCACGGCTCCTTCTCGTCCCCCAGCTGACAACCCCTCGCGCATCCTGGCTCACTGTATGCATTTTGTGAAGTGTTAAACCATCTTTGCGCCGTTCGTGTCGGGACGGGACAACCGAACCCGCGACCTGTGAGACTGGGCCCATGGCGATCTCGGCGAAGTTGTTGGGCGAGGACGAGTACGTCGTCGTCAGCACCCGGACGCACTGGAAGGCGCTGATCGGCCCGGTCTTCCTGCTGCTGGTGGTGGCGGGCCTGGGCGGGTTCCTGGCCGCGATCGTGCCGTCCGGGTCGCTGCAGACACCGGCCCGGATCGCGATCCTCGCGGTCGGCGTGGTGGTGCTCGCGATGTTCGCGCTGAAGCCGTTCCTGGACTGGTTCTTCTCGACGTACACGATCACCAACCGGCGCCTCATCACCCGGCACGGCGTGCTCACCCGGACCGGCCGGGACATCCCGCTGATGCGGATCAACGACGTCTCCTACGAGCACGGGCTGATCGACCGGATGCTCGGCTGCGGCACGCTGCACATCGAGTCCGCCGGCGAGCGCGGCCAGGTGGTGCTCCCCGACGTACCGCACGTCGAGCACGTCCACCTGCAGATGTCCGACCTGTTGTTCGGTGGTCCGGAGGGCAAGCCGGGTGACGGCATCCTCGAGGACGAGCAACCCCCGGAGCAGCTGCGCCGACGCCCGCAGCAGTCCCAGAATCAGGCCCAGAAACAGGAGCAGCCCCGCGGCGACGACGGCGACACGATCTTCAGCTCCGACGACCGCTAGACGGTCGCCGATGGCAGCGCAGCCGGAGACTTCCGATCCGTGGTGGGTGAGTACACACTCGCGCACCCGGCTGGCTGTGACGCTGGGCGCCGGGCTGGTCGTCGCTGTCGTGGCCGGGCTGACGATCGGGTGGACGTATGCACCGCTGGCCGGCTGGGACGTGGCCGCGCTGCTGTTCGTCGTCTGGGTCTGGCTGACCGTACGGCGGATGGACGCGCACCGCACCGGCGCGCACGCGACCAGGGAGGATCCGGGCCGGGCGCTCAGTGACGTCGTACTGCTCGTCGCCGCGGTCGCCAGCCTGGTCGCGGTCGGCTACCTGCTGGTCCAGGGCTCCGGCGCCGAAAGCGCCCGACGCAACGCGCTCGGCGGTCTCGCGGTGGGCAGCATCGCGTTGTCCTGGTTCACGGTGCACACCGTGTACGCGTTGCGGTATGCGCGGCTGTACTACGTGGAGGAGGAAGGCGGCGTCGACTTCCACCAGGACGCCCCGCCGGACTACCAGGACTTCACGTACCTCGCCTTCACGCTCGGAATGACCTTCCAGGTCTCCGACACCGACCTGCAGTCGTCCGAGATCCGCCACACAGCCCTGCGCCACGCACTCCTGTCCTACCTGTTCGGCGCAGTCATCCTGGCCGGCACCGTCAACCTGGTCGCCGGCCTCGGCACTGGCGGCTAGAAAATCTCCAGGCTCACCGGGGAAAGCGGCCAGCGGAAGGCTGCAGTAGTGCTCGCGAGGGTGCCGGGGGTGTGTTCGACGACGCGCTCGGTCAGGGCGAACTCGGCCAGCGGACGGTCACCGAGGTACGCCGCTGCGAGCTCGGTGACCGAGAGACTCAGGTCGGCCGGGTCCTCGGTGCGCGCGCAGGTGACCGAAGATCCGTCGGCGGTCAGCCGGAACCGCCCGTTGTTCGCCTCGATCAGGCCGTCGGTCACGTCGAGCACGACGTCCACAGCTGTGGTGTAGCGCCGCTGCTGAAGCGCCCGCGGTACGTCGGTCACCCGCACCCAGAGCGATTCGCCGACGCGGCGGTCGAGCGCGGTCGGAGTACTGACCAGCTGTTGCAGCGGCTCGTCCATCGAGGCGTGGCCGTAGAGGAGCTTCGCACTGAGATCCATTGTCAACAGGTGCTGCCACAGCTCCCGGTACGCCGTCGGGTGCAGCGCGACCAGCTCCTGGACGTGTACCTCGTTCGCCGGGCCGACCGCGACCCAGTTCATCTTGCCGCGCCACAGTGCATACCCGTCGATCGTGCCGTCGTCGTCGCGGTGCACCAGGATCTGTCGCGCGGTCCGCCCGTTGCGGTCCTCCTGCTTGTCCTGCAGGTGTTTCTGCCACCGCAGCTCGGACCGCCCGGATACCCCGGCGCGCTGCTCCTGCAGACGACGCAGTACGGACGGGAGCTCCTTGAGCGCCTCGTCGACGGTCAGTACGCCGAGTGCACCGGGACGGATCCGGTCGTTGGGCGGACCAACACGGTGCAGGTCGATCTCGTAGTTCGTCTCCCAGGCGGCCGCGGCGTACCCGAACCGTCCGTAGATCGTCGGCTCGCTCGCCCACAGCACCGCGATCGCCTCGGGCACCTCGCGCAACTGCCGCCCGATCAGGCCGGACATCACGCCGCGCCGGCGGTGCGTCGGGCGGACGCCGACCCCGGTCACGTGCGCGGCGTCGATCACCGCGCCGGGCACCGACAGGTCCCGCGTCAGGACCTTGGTGGTCCCGATGATCTCGTCGCCGTCGGTGGCCGCCAGGGCCCGCTCCGGCTCGAACAACTGCCGGTCGAGCTCGTCCGAGGGCGACTCGAACATCATCGCCCCGGCGAACAGCTCCCAGATCAAGTCGTGCTCGTCCGCCCGCACCGCCCGCACTTCGAAGTCGCTCATCCTCGCATCTTCACACGCCCTACCGACAACCACAGCTCATTTAGGACCATCAAGGCAGATAGAGGGGGTGGACCAATGATCAAGCCACTCGCAACAACGGCGGCGGCTCTGCTCGCCGCCACGGTCCTGGTGCCGGCCGGTACGGCGTCCGCTACGGCAACGGCCAGCTGCGGCATGTCGGCGTCGTCGGTCACCGCGAAAGGTGACCACGACAATCTGGGCATCCTGTCCACTACGCCGCCCAAGGCGAGCGGTCAGGTGCTCGGGCGTGGAGCGTTCGCGCCGGGGCAGGTGAAGGTGATGGCCTCGATGTCGGTGCTGATCGACCAGGGCCCTGACGGTTCCGAATACGACGTCTACGGCTACGTCGTCATCGGCGACGCGCTCTACCAGGCGGCGTACGGCGCCCACGGCGACGGCATCATCGACAACCCGCCGGCGAGCCTACGGCGGATCGGTGGCGGCTGGGGGAGCTTCACGATCGTGGAGGAAGCCGAGTACCAGGGTCCGACCCAGGGCGGGGTCAGGCGCTGGAACGTGTACGGCCTGCGCAGCGACGGCGTGCTCTTCCGGTGGAGCGTCAGCAGCAAGGGCGTCTGGCGCAGTACCGGATCCACCCCCGGCTTCAGTTCGGTGAAGTCGATGGCGCTGGTCAGCAAGTCGGCGACCTACGACACCTTCGTCGCGAACACCCGCGGCGGTGCGCTGTACACGATCCACATTCCGACCAGCTCGCCGATGAAGCCCGTCGTGAAACAGGTCCGCACCCGCACCTGGCAGGGGTTCGAGACCTTGCTCACGCAGAAGTGCGGTGTCTACGGCACGATCCTGCTGAGCATCGACAAGGACACCGACTCGGCCTACCTGTACGCCGTCGGGCGCTTCACCGGGACCAGCACGGTGATCCAGTCGCTGGGCAAGGTCCCGGCGACCTTCGCCGACAACGTCTACGCCCGGCTGAAGGACCCAGGCGCCCCGCTCACCGGGGAGTGATTCAGCGAACCGCGGGCAGGTCCCCGGTCGACTCGCCGTCGAGCTCGGCCGGGGAGTCCGGCGCCGGCGTGTGCTCGGCCTCGTCGAGGGCGATCTCTTCCTTGAACACGAACTTCCGGTACGACCAGAAGCGGAACAGGGTGCCCAGCCCCAGGCCGACGAAGTTCGCCGCGATGTTGTCCGACAGCCACGTGTGCAGGTCCAGCACGTACCGCGAGAAGGCCAGGCAGCCGGCCGCGATCAGCAGGCCGATCCCGTTCAGCACGAAGAACAGCACGTACTCACGGTGCAGCCCGGAGCGCTCGCGGTGCCGCCACGTCCAGTACCGGTTCCCGAAGTACGTCGCGACGGTGGCGACCGTGGTCGAGATCAGCTTCGCGGTCAGCGGCTTGTGGTGCAGCATGCCGATCGCGGAGTCGCCCAGCACCGTCGGGTTGTTGAACACCAGCCAGTTGTAGATCGGCAGGTCGACGACCAGGCCGAGCAGACCGACAAGACCGAACTTGGCCACTTCGTGCACCAGGTGCTGGAACTGGCGGTACAGCTTGGTGACGAGCTTCAACGGGGTTCGGAACCTTCTGTGATCACACCGCAACGGGAGGGCAGCTTCCCACGGTACCTGGCGACCGGCTCCACACCGAAATCCCCCGCGCGCCCCAGAGTGTCAAACCCGGCCGCCGTACGACGCATGATGTATGGACATTAGGCTCACGGCTGTGAAGTTCGATCGAAACGAGCTCCCTGCCGGTACGCCCGTGGTCGGCATGGTCGGCGGCGGGCAGCTGGCCCGGATGACCCAGGAGACGGCTGTCGCGCTCGGCGTCCAGCTCCGCGTGCTCGCGGAGGGGCCCGCGGTGTCGGCCGCGCAGGCCGTCGCGGACGCGCCTGTCGGCGACTACAAGGACGCGGAGACGGTACGGCGGTTCGCGGCCGAGTGCGATGTGGTGACCTTCGACCACGAGCACGTCCCGACGGACCTGCTGCACTCGCTCGAGGCGGACGGGATCGCGGTCCGGCCCGGTCCGGACGCGCTCGTACACGCCCAGGACAAGGCCGTGATGCGCGCCCGGCTGGACACCTTCGACGCGCCCTCGCCGGCGCACCAGGTGGTTGCGACGCCCGCGGACGTCGCGGACTTCGCCAAGCGGGTCGGCGGTTTCCCGATCATCCTGAAGACCACCCGCGGCGGGTACGACGGCAAGGGCGTGTGGTTCGTCGACGGGCCGGAGGATCCCCAGATCGGCACGGCGTTCGGGAGCGGCGTACCGATCCTGGCCGAGGAGAAGGTCGACTTCGTCCGCGAACTGTCCGCGATCGTGGCCCGCTCGCCGCACGGCCAGGCGGTCGCGTACCCGATCGTCGAATCCGTGCAGAAGGACGGCATCTGCGTCGAGGTCACCGCCCCCGCTCCCGGGCTGCCCCCGGAGAAGGCGGCGCAGGCCCAGCAGACCGCGCTGAAGATCGCCGGTGAGCTCGGCGTGGTCGGCGTACTGGCGGTCGAGATGTTCGAGGCCCGCGACGGCCGGCTGCTGGTGAACGAGCTCGCGATGCGCCCGCACAACACTGGCCACTGGTCGATCGACGGCGCGGTCACGTCCCAGTTCGAGAACCATCTGCGGGCGGTGCTCGACCTGCCGCTCGGATCGCCGGCCGCGCGGGCGCCGTACACCGTGATGGTCAACGTGCTCGGCGGCGACGTCGACGACATGCACCGCGGGCTCCTGCACTGCCTGGCCCGCGACCCCGGCCTGAAGGTGCACTTCTACGGGAAGTCGGTGAAACCGGGGCGGAAGGTCGGCCACGTGACGGCGTACGGCGACGACCTCGAACAGACCAGGGAACGCGCGCGGCACGCGGCCGCCTATCTGACCGGCACCATCGACGAGTAGGACGTGTTCATGATCGGCATTGTGATGGGGTCGGACTCGGACTGGCCGACGATGAAGGCGGCTGCCGAGGTGTGCGCGGAGTTCGACGTGCCCTTTGAGGCAGACGTCGTCTCGGCGCACCGGATGCCGGCCGAGATGATCGACTACGGACGGTCAGCACACTCCCGCGGGCTCAAGGTGCTGATCGCCGGTGCCGGCGGTGCGGCGCACCTGCCCGGGATGCTGGCGTCGGTGACGCCGCTGCCCGTGATCGGCGTACCGGTGCCGCTGAAATACCTGGACGGGATGGACTCGCTGCTGTCGATCGTGCAGATGCCGGCCGGAGTTCCGGTTGCGACGGTCTCGATCGGGAACGCTCGGAATGCGGGCCTGCTGGCGGTCCGGATCCTGGCCGCTTCCGACGAGCGGTTGCGGGAGCGGATGATCGGCTTCCAGGAGTCGCTCGCGGAGGTCGCACGAGGCAAGGGCAGCACGGTGCGTGACGGGGCGGAAGAGCTGCGTAAAGGCTGAACACCGGCTGGTTACTACAGGACGGGGGCGGGTAGTCGTGAGATCCCATCGGTTGTCGTTTAAGGTCGTCGATCGTGACTCCGCCCACTGATTCGGATACGCAGCGCATTCCGGTCCGCTACTGGATCTGGTTGTTCGGCGCTGCCGTGTCCCTCCTCGGTGACCTGACGATGAGCTTCGGCATCGGCTGGTCCGCCACCCGGCACGGCGGCAGCGTCGCCGGCCTCATCCTGCTGCTGGCCGCCGCCCCGCGCGCAGCGCTGCTCCTGGTGGGTGGAGCGATCGGCGACCGGTACGGCGCCCCGCGCGTCCTGCTGGCCAGCTGTACGGCGATGTTCGTCGTCACCGCCGCGCTCGTCCCGGCGTCGTCCGCGGTCGGGGAGCCGGTCTGGCTGCTGGTGATCGTGGCGCTGGTGGTCGGTTCGATCGACGCGTTCTTCCTGCCGTCCTCGCGGGCGATGCCGCGGCTGCTCGTCCCGCCGCAGCAGGTCCCGCGGGCGCTGGCGAGCTTCCAGGTGACCGGCGTGGTGTTCGCCGTGACCGGTACGGCGGTGGGTGGTGTCCTGGTCAGCTGGGCCGGGCTGAAGGCGGCCGCCGGCTTCGACGCGCTGACCTTCGGCGTGATGATCGTCGTGCTGATCGTGCTGCGCCGGACGATGGCTCCGGCGGGCCGAATGCCGTCGGGCATGCTGCGCTCGATCGGTGCCGGCATCCGGGTCGTCTTCGGCCGCCCGCTGACCCGCTCGCTGCTGATCACGATGACCGTCGCGGCCGGTCTGCTGATGCCGCTCGACGGCCTGCTGTTCCCGTTGCTCGCGCGCGATCACGGATGGAACGCCGCGACCGGCGGCCTGCTCGTCGCCAGCCGCAGCCTCGGCGTCGGGGTGATCGCGCTGCGGATCCTGATGCGCGGCGCGTTCCCGCGGCCGGGCATCGTCGCCGCGCTCGGCCTGCTGCTCGCCGCGCTCGGTCTGCTCGGTCTGTCGCAGTTCGACCCGCTGCCGCTGACGTTCGCGTCCGGTGTGGTCAGCGGGATCGGCGTCGGCACCTTCACCGGGCACGTGCTGCCGCTGCTGATGAACTCGGTGGAGCGTGAGTTCCAGTCGCGACTGCAGTCGATCGTCGTGCTCTGCCAGAACATCGCCCTGATCGTGATGAATCCGCTGCTCGGCGGCCTGTCCGACGTCAACGGTCTCGGCATCACCGGTGTCTGCCTGGGCATCTCGGTGCTGGCAGCCTTGACCGCCTGCGCCGTACTGAGCCGTCCCGTCGTCCGCGCGGCGACCGTCGCTTAGGGCTTACCGGGGGCTCTGTAGGTCCAGCCGGCTGCGCGCCAGGCCTCGGCGTCCAGGCTCAGCCGGGCGTCGACGACGACCGGGTCGCTGACGAGCTCTTTCAGCTCGGCCGGGTCGAGTTCACGGAACTCCGGCCACTCGGTGAGGTGCAGTACGGCGTGTGCGTCCCGGCAGGCCTCGATCGCGGTCGGGGCGTAGCGCAGCGTCGGGCGGACGCGGCGGGCGTTCTCCATCGCCTCCGGGTCGTAGACCGTCACGTTCGCGCCGTGCAGCTGGATCCGCCCGGCCACGTCGAGCGCGGGCGAGTCGCGAACGTCGTCCGTACCGGCCTTGAACGCGGCGCCGAGCACCGTGACGTTCTTGCCGACCCACTCGCCGCCGAGCAGTTCGTGGGTGAGGTCGACGATCCGGGCGCGCCGGTGCTGGTTGATGTCGTCGACCTCGCGCAGCAGCGTGATGACCTCCTCGACACCGAGCTCGCCGGCGCGGTGCATGAACGCGCGCAGGTCCTTCGGCAGGCAGCCGCCGCCGTACCCGGGGCCGGCGTTCAGCGCGCCGCGGCCGATCCGCTTGTCGTGACCGAGGGCGTCGGCCAGCTGGGTGACGTCGGCGCCGGTCGCGTCGGCCATCTCGGCGAGCGCGTTGATGAACGAGATCTTCGTGGCCAGGAACGCGTTCGCGCCCGCCTTCACCAGCTCCGCGGTCGGCAGGTTGCACGCGATCACCGGCGTACCCTCGGCGATCGGGGTCGCGAACACCTCGCGCAGCCGTGCCTCGGCATCGCCGGACTGCACACCGAAGACCAGCCGGTCCGGGTGCAGCGTGTCCTCCACCCCGTGCGCCTCGCGCAGGAACTCCGGCTGCCAGGCGAGCTCGACCGCCGTACCGGCCGGGGACTCGGCGTGCAGGCGCTGCTCGACGATCGTCGACGTACCGACCGGAACGGTGGAGCGCCCGACGACCAGCGTCGGCCTGGTCAGCAGCGGGGCGAGCATGTCGACCACCGAGTGCACCTGGGACAGGTCGGCCGCCTCGCTGCCCTCGAGCTGCGGCGTACCCACGCAGACGAAGTGCACGTCGGCCCAGTCGGCGATCTCGGTGTAGTCCCTGGTGAACCGTAGCCGGCCGGACTCGGTGTGCTTCTTCAGCAGCGGGTCGAGCCCGGGTTCGTACAGCGGGGCCTTGCCGTCGTTCAGCAGCTTCAGCCGGTGCTCGTCGATCTCGACCCCGATCACGTCGAAACCGAACTCGGCCATTCCCGCGGCGGTGTTCGCGCCGAGGTAGTTGGTGCCGATCACGGCGATCCGCAGCGGACGGGACGTCGCTTCACTCATGTCCGGGACTCTACCCATCGTGGTTATCGGCCGGTGACCGGCTCATGTCCGGTTGATCACTTTCGGCGTACGACGCCATCCGTTGGCGGAAGGTTCGTCGTACAGTGCAACTCGTGAGTAACTCATTCGAGCTGTACGCGCTGTCCGAGGAGCACCAGGCGATCCGCGAGGCCGTTCGCGACGTCTGCGACGCCAAGGTCGCCCCGCACGCCGGGGACGTGGACGAGCTGGCCGAGTTCCCGAAGGCGTCGTACGACGCGCTGAAGGCGTCGGACTTCCACGCGCCGCACATCCCGGAGCAGTACGGCGGTGCCGGCGCGGACGCGCTGGCCACGGTGATCGTGATCGAGGAGGTCGCCCGCGCGTGCGCCTCGTCCTCGCTGATACCGGCCGTGAACAAGCTCGGCTCGCTGCCGCTGCTGCTGTCCGCCTCGGACGAGGTGAAGCAGCGCTACCTGCCGCCGGTGGCCGCGGGCGACTCGATGTTCTCGTACTGCCTGTCCGAGCCCGAGGCCGGCTCCGACGCCGCCTCGATGAAGACCCGCGCGGTGCTCGACGGCGATGAATACGTACTCAACGGCGTGAAGCGCTGGATCACCAACGCCGGCGTCTCGGACTTCTACACGGTCTTCGCGGTCACGGACCCGGACGCCCGGTCGCGCGGCATCTCGGCGTTCGTCGTCGAGAAGTCCGACGAGGGCGTGTCGTTCGGTGCGCCGGAGAAGAAGCTCGGCATCAAGGGCTCGCCGACCCGCGAGGTGTACTTCGACAACGTCCGGATCCCTGCGGACCGCCTGATCGGGGACCCGGGCACCGGGTTCGCGACCGCGATGCAGACCCTCGACCACACCCGCGTGACGATCGCCGCGCAGGCGCTCGGCATCGCGCAGGGCGCGCTCGACTACGCGCTCGGCTACGTGCAGGAGCGCAAGCAGTTCGGCAAGGCGATCGCCGAGTTCCAGGGCCTGCAGTTCATGCTCGCCGACATGGGCATGAAGATCGAGGCGGCCCGGCAGCTCACCTACGCCGCCGCGGCCAGGTCGGAGCGCAACGACGCCGATCTGACGTACTTCGGCGCCGCCGCCAAATGCTTCGCCTCCGACACCGCGATGGCCGTCACCACCGACGCCGTCCAACTCCTCGGCGGCTACGGCTACACCCACGACTACCCCGTCGAACGGATGATGCGCGACGCCAAGATCACCCAAATCTACGAAGGCACCAACCAGGTCCAACGCATCGTCATGGCCCGCCAGTTGCTGAAGGGCCTCAACTGAGGCTGGTACAGCGGACCATTCGCAAGTCGAGGAGCCGACGGTGACGAAGGCGTCGTACACCGGCCTGACCCGAACCGACTGGGGACGGGCCGCGGACGACCTGCTGCTGGCTCTCAGGCCGTGGGCCTCGGCGGATCATGCCCGCATCGAGTTGCCGGGGACGGCGAGTGCCTACGGTCCGGACAGCGATTCGCTCGAGGCGTTCGCGCGTTCGTTCCTGCTGGCCGCGATCCGGCTGCGCGGCGAGGGCGGCCTCGATCCGCACGGGTTCGCCGAGTGGTACGCCGCGGGCCTGCGCTCCGGTACCGACCCGGCGTCGCCGACGACCTGGCCGCGTCCTGATCGTCTGGGCCAGGCGAAGGTGGAGGCCTGCTCGATCGCGCTCGGGCTGCATCTGTCCAGGCCCTGGCTGTGGGACAAGCTACCGGCGTCCGACCAGGAACGCATCGTCGACTGGCTGGCCACCGTGGTCGGGCAGTCGTACCCGCCGATCAACTGGGTCTGGTTCCAGATCGTGGTGGAGACGTTCCTCAAGGAGGTCGGCGGGCCGTGGTCGCAGGCCGACATCGAGAGCGGCCTGGCGGTGCACGAGAGCCTGTACCGCGGTCACGGCTGGTACGCCGACGGCCCGGAGCGGGCGTTCGACCACTACAACGGCTGGGCGTTGCACGTCTACCCGTTGCTCTGGGCAATGATGGACGACAGCCTCTGCGATCCGCAGCTGATCGCCAGTTGGCGCGAGCGGTTGAGCGAGTTCCTGCGCACCGCCGTACATTTGGTCGGTGCCAACGGCTCGCCGCTCGCACAGGGCCGCAGCCTGACCTACCGCTTCGCCGCGGCGGCACCGTTCTGGGTCGGCGCGATCTCGGGTGCC
The DNA here is from genome assembly GCA_036503355.1 of Kribbella sp. Taxonomy (GTDB): domain Bacteria; phylum Actinomycetota; class Actinomycetes; order Propionibacteriales; family Kribbellaceae; genus Kribbella. The sequence continues at coordinate 20,353 of DASXXB010000196.1, read as the reverse complement.
ACGGATCTCGGGGCGGGGCAGATCCGGCGCGCGGCCTCGGGCATGCTCCGGCACTTCACCGATCGCGGCGTACCGGACGAGCGTGGTCTGCTGAACCTGGGGTGGTACGGCGAGTACCCGGCGATCGCACAGTCCTACTCGGGCCCGGGATCGCCGTACTGGGCGGTGAAGGGCATGCTCGGCCTGATGCTGCCGGCGGATCACCCGGTGTGGACCGCGGACGAGGAACCGCTCCCGGTCGAGACCTCCGACTTCGTGCTGGAACTGCCCGAGCCGGGCTGGCTCGTGAGCGGTACCCGATCCGACGGCGTCGTGCGGATCGCCAATCACGGCACGGATCACTCGATCGCCGGTGACCGACGTGCGGACTCGCCGCTGTACGCGCGGATCGGCTACTCGACTCACACGTTCCCGACGACCTGCTGGGACCAGGCTCTGGAGAACAGCATCGCCGTGGTGCATCCGGAGTACGGGCCGTCGCATCGCAACGGCTTCACCGTCCTCGGGCCGAACGCATCGGTGATCGACGCGCATTGGGTCCGGACCGTTGAGGATCACAGCCCGGATCACGGCTCCGGCCGCGGCGGCACCGTCGTCGACGGTCCGCGACTGGTGACCGGATCGCTGCTGCGGGGGAGCCACGAGGTGCGTGCCGCACGAGTCGCTCCGGATGCTGTCGTCGCTGCGGACTGGCTCCTCGAGATCAGCGGCTGGCCGATCTCCGCGGACGTCGCTCCGGCCGTCGGCGACGGCGCCGTCACCGCCGGAGGCCTGCGATCAACGGTGTCGAACGTCGCGGGTCTCGACGAGAGTCACGTACGTCGTCTGCAGGACGTGAGCGCCGTCGGTGCGCACACCGCCGTACCGCTCGTCCGCGGACCGATCGAGCCGGGCCGTGTGTACGTCGCCGTCGTGAGCCTGAGCGGCCACCACCCCGAACCGTTGCCATCAGCCACCATCTCCGGAACCATGATCGAAGTCCTCTGGTCCGACGGAACCACCGACCGGCTCGACCTGAGCTAGGCGCTCTCGGCAACAACACACGGCGTTGGGCTCAACCTAGGCGGAACTTCTGGGCCGGTGTGTTGTTGCAGTCGTAGAGTTGTAGGCGGACGCCGGGGTTCTGGGTTCCGTTCTGGATGTCGAGGCAGCGGCCCGAGTTCGGGTTCAGCAGGCTGCCGTCGGCGCGACTGGTCCACTGTTGCGCGGCGGTGTTGTTGCAGTCGTAGAGCTGTACTGGTGTGTTGTTGACGGTGCCGCCGCGAGACACGTCCAGGCACTTTCCGAAGACGCGGATCGTGTTGTCGCCAGGTGTGAACCACCGCTGGGCATCACTGGAGTTGCACGTATACAGCTGGATCGCGGTCGCCGAGGCCGGATCCGCTCCCTGTACGTCGGCGCACAGTCCGCCGGACGCGGTGACGGGTCCCGGCGGCAGTCGCCATACCTGAGCGGCGGCGCCATCGACGCAGTCGTAGAGCTGTAGCTGTACGGCTCCCGGTGTGGTGTTCCCGTTCGGTACGTCGAGGCAGCGGCCGGAGCTGTTGACCAGAGCACCGTTGGCCTTCCGTGTCCACAACTGCGTGCTGGCGCCGGTGCAGGTTGCGGTCACGATTGCGGCGCCGTTGCCCGTGCCGTTCGGCGTGAGGCACCGACCGAGCACGCGGACCGTGTTGTCGTTGCCGTAGGCCACTTGCTGAGCCGTTGTGAAGTTGCAGGTGTACAGCTGAACAGGCTGCCCTTCAGCTGGAGTCCCTCCTCGTACGTCGAGGCAGTTGCCACCGGCACCGATCATCACACCGGAGGTCGGGTTGGTGTTCGTGCTGCCGGTCAGTGTGATGGTGTGGGCGGAGGTGACGGCTAGTTTGTCGGTCGTGACGGTGACGGTGCGGCTGTCGCTGTTGTAGGACCAGGCCGTCTCGGGCAGTTGCCGTCCGTCGACCATCACGGCGGTCGGTGCCGCACTGTTCGAGAGCCGCAAGGTGTAAGCGCGAGCTGTTGCGGCACCCGGGTAGCTGCCCGCGGTGGGGTCGATGGTCAGCGTGCGGGCCGCATCGTTCCAGGACAGCGCGGTGGTCGACGACTCCCCGCGCTGGTAACCGGTGCCTTCACCGGCGTCCTGGTAGAGCGAGTAGCTTCCACTGGCTCCCGCGGCCACGTTGACGGTCAGGCGGTCGAGGACGCGCTCCACCTGGTTGTCGACGTAGTCGGTCCGTGTGGTGACGATGCCGCCCGCCTTGACGAGTACCGGCATCCGCGAGAGCGGAGCGGTCATCGTGACAGTCGCCGGCCCCGTGTACGTCGTACCGGTGAAGTAGTCGGTCCACGTACCCGGCGGAACCCATACCGAGGTTGATCCTTGTCCTCCCGAATTCGCCGTGGTGATGGGCGCGACCAGCAGGTTGTCGCCGTACATGTACTGCCCGGAAGCGTTGTAGGCCGCATCGAGCGCCGGATAGTCCAGGTACATCGGGCGGACGATCGGTACGCCGGTCGTGTTCGCCTGGCGGGCCGCCGTGTAGGTGTAGGGCACCAGCGCCTCACGCAGCCGCAGGAACCGCGTGGCGCCGGCGTCCGCCTCGGCGCCGTACTCCCACGGCAGCCGATCGGCGTGGTCGGAATGCAGCCGGTCGATGGGCTGGAAGGTCCCGAGCTGTATCCAGCGGGCATACAGGTCGTCGGCGAGATGGTCGCCGTGGAAGCTGCCGATGTCGTGGCTGACGTTCGACAGGCCCGCGGCCGCTTCGTCCGCGGTGTAGCGCACCGCGAAGTTCAGGAACTCCCAGCCTCCGGGGGTGTCTCCGGTGAACTGAAGCGTGTTGCGTCGTTCCGACCATGGACCGATCGGGTACGAGGCGTGGATCCCGCCGTACTCCGCGCCGCCGATGCGAGCGAACGAGAAGCCCCGCAGACCACGGCCCGCGGCATGATCGGCGTACGCCTGGTTGATCAGGTTGTCGGGGGCAACGTGTGGATCGGACGCGGTCGACGCGCCGCAGAAGCTGCAGTAGTCGAGCCACCAGGCGCGCACACCCTGCTGCTCGAACGGTTTGTGCAGGTTCAGGTAGGCCGTCAGTTGCGCGGGCTTGGACCAGTCGAACAAGTGCGGTTTGTACTGCGTGAACGCGCTCGGGTCAGGCTCCAGGCCGCCCGCCGTGGCGTTGGCCTGGGCGAACTGCGGATCGTCCTCGGAGATCGTCGGGTGCACGTTCAGCGACACCGACAGTCCCTGTTGCCTGGTCCAGTCCATGAACGCCTGCGGATTCGGGAACAGCGACGGGTTCCAGTTCCAGCCGTCCCAGGTGTTCGGGGACTTGTAGTCGGTGTCGACGACCAGCCAGTCCAGTGGCGTGAAGGTCGAGCGGAACTTCGGCAGCAGGGTGTTCTGGTAGTCGGCGGTGGTGTAGGCGTTGAAGCGCGAGAACCAGACGCCGTACGCCGATTGCGGGAGAAGATTCGCGTTGCCGGTCAGCGTGTTCAGGTCGCCGAGTGCGCTCTTGTAGTTCTGGCCGTAGCCGAACAGGTATCCGTCCTGGTACGGCTGCGCACCGTGGTCCGGCCGCGGGCTGACGACATGGTTGGCGTTGAGCAGGGCGGTGCGGGTGTCGTCGAGCAGGTACCAGCCGTCACGGTTCAGCAAGCCGGGATGCTCGAGTACAGGCAGCCCGCCCGGGTTGTCCAGCGACCGCGTCCAGCCGCCGAGCGTGTCCGTCGGCCCGGAGCCGTAGCCCGTGGTCAGCAGGCCGGTGTCCGGCGCCTGATAACCGGTGTCCGACGCTGATGTGACCGCCAGGCTGTCGAGGTTGACGTGGCCGGTGTCGCCGTCGCTGTACACGACTCCGACGGCGTTCATGCCGGCGCGGAGGTTGACCGTCGTGGTCACGGTGGACCAGGTGTCCCAGGACCCCGTGGGCGGCAGGCTCAGACGAGGTGCCGCGGCTCCGTTGACACGGGTCGACAAGGTGCGAGTGATGTTCTGACCGTCGCCGCCGGTCGCATTCGCGTAGCGGACCGCCAGCCGGTAAGCGCCGGCCGCCGGAACGTCGACGTTCACGGTGATTCCGGATCCCACCTTCTCGTACCCTGCAACGAATCCCGACCCGGTGTGCCCGCTGTGGTCGTACGCCGTACCGGCCTTCCCCAGCAGGAGCGCGTCCTCCGCCTCACAGGCTGCCGAGGACACGCAGTACGACGGGAACACGGGACTCGCGCTCCGCCCGGAGTCGGCCGGCGTGATGGAGAGATTCGAACGCGTGAACGGCCCACTGCCCTGGCGGTATCGCAACGTGAGCGACGCGGTCCGGATCTCGCGGTACCCGTCGGGCGTGACGGTTGTCGTGTACGACGGTGTCGGGAAATCGCGGTTGACGGCCGTGAACGTCGTCGCGTCCTGGAACGCATGATCACCGGCGTACTCGAGCCGGACGAGCGTCGGGCTGAGGACCTCGAACCGGGCGTTGCCGTCGGTGATGACGCCGTCGGCGACATGGTGGCGGGGGCGATGAGCCGGAGCGGCGAAAGCCGTGCCGGTCAGCAGCATCAGGCAGCCGCTGATGGCGAGCAACCGGGCGAAACGGGCAGCACGAAGTCGCATCGGACCTCACATGGTCAGCGGCACGAGCCGGGGGCGGAGACCAAGCTTCAGCCCTTGAATTAAGGCATTTACATCGATTGATGTCAACGCCGCAGCCCGCTGGCGGCGGTTCTGCATCGGAGGATCACGACAGTGTGAAGACCCGGTGGCCGGGTGCGACAGCCAGGACGGCGCCATCGGAGCTGAACGGGATCCGCGTGCCGGTCGAGAGGCAGGTGAGTTGTCCGTTGGGTTGAGCGGGCAGGTGCAGTACGGCGTTGTCGAGGCCCTCGCCCCAATGCACCAGGTGTACGGCGCCGCCGCGCAGGCCGACAAGTGTGCGGGGTTCGCGGCCGTGCGGGCCGAGGAGGCTGGGAGCTGACAGTGTGAGTTGGTCGAGTTCGGTCTGTGTGGTGAACTCGATGACGCGGCGTCCCGTGGCGCGGATCCGGTCGAGCGACTGAGGGTCGAGACCGCATCGTGCCGGGACGATCAGGGGTAGCTCCGGCGACGCCGTGAGCTCGGTGGCGGTGTCCCACAGATCGTAGGGGAGTCCGAGCTCAGTCAGGCGGAGGAGGGTCGCGTCCCATTGCTGGTACGGGCCTGCCACATCGGCGTCGTACCAGTCGACCTTGGGGATCCGCGACGTCCCGACGACCGTGTACGCCGCGTACGCATCGGGCCGGTGCCACGCGACGACAGCCACGGGCACGGCAGGAGAGGTCAGGGCCGCGGGCAACTGTTGTGCGACGCGCACCAGGCGATCCACTGGCGCGAGGAAGTCGGACCGGCCGCCGTCGGCCCGCAGCGGCGCGAGCTCCCAGTTCTCGCGATCGGCGAGCATGTAAAGGTTGAAGCCGCTGAAGCCGAGCACGAGTCCGGCGCCCCACCAGATCTCCTGCTCGAGCGGGGTGGGGTCGGGATACTCGACGACCTCCCCCGGCGATCGCCAGATGCCGGCCTGCAGTTCGGGAACCCAGGGCAACGGTTCACCGGCAGCGCGCGCCGTTGCTGCGGACCTAGCCAACCGGTGTACGTCGGACGTGTCGAGCGGCGGGATGTAGTAGTGGTCCTCGCCGACCGAGGCGCCGACGGTCCGGCTGATCGCCGCGTGCGACACCGGTACGTCGTGAATCGGATGCGTCACGAGGTTGACGGTGTAGAGGAGTTCCTGCCCGCCCATCCGCTCGTGCATCGCCTTCAGATCGGCGAGGTACTCAGCGGTCGTGTCGGTCTTGAACGCGATCCAGTCGTGCAATCGCCGCGGATTCGCGGGCTGTACGGCGAGGCTCGGCGGCCGTGGCGCCTCGGCGCTGCCGAAGTCGCTGAGGCCGGCGTCGTCCCAGGCGGCGCGCCAGGCCGCGACGTCGTCGACGTACCGCGAGCGCAGCCAGCCCCGGAAGGCGGCGATCGAGGCGTCGCTGTAGTCCGTGCCGTACATCGAGTCCTGGAAACAGACGCTCGGCTCGTTGTCGAGCTGGATCGCGACGACCGGACCGTTCGGATACGTGACGTCGCCGATCGTCCGCCAGACAGCGGTGAACCATCGCTCGACAGCGTCGAGGTACCGGCGATCGCGGTAGCTCGGCACCGGGTGCTGGAACGGCGGGTTGTAGCCGAGGGCAACCGCTCCGGTGTGGTCCCGCACCAGCAACTCCTTCTAGGCGAGCAACCAGTCCGGATACCCGCCGCCCGGCTCCTCGGCGCAGATCCACGGACCCGGCTTGAGCTGGACGAACACGCCTGCGTCCGCACAGACCTGGAGGAACCGACGTGCGTCCAGACGCGGGTCGTGCCATCCGGTGAAGTCCTGCAGACCGGGGGACAGTTCGTGCCTGCGCCACGACAGGTACGTGCTGATTAGCGTCACGCCGGCCGCTCGTGCGGCCTCGACCGCCGGCTTCCAGGTCTCCGGTTCCATCCGCCAGAACTGGATCTCGCCGGCGACCAGCGGCAGGCTCGTCGATCCCACCTGCAGCAGACCGTTGCCCACGGTGACGGTCATCCCTTGACACCTCCCGCGGTGTTCCCGCTGACGAGCCATTTCTGGATGATGCTGAACAAGATGATGCTCGGGATCGCCACAAGGATCGACATCGCGGACACATGGTTCCACGACACTTCGTACGCGCTGGACAGCTGCGACAGCCCGACCGGCAGCGTGCGATGCTCGTCGCTGTTGGTGAAGGTCAGCGCGAAGGTGAACTCCTCCCACGACCCGATGAAGATGAAGATGCCCGCAGCAACCACTCCGGGACGCGCCGCCGGCAGTGCGGCGTGCCACATCGCGGCGAACTGGCCGCAGCCGTCGATCCGGGCCGCCTCGTCGATCTCCTTCGGGACCTGGTCGAAGGCGGTCTTCATCAGCCATGCCCCGAGCGGCGCGGACGCGCTCACCTGGGCGAGCACCAGCGCCCACAGGGTGTCGATCAGGTTCAACCGGGACACGACGCCGAACAGCGGGATGATCAGCAGCACGGACGGGAACATCTGTGTGGCCAGGAGGCCGATGACGATCGCCAGCCGGCCACGGAACCTGTACCGCGACAACGCGTACCCCGCCATGACGCCGATCAGGACGCCGATCGCGACCGTGCAGCAACTGACCAGGATCGAGTTTCCCAGCCAGGACAGGAAGTTGCCGCGGCCGACGATGTAGGTGAAGTTGTCCAGCGTCGGATGCGCAGGGAACAGCCTGTCCGGCTTCTGGTACAGCTCGTCCCGCGACTTGAAGGCGTCGGAGACGATCCCCAGCATCGGCAGCAGGGCGAACACGGCGAGGACCGCGGCGGCGACCCACAGCAGAAGCCGGCTCGGCCGGACAGCACGGCGCCGCGCGGGGCTGACCGCGAGAGTGGTCATGACAGCGACTCCTTCCCGAACGCACGGATGTAGACGGCCGACCCGACGCCGACGATCGCGAACAGGATCATCGACAGCGCCGAGGCATAGCCGAAGTCGAAGCTGCTGAACGCCCGCTGGTAGACGAACGTGGTCAGGATGTCCGTCGCACCGGCCGGTCCGCCGCCGGTCATCACGTAGATCAGGCTGAAGTTGTTGAACGTCCAGATCAGCGCCATCAGCGTGCTCGTCATCAGCATCGGCTTCAGCAACGGCAGCGTGACGTTCGCGAACGAGCGCCGCCAGGTCGCCCCGTCCACACTGGCCGCCTCGTAGAGCTCGCTGGGGATCGACGCCATCCCGGCGATCAGCAGCACCATGATGAACGGGAAGCCACGCCAGACGTTCGCCACCACGACCGCGGCCAGGGCCATGTGCGGGTCCGCGAGCCAGGCGTGCGAGATGTCGCGGAGCCCCACCAGGCCGAGGAGCTGATTGATCATGCCGTAGTCCGGCTGGTACAGCAGCCTCCAGGCGAGCGCGCCGACGACGACCGGTGTTGCCCAGGGCAACACGAAGATCGCGCGCAGTACCTTGGAGCCGGTGAGCAGTTGCTGCAGCAGGAGCGCGCCCGCCATGGCGACGACGAGTTGCAGCGCGACCGACCCGACCGTCCAGATCAGGCTGTTGCCGAACACCGACCAGACCTCGGAGTCGCCCGCCGCGTCGATGTAGTTCTGTACGCCGACGAACTCCCAGCCCTCGTGCTTGGTCGGGTTGACGTCGAAGAAGCTCTCGACCGCGACCGTCACGATCGGGTAGATCACGAAGCCGGCGACGGCGATCAGCGCCGGGGTCAGGAACAGGTACGGCGTGGCCTTCGTGAGCCAGGGCGTGCCGCGCGGGCGGGATCGCTCGATCCCGCCCGCGAAGGTCGATGCTGCCTGGGTCATGAAAGCGCCTTGTTGGAGGCGGCGACGGCCTCGTCGAGGGCGTCCTTCGGAGACTTCTTGCCGGCCAGCGCTGCCTGGATCGCCTTGCCGAGCGCGGTGTCGACGTCACCGGCCTGTGCCACCGACGGGCGGGACCTGGCCTGCTTCAGGACCTCGGAGAACGCCACTACGTTCGGGTCGCTCTTGAAGGCTGGGTCGTCGTACAGCGCGGACTTCACCGGCACGTACCCGAGCGTGCTGGCCCATTCTTTCTGGACCGAGTCCTGCAAGAGCCACTTGACGAAGGTCTTGGCGGCGTCAGGGTGCTTGGAGTTCTTCAGCACCAGCAGGTCGAGGCCGCCGAGTACGGTTGCCTCCTGCTTGTCCTTGGGCAGCGGTGCGACCGCCCACTTGCCGTCGATCTTCGCGGACTTGAGCGACGGGATCATCCACGGACCGGACGTCATCATGGCCAGGGTGCCGGAGACGAACGGTCCCTTCAGATCGTCCTCGGTCGCGTTCGCCATACCGGCCGGCATCGCCTTCTTCTGCAGGTCGACCCACAGTTGCAACGCGCGGACGGCGTCGGGGGAGTTGAAGACCGCGGTCTTCTGGTCCTTGTCGAGTACGTCGGCACCGGACTGCCACAGCCACGGGTAGAACTCGAAGCCGCCCCAGCCGCCGAACAGACCGGCCCCGTGGACCTTGCCGGTGCTGAGCTTGTTCGCCGCGTCGGTGAACTCCGCCCAGGTCGCGGGCGGCTTCGCGATCCCGGCCGCCTTGAACAGGTCGGTGCGGTAGAACAGCGCGAGCGCGGAGAGGTCGATCGGCACGCCGTACAGCTTGTCGTCCTTCTTGACCGGGTCGAGACTGGCCGGGAAGTAGTCCTTCGCCTCGACGACGCCGTCCAGCGGCAGCGCCCAGCCGGACGCGATGTACTGCGACGCGCGCGGCGGCTCGACCCGGGCGATGTCGGGCCCTTTGCCGCCGGCGATCTGGGTGGTCAGCTTGTCGTAGTAGCTGGCGTCGTTGTCGCGGATCAGCTTGACCTTGATGTTCGGGTTGGCCTTCTCGAAGCCCTCGAGCTGCTTGGTGAACAGGGCCGTCTCGGCGTCGCTGAACTGCTCCTGGAAGGAGATCTCCACCGGTTCGCTCGCGCTGCCGGTGCCGGACGACGACTTGCCGCAGCTCACCAGGGCCGCGATCACGAGCGGGGCGACCACGAGGGCCGCGAGCCGCTTTCTGGGTCGGATCATTGCGTGATTCCTCCTTGCGTTGGGACCGGCTCAGCCGGCGTCCGTCAGGGGTACGGACTCGGACAGCCGCAGATCACGGCTCGACCTGCCCGCGCGGAAGACGTAGCGTCCTCCAGGGATCTCCCAGCGGTGCTGTTCGACGTTCCAGACTTCGAGTGCGCGACGCTCGATCGGGATGCGCACCGTGCGCGAGCTCGCGGCCGGGATGTCGGCGACCGCGAAGCCGGCGAGCCAGCGCACCGGTCGCTCGACCGGCGAGTCCGGCGCCTCGAGATAGAGCTGCACGGTCTCCCGGGCTTCCCGCGGACCGGTGTTGCGTACGGCGACCTGTGCGACGAGGTTGTCGGGCGTGCCAATGATTTCCAGTCGGTCGTAGTACCACTCGCCGTACCCGAGGCCGAACCCGAACTCGCGGGCCGGTGTCCGCCCGAGCCGCTCCCAGCTGCGGTGTCCGACGTGGATTCCTTCGGCGTAGTCGACGACACCGTCAACGGGCGTGGTGCTCGACACGGGTACGTCGGCTTCGGCGCCGGGGAGTGTCCACGGCAGGCGTCCGGATGGTTCCGTGACCCCGAGCAGTGCGTCGGCCAGTCCGTTGCCGGCCTCTTGACCGGGCAGCCACCACCACACGACGGCCTGGGCACGCTCGAGCCACGGAAGGATCACCGGTGCGCCGGCGTTGACGACGACCACTGTCCGCGGGTTGGCCTGGATGACCCGCTCGACCAGCTCGTTCTGCCGGCCGGGGAGGTCAAGGTCCTGGCGGTCCCAGCCCTCGGACTCGGTCTCCTCATTGGTGCCGACGACAACGATCGCCACGTCGGCCGCCGCCGCTGCCGCCACAGCCTGCTCGAGTTCGTCGTCGGGCGTCAGTTCCGGCTTGTCATGGCGGAGTACGAATCGCACGAACCGGCCGTACGCTCCGGCGTCGACGATCTGCTGTTCGGACTCGACGGTGACCAGGCGGGGTGCTTCGTCGACCACGAAGGTGCCAGTCGGGCCGCCTGGGTGGTTCGCCGACGAGTCGAGGATGACGTTGTGGTCGGCCCAGTCCGCGGACTCGGAGACAACCGTGCCGTCGTACGAGACGGTGTGCTGCCCGGAGACACCGACCTCGATCCGGTGCGTTCCTGGGCTGTCCAGAGTGACGACGGCCTGGACGCGTGCCGCGGTCGCGTCCGCGGGCGACTCACGGTTCCATCCCTCGCCGGCCGGTACGACGCGGGGTGCTCCGAGCGGGTTGCCGGACTCGTCGAGATAGGTGATCGAGTAGCCGGGGGTGCCGTCCGGTGTGGTCACGAGGCGCGGATCGATCGGCCGGGCGTGGGCGCGACCGGAGGTTCCGCGGACGGTCGTGATCAGGGCGTCCGGCAGTGCTTCGCGGAGCGCTTGCTCCGGCGTAACGACGTACGGCGCGGTGACGAAGGCACTGCCGCCGCCCTGGACGAACGGGTCGACCGCGTTCGGTCCGATCAGGGCGACGGAGGTCAGGTCCCTGGAGGAGAGCGGCAGCAGACCGTCGTTGCGGAGTACGACGATCGAGCGCGCGACTGCCTCGCGGAGCAGAGCCCGGGTGCTGTCCTTCGTCGGCAGGTCCTCGTCGACCGTCGCCGACGACTCCGGCCCGACAGCACCCACCCGGATGCCGAGCTGGACGATCCGCTCGACCTTGTCATCGATCACGGCAGCAGGCACCAAACCCTCGCTGACAGCGGCCTCGAGCGCCTCCGCCCAGGGCCCACCCGGGCCTGGCATCACGAGATCGAGCCCGGCTGCTGCCGACTCGACGGTCGAGTTGGTGGCCAGCCAGTCACTCACGACAACGCCGTCGAAACCCCACTCGCCCTTCAGGACCTCGTTGATCAGCCGGGTGTGCTCGGTCGCGGGCGCGGCCAGCCGACCGTCGTCGACACGGTTGTACGCGGCCATCACGGTCCAGACACCGGCGTCGCGGACCGCACGCTCGAACGGTGCGAGGTAGACCTCACGCAGCGCGCGCTCCGGGATCCGGGCGAGGTACGTCGTACGCTCGGTCTCCGTCTCGTTGCCGACGAAGTGCTTGGCGCAGACCGCGACGCCGTACGACTGGACCGAGCGGATGAACTGCGCGGCGATCGCCCCGGTCAGCAGCGGGTCCTCGGAGAACGCCTCGAAGTGCCGGCCGCCGTACGGCGTGCGCTGCAGGTTGACCACCGGCGAGAGGACGACGTCGACAGCTTTCCGGCGCGCTTCGCCGGCGATCAACGCGCCGAGCCGGGTGATCAGGTCGAGATCCCAGGTCGCGGCGAGCGCGGTCGGAGTCGGGAGCTGGGCAGACGGCCGGGTGTCCTCGTCGACACCCCGAACGCCGATCGGACCGTCGGACAGCACCAGTGGCCGCAGCCCGCGCTCGGGGAGCGGGTGCAGCGTCCACGACGAGGCACCGGTGAGGAGAGCGATGCGAGAGCTCTCTGCGGTGCCCGTCGATGGGAAGTCGCTGCCTGCGCCGTCAGCCTGCAGGGTGCGACCGGTGTCCGTCGTCATGCGTGGTTCCTTCCGGGGGCCGCGGGTGTCGCGGTGGCCCTTTCGGGACGGTACCAATACTTACTTACTGGTTTGCAAGTTCTTGTCGGATCTCGATTGCGTAATATTACTTACAAGACAGAAAGTGACAGTATTCTGAGGGAGACCGGAAGAAGAGTGCGCTCACTTGAGCGAGGGCGAACCGATCGCCGTAAGCTCGTCGCTGGGCAGGCCTGGAGGTGCAGATGAGTGGGCAGAAGAGCTGGCCGGCGCCGCCCTTGTCGGGGGCGGGGCGGGCGCAGCGACCGCAGAAGCGGTCCGGCCGACGACGGCTCGAGATCCTCGAGGCGGCGATGGCTGTCTTCGGCGAGCGCGGCTACGCGAACGGCTCGCTGCAGGAGATCGCCGACCGGGTCGGCATGACCCACGCGGGAGTCCTGCATCACTTCGGTTCCAAGGAGCAGTTGCTGATCGCGCTCCTGGAGTACCGCGACGACGCCGACGTCGCCGAGCTCGAAGGGCATCACGCGCCGCGGGGCGCGCCACTGCTCGAGCACCTGGTGAACACTGCCGAGGAGAACGCCAAACGGGCCGGCATCGTGCAGGCGTACACGGTGCTCCTCGGTGAGGCCGTCACGGACAACCACCCCGGCCGGAAGTTCTTCACGGACCGGTTCGCCGGCCTGCGGGACATGGTGGCCAGCGCGGTCGCCGACGCCACTGGCCGGCCGCTGGACGATCCGAAGGTCTCCGCCGGCGCCTCGGCGATCATCGCGGTGATGGACGGCCTGCAGTCCCAATGGCTTCTCGACCCTGACGCGGTCGACATGCGCGCAACCGTCGACCTTGCCATCAGGTCCCTGGTCCGCGAGCTCAGCTGACCCGCTCGTTCGCCCTGGCCGGGCGAACGAGCGGACGGTTCTCAGCTGCAGGTGACGACCGGTGCTCCCCAGTCGGTGTGGTCGGAGTTGGTGCCGTCCACGTCGGCGGTGCGGAGCTCGAGGACGTTGACTCCGGCAACCGATGCGCTGAGCGGAACAGCCGGCCCGCTACCAGTGGCTTCGGTGGTCGCAAGGGTGCTGCCGTCGCCGACGAGGTCGAACCGCGCCCGGCCCTTGTCGCCGACCTCGTCGTCGATGCCTGCCGTCACGGTGAAGGTGGTGCAGCGCGCGCCGAGGTAGTACTGCACGCTGCTCGGCGCGTGCGTCCCGAGGCCCTTCGGGAACACCGTGCCCGCGATGGTGAGCGGGTGCCCGTCGCCGGCTGCGGTTTCGCCGTTGCTCTGGTCCTTCTCGACCGGACCCCAGCCGTTCTCGGTCGACAGCCAGGTCAGGTCGGACAGCGCGTCGGTCCCCGGCGGTGGTAGCTGTACGACGGTGAATCGCGCCGTACTGCGTCCGTCGTACACCCGGTTGTGCCACAGCCAGCTCGCCGAGGCGGACAGGTCGACCGGGCCCAGATCCGGCCCGTCGGCAGACAGCCGCCAGGTCGCGGTACCAGAACCGCCGGGCTTGATCGAGCTCACCAGGGTGCTCCCGAGCGGCGCAGCCGTCCACCCCGGCGGCGCGACCAGAGCGAGACGGGCGCTGTTGATCGGCGAGAGACCGTCGTTGTGCACAGTCACTTCGACGTCGACCGGGTCCGCGCCGTGCACGTACGGCGTACTTGGTGCGGCCTCGACCATGACACTCGGCGGTACCCCGTTCACGGCGCCCGGCGTCACCCGGAACATCACTGCGTCATGCGCCCCGACCTGCGCGCGCACGACGCCGGCCGAGACACTCGTTGCCTTCGACCACAGATCCTTGATGGTGTATCCCTTGGTGCTGCCGCCGAGGCCGAGGTCGGCCGCGGTGGTGGCGACGGTCCGCGGTGCCGCGGCGCGGTTGAGCAGTACGACGGCCGCGGAACCGTCCGACATCGGCTTCGCCCACACCTCGGTGTCGCCGTCGTCGCGGATCTTCGTGCCCTGGCGCCCGCCCCAGTCCTGGTCGACGGCGATGATGTCGCGGTTGGTGAGGGCGGCACGCGTCCAGGCGGTCATCGAGCGGATGTCGTTCCCGGCGATCAGCGGTGCGTTGAGCAAGGCCCAGAGGCTCAGGTGGGCGCGGCTCTCGGCTTGGGTGAGACCAGGGTTCCCGACCTCGAGCATGTCCGGGTCGTTCCAGGCGTTCGGTCCGGAGTACGCCTCGAGGCCGACCTGCTGGTCGAGGATCGACATCACACTCGGCCAGGACGCGTTGATGTCGTCGGTGGTGCGCCACAGGTGCCCGCCGACGGACGCTCCCCACAGCCAGGGTTTGTTCGAACCCCATTCGCACAGGCTGTAGACGATCGGGCGTCCGGCCTTGGCCAGCGCGTCGCCCATCGCCTTGTACCGCTGCTCCGCCGGGACGCCCTGGTTGTTGCAGTTGTCGTACTTGAGGTAGTCGACACCCCACTCGGCGAAGGTCTTCGCGTCGGTCTCCTCGTGGCCGAGGCTGCCGGGCATCGTGTTCGCACAGGTCAGCGTGCCTGCACTGGTGTAGATCCCGAGCTTCAGGCCCTTGCCGTGGACGTAGTCGGCGAGGGCCTTGATCCCGCTCGGGAACCGTTCGTGACTGGGGACGTAGCGCCCGGTGGCCGGGTCGCGGTCCTTCTCTGCCCAGCAGTCGTCGATGTTCACGTACTGGTACCCGGCCGCGGCCATGCCGGACGTCACCAGGGCGTCGGCCGCGTCGCGGATCAGTTGCTCGTTGATGTTGCAGTTGAAGGTGTTCCAGGAATTCCACCCCATCGGTGGGGTCGGCGCCAGGTTCGGCCGCGGCGTTTCTGCCGCCGCAGCCGGGCTCGGTCCTGTCAGGCCGGCGAGAGTGGTGAGCGTTGCCAGGACGGCGAAGGACGCTCTGAGGGCAGGTCGCATGCGTGAGCTCCATCTGTGGGCGGATCCGGCCGAAGCCGGCGATGGGATACGAGACCTCGTTCGTGCACGCACCATCCTGTCCCGGTTCGTGTCGCTCAGCGACCCGAACCGGAGAGGTGCGGCAGTCGATTCGTTACCATCCCGTGATGTGCTTACTGACTTGTAAGTGAGTAGTCTGCCGCCATCCCGCCCTCCTTGGCGGGCCGCCACGAGGAGGAACATGAAACCCAGGTTGGTGGTCACCCTTTCCGCAGCCCTCTCGCTCACCGGAACAGCTCTGGCGTCGGCCGAGCTCGCGGACCGTGCGGTCGCGTCAGCCGCCGGCACCTCGGTCTCGGTCGTGTCGACGTCGCTCGGGGGAGACCGGCTCACACCGAAGAGCGCCGCGAGTTTCGCGCCGCTGTCCGGGCAGCCCGACATCCGCGTCGACTCGTCGCGCCAGTTCCAGGCGATCGACGGCTTCGGTGCCACGTTCAACGAAGCCGGCTGGGACACCCTCACCAAGCCGACGGTGTCGGCCGCCCAGCGCGACGACGTGATGACGAAGCTGTTCTCGCCCACGGCCGGTGCCGGCTTCACCATCGCCCGGACCCCGATGGGCTCGAGCGACTTCGCGCTGACCCACTACTCCTACGACGAGACGCCGGGCGACTTCTCGTTGAGCAACTTCTCGGTCGCCCACGACGACCAGTACCTCGTGCCGTACATCCAGGCCGCTCAGTCCAAGGGTTCGCTCCGGCTGATGGCCTCGCCGTGGACCGCACCGTCCTGGATGAAGGCGAACAACTCCCTGCTCGGCAGGCCCGGTGACCCGAAGCTGATCGAGCCGTCGACCGATCCGCGGTACTACCAGGCCTACGCCGACTACTTCGCGAAGTACGTCGCGGCGTACAAGGCGCGGGGGATCAACGTCACGGACGTGTCGGTGCAGAACGAGCCGGAGAACCCGGCGGCGTTCGAAGCCACGACGTACAACGAAGACCAGATGAAGGCGTTCGTCGGCGACTACCTCGGCCCGGCGTTCGCCGCGTCCGGTACCCAGGCCCGCATCCGCGTCTACGAGCACAACCAGGACCATTGGTGGTACCCGGCGCACGTGCTCGCCGACCCGGAGGTCAAGCAGTACGCCGCGGGCGCGGACTTCCACCCCTACGAGTGCGACTTCGGCCAGGAGTACTGCGCCGACGGGAATCTCGGCCTGTTCCACCAGGCTGCGCCCGGCTACTCCAGCTGGATGAGCGAGCACACCGACCTCGGTCAGGCCGAGCCGGACAACTACATCCGCGACGAGAAGTGGGGTCGTGAGATCGCCCGGCAGGCGAACAACGGCCAGGCGGCCTACATCTACTGGAACATGGTGCTCGACCAGAACGGCGGGCCGGTCACGGACCTCAGTGCGCCGCAGGAGCCGCTGGTCGAGGTTGACACCAGTACGACGCCGGCGACGATCTCGTACCTGCCGAAGTACTACCAGCTCGCGCAGTTCTCGAAGTTCGTGAAGCCCGGCGCGCACCGCATCGGCGCCGAGGGCGGAGCCACCGGCGACACGGTGACGCAGACCGCGTTCGAGAACCCTGACGGCTCGCGGGTACTGGTCGTCGTCAACAGCGGACCGCCCCACAGCCTGTCCGTCGGCGAAGGCGCGAACGGCTTCCAGGCCACGATCGCCGAGCACTCCACGACGACCTTCACCTGGTCGGCGGCGAAGGACTCGTACTCGATCGACGCCGGATCGTCGACGACCTGGAACGACGTGGCCGGCGAGCACTTCACCGCCGACAGCGGCTTCAGCGGAGGCAAGGTGAAGTCCACGTCGAGCCCGATCGCGGGTACGGCGGACGACAAGCTGTACCAGACGACCCGCGACGGCATCTTCTGCTACACGCTTCCGGTCCCGAGCGGCCGGTACCGCGTCACGCTCCTGCTCAGTGACAACACCTCGACCGCGGCCGGTCAACGGGTCTTCAACGTTTCCGCCGAAGGGGCCACGCGACTGACCAGCGTCGATCCTTACGCACTGGCCGGCGGTGGCAAGACGGCGACCAGCAAGTCGTTCGACCTCGCGGTGACCGACGGCGCGCTCGACCTGTCGACGATCGCGGTCGCCGGGCAGCCGACGATTGCCGGCGTCCGGGTGCAACCGCTGTCGTCCACCGGCGACCAGCACGTATCCTCGGTGGCCGGTGGCGTGCCCGCGGGTTACACCGTGAACAGCGGTGTCCTTCCGGGCACAGTGTTCGCGCAGGACTACAACGAAGGTGGCCAGGGCGTCGGCTATCAGATCGCGGCGCCGCAGGCGACCACGTCAACGTACCGGCCGGACGCCACCAACATCATCGACACGACGGACACGACGTACGGTGGCGGTCAGGGGATCGGTGGCCTGTCCAACGGTGACCGACTCAACTACACGGTGAAGGTCGTGGCCGGCGGCAACTACGACGTCCGGGCCCGGCTCGCGTCGAATGTTGCTACGGGCAAGTTCCAGGTCCTGGTCGACGGCGTCTCGGTCGGCACCGTGAATGTTCCGAACACCAATGGCGTCTGGACCTCGGTCCCGCTGTACGGCGCCCAGATTCCGGCCGGCGTGCACACACTGACCTTCGTGGTGGTGGCCAACGGTTTCGACTTCCGGTACCTCGTGGTGTCCCGCGTGAACGCCCTGGCCGGTGGCGCGGTGATTGAGGCGGAGGACTTCGGCGCGGGCGGCGAGGGCGTCGGTTACCACGACAACACGGCCGGCAACAGCAATACGACGTACGACGGTAATCAGCTCAGCGGGTACTACCGGGGCGGCGACGTCGACCTGGAGCTGAGCTCGGCCGAGACCTCGCAGCCGGAGAACTTCGACGTCGGCAGTACCGACGACGGGGAGTGGCTGCGGTACGACGTGTATGCCGCGACCGGTGGTGACTTCGACATCAGTGCCCGCGTGGCGAGCCAGTTCACCTCCGGGAAGATCGTCTATGCCCTCGACTCGCTGACGAACGTCATCAGCCCGCAGACCCTCACGGTGCCGAACACGAACGGCTGGCAGACGTGGATCTCGGAGACGCAGCGGGTCACGATCCCGACCGGGCCGCACGCGCTCTACGTGAAGGTGCAGCAGGGCGGGTTCAACTTCGATCGGATCACGGTGACGCCGGCTGGAACGGGCTGGGCCAAGACGGTCGGCTTCGGCAGTTCGTACGCCGCGGGGCCGGGCGTCTCGACGTACCGCAGCCCGAACTCGCGCGGCTACGTCAAGTCCGGCTTCGAGACGATGATCACCTGCCAGCGTTCGCGCTGGAACCAGGTCAACTACCTCGCCGACACGCTCGGGCAGCGGGACTCGTACTACGACGCCTCCTGCCCGGGTGACACCAGCGGAAGCATCGCGAACCCGACGAACGCCGACGGTACGACGAGTTCGATCGGTGACGAGATCGCCGAGGCGACGGCGGGGTACCGGGCGTCGACGCCTGGAACGGGTGCCCTGGGCACGGGAACCACCACGGTGACCGTGTCGATCGGCGGCAACGACGCGTACGCGTCAGCCGATGGCGCGTTCAAGGGCTCGGTCACCGGTCAGATGTACGCCTGCTACCAGAAGGTGTGCGTGGATCCGGACGGGACGCCTGCGGCGACGAACGGCGACGGCACGCGCGGTCTGCGGGCCGAGGACATCACGGTGGCGGCGATGTCGAAGAACCTGCGGCCGATCGTCGACCAGCTCCGGCTGGCCGCGCCCAACGCGAAGGTCCGGTTCATCAGCTACCCGTCTGTCTTCGGTGCCGGTTCGAGCGTCGCGTGCTCCGGTGGGAGCGGTACGTCGGCGTGGGCCTACACCGCGGACGAAACGCAGTACCTGCAGGAATTGCTCAACACGCTGACCGCGACCCAGCAGACTGCGCTGGCCCAGATCCGCACCGCGCTGGGGCTGACGACGGATCAGCTGACCCTGGTGGACGTCCGGGCCACGTCGCAGAACCACGGCGTGTGCGAGCCGGTGAACGCGCGATGGATCGCGCAGCCGGCCGGCGACGTGACGACAGGCGCGGCCGGCATCCACCCGAACCTGTCGATGTTCGCGATGGAGGCGCGGGAGGTGCGTAGCTCTCTGTGAACTTCAGGTTCCGGCCGGGAGCTGTGGAGCTCTATCAGGTTGCTTATATCAATATCCTGATCTAAGGTTCCTTATATAACCCGAGATCTTGTGGAGCGTGAGCGATGAGCACACCGATTCCGGCCGGAACGCTGCGGCCCGTGCGGACCCTGAAGAGCGGCGCCGGCATCACTGTCGAGGACCGCGACCGCACGCGGCCGTTTCTGCTGCTGCACGGTGGAGGAGGTGTGCGGACCATGGCCGGCTTCGCCGACCTGCTCGCCGAGCGCACTCACTCGCGGGTGCTGTTGCCGACGCACCCCGGCTTCGGTGGCACCCCCAGGATCGCCGGGATCAGCACGGTCGCCGACCTCGCCGCGGCGTACGTCGGGATGCTCGACGAGCTCGATCTCGCGGACGTCACGGTGATCGGCAACTCGTTCGGCGGCTGGCTGGCCGCGGAGATCGCGCTGCAGAAGAGCCCGCGGGTCAGCGGCGCGGTGATCGTCGACGGGATCGGCGTCGAACTCGAAGGACATCCGCTGACCGACGTCAGCGGTCTCTCGCCGGCCGAGATCCAGAAGTTCTCGTTCCATGATCCGGGCAAGGCGCCGGTGCCTCCGGCCGGCGGGGGTTCCGGGCCGAGTCCCGACGTACGCGCCCTGGTCGGATACACCGGTCCGACGATGTCCGATCCGACGCTGGCTGAGCGGCTCGGCGGCATCGACATCCCCGTGCAGGTTCTGTGGGGCGAGAGCGACCGGATCGCGGACCCGGAGTACGGCGAGGCCTTTGCCGCCGCGATCCCACTGTCGACGTACACCGTGCTTCCGCGGACCGGTCACCTTCCGCAGGTCGAGACCCCCGAGGAACTGCTCGGTGCACTGCTGGATCTGGGGGCCTGACGATGACCTCGTTGACCGTGACGCGGATCGGGCACGCGTGCCAGTTGATCGAGATCGGTGACCGCCGGATCCTGACCGATCCGTGGTTCACCCAGACCGCGACCTATTACCAGGGCGAGCGGATCTTACCGCTGATCGGACCGGGAACCGTTGCCACGTTGGCCAAGGACAAGGGTTTCCGGGACGTCCGCGCCATCGAGGCGTGGGACGCGACCGTGGTCGATGACGTGACGGTGACCGCGGCGCCGGGCAAGCACGGGGTGCACGAGATCACCTTCGTGATCCAGAGCGGCGGGCGGACCGTGTACTTCGGCGGCGACTCGCTGCGGGTGCCGGAGCTGGACACGATCCCGGAGCG
>DASXXB010000195.1:0-12279 GCA_036503355.1 Kribbella sp. | reverse complement strand
GGTGACCTGGCCGTCGACGACCTTGCGGTACGGCGTCTCGACGAAGCCGAACGCGTTCACCCGGCCGTACGACGCGAGCGAGCCGATCAGGCCGATGTTCGGGCCTTCCGGGGTCTCGATCGGGCACATCCGGCCGTAGTGCGACGGGTGCACGTCGCGGACCTCGAAGCCGGCCCGCTCACGGCTCAGACCACCCGGGCCGAGCGCGTTCAGCCGGCGCTTGTGGGTCAGGCCCGCGACCGGGTTGGTCTGGTCCATGAACTGCGACAGCTGCGACGTACCGAAGAACTCCTTCAGCGCCGCCACCACCGGACGGATGTTGATCAGGGTCTGCGGCGTGATCGCCTCGACGTCCTGGGTCGTCATCCGCTCGCGGACCACGCGCTCCATCCGGGCCAGGCCGGTGCGGAGCTGGTTCTGGATCAGCTCGCCGACGGTGCGCAGGCGACGGTTGCCGAAGTGGTCGATGTCGTCCTCTTCGACGACGATCTCGCCGCGCGGAGCCGGCAGCTCGGTCTTGCCCTCGTGCAGGGCGACCAGGTACTTGATCGTGGCGACGATGTCGTCGACGGTCAGCACCGCCTGGTCGTGCGCCTCGTCACGGCCGAGCTTCTTGTTGATCTTGTAGCGGCCGACCTTGGCCAGGTCGTAGCGCTTGCCGTTGAAGTAGTAGTTCTCCAGCAGCGCCTGCGCGGCCTCGCGGGTCGGCGGCTCGCCCGGACGCAGCTTGCGGTAGATGTCGAGCAGCGCGTCGTCCTGCCCGGAGGTGTGGTCCTTCTCCAGGGTGAGGCGGATCGACTCGTAGTCGCCGAACTCCTCGAGGATCTGCGCGTCGGTCCAGCCGAGCGCCTTCAGCAGGACGGTGACGTTCTGCTTGCGCTTGCGGTCGAGGCGGACGCCGACCATGTCGCGCTTGTCCACCTCGAACTCCAGCCACGCGCCGCGCGACGGGATGATCTTGGCGGTGAAGATGTCCTTGTCCGAGGTCTTGTCCGGCGTGCGCTCGAAGTACACACCGGGAGAACGGACGAGCTGCGAGACCACGACACGCTCGGTGCCGTTGATCACGAAGGTGCCCTTGCGGGTCATCAGCGGGAAGTCGCCCATGAACACGGTCTGGCTCTTGATCTCGCCGGTCTCGTTGTTCATGAACTCGGCCGTGACGAACAGCGGGGCGGAGTACGTGACGTCCCGCTCCTTGCACTCGTCGACCGTGTTCTTCGGCGGCTCGAAGCGGTGGTCGCGGAACGACAGCGACATGGTGCCGCTGAAGTCCTCGATCGGGGAGATCTCCTCGAAGATCTCTTCCAGGCCGCTGGGGCCGGACAGGTCCGACCGCCCCTCGGCCTCGGCGGCGGCCACACGGGCCTGCCACGTTTCGTTACCGACCAGCCAGTCGAAACTGTCCACCTGCAGCGCAAGCAGATCCGGAACCTGAAGAGGCTCGGAGATCTTTGCGAAGGAGATGCGGCGGGGGCCGGTGACGTTGGAAATGCTGTCGGACTGGGGGTTGCGCGAGGCGACCAAGGGGCGTCCTTCCACGGGCTCGCAAAATCACATCGGTGCTGGGAGCGCACGCCAAGCCGCCCCAGTCAAGTCGGAGACCCGAGCGAGGGCGAGAGAAAAGGCAGCGCAAAGCAATAGGCTACATGATCCAGGCAAGCCTGTCCAATGGGGTCCAACAGTTTGCCGTCGGACCACCGGTTCCGTCAAGGACCGACCCGGGATCTCCAGCGAGTAGATCACCCGCGAGACACCCGGCGCCCCTCTGGTGCGGAGTCACCTAGAGGTTACAGTCCGGCGATCTCCTGGACCAGCCATCGGCCGCCGTTTCGGACCATCGTGAACCGGGTCCGGTTCAGGTCGACCCGGGGACTACCCTTCGTGATCGTGCTGGTGGTGGTCTGGTTGACGAAGATGATCAGCGTGACCCGGTCGGCGTCGCCGTCGCGGACCGCCACCTCGCGGACGTCGGCCTTCACCGTGGCCTTGGTCTTGGTGGCCAGCTCGCCGGCCACCTTCGCGGTCTGGTCGAACTTCGCGGCGAAGTCCGGGGTCATCGTCGCCCGGGCCGCGGCGAAGCTTTTGCCCAGGTCACGGTAGTCGTAGCTGAGCGCGGTCTCGGCCGCCTTGCGGCCGGCCGCGGACGCCTGGTCGCGGGCGTCCTCGGCCTGCTTGCCATGCCAGGCCTTGACCCCGAGCACCGCAGCCACGGTCAGCGTCAGTACGACGACCACGCCGAGCGCCGCCGTCAGCGCGTTCCCGAGACCGCGCTGCTGCTCACTCTCCGTAGACGATTCCGGGGCAATCGGCTCCTCGGAAACGTCCTCCACCGGCTCGGTTGTGGCCGGGGTCACATCCTGTGGGCGCGTCTCTTCCGCGGCTTCGGTGGCCTCCGGGGCGGTGTCGGCGACGTCCGGCTGGTCCGGTTTCGCCGTACGACGCTGTCCGGCGATCCGGGGCCGGTTCCTCGGGCTGCTGCTGGATCCCGGCATCAGCCCACCGCCTGGAGGTCTGCGGTCAGCCAGCGATCCTTGTCGCGGACCATGTCGAGCTTGAAGCGGTACCGGCGCTCGGTGCCGGTGGTCGAGGCGGTATTGGTGATCACGGCATCCACGATCAGCAGCACCTGGGCGGAGTCCTTGTCGTTGGACACCACACCGACCTCCTTCACGTCCCCCTTCGAGGTCGCCTTGTTCTGCACGATGGCCGTCTTCACCGCCGCGATCCCGTCCTGGAACTCCTGCTTGAACTGCCCGGTCGACTCGTCGGTCACGCGCTTCAGGTCCGCGTCCGACGTCTTGTAGTCGTACGTCGTGAAGTCCAGCGCCAACTGCCGCGCCGCCTTCATCGCGCCGTCCCGCTGGGAGTCCTCGGCCCGCTGCTTGCTCAGCGCCACCACCGACAGCGTCAGCCCGGCGAGTGCCACCACGAGCAACACGCTGAGCGCCCAGGCCAGCACCAGCCGGCCGTTGTTGCGTACCTTCACTTGCCGGTCACCGGTCCGAGGATGAGTGCCTTCCAGGAGTCACTGCCGAGCAGGTCCTGCTGTCCGCCGGTCGAGCCGAGCACGATGTCCGGCATGCCTGCCGTCCCGCCCGCCTCACCGGTCGCCGGGTCGTAACCGATCCCGTAGCCGGTCCGGTTCAGGTTCCGCGACGACGGGGCCGGCTTGTTCTGCGAGCCACGCACGTTGATGCCGCTGGACGGGCTCGCCGTACAACTGGCCTTCACGTTCGCCGGGGTGTTCGCGACGTCCTGCGGGACCCGCTTGTCGGTCCCGCCGTACCCGGGCCGGCAGGCCGGCGGGCTGAGGCCGAGCACCAGCCCGAAGTGCGCGTCGTAGTGCCCGTCGGCGTTCTTCGCCGGCACGATGTACCCGCCCATCGCCGCCGCCGGGTAGACCACCATCAGCTGCTCGACAGCGTCCAGCCGGACAGCGGTCAGTTCGCTCACCGTCAGCAGGTTTCCCAGCAGCACTGCGATGTCCGCGCTGTTCTCCTTGATCAGCCCGGTGACCTGGGTGGACGCCAGCGAGCCCTGGTCGATCACGGTCCGCAGGTTCGTGTCGGAGCTGACCAGGGTGTCGGACAGCAGCGCGAGGTTCTTCGCCCAGGTCTTGATCGCGTCGCCGCTGGCCACCTGGGTGGCGAGCACGGTGTCGCCGTCGTTGATCAGCTTGATGGTCTGCAGCACGTTCGCGTCCGCGGTGTCGATCAGCTTGCCGGAGCTGTCGATGATCTTCTGCAGGTCGGTGCCCTTGCCCTTCAGCGCCTCCCCCAGCTCGCGCACCGTGGTCCGCAGGCTCTGTTTGTCGACCGAGTTCACCAGCTGGTCGAGGTTCAGCAACAGCTCGGTGGTGTCGATCGGTACGGCGGTGTCCTGGCGGGCGATCTTGGAGTTGTTCTGCAGGTACGGCGACCCGTCGCGGCGCGGCTGCAGGTCGACGTACTGCTCGCCGATCGCGGACCGGTTCGCGACCACCGCGAGCAGGTCGTTCGGGATCTTGAACTTCTTGTCGATCTCGAGGTTCACGTCGACGCCGTCGGGCAGCAGCTTGAGCTCGCCGACCCGGCCGACCGGCTGGCCGCGGTACGTCACCTCGGCGCCGGAGAAGATGCCGCCGGACTCGGCGAAGCTGGCGCTGACGGTGTAGTTCTTGTTCACCACCAGCTGGTCGACCTGCGCGTAGCGCGCGCCGACGAACGCGACACCGACGACGGTGATCAGCAGGAACACCATCAGCTGGATCCGGACCGCTCTGGTGATCATCCGACCGCCCCCGGCATCAGTGCGCGGGCCAGGTCGGGATCGAACCCGGACCGCCTCAGCTGTGGAGTGCAGGCCGGCAGCCCGAGCACCGTGATGCAGGTGGTCGCGGTCCCGGTCGGGACCGGCAGCGGGACGCTGCCCGCCGAATTGCTCGGCAGATGCAGCGGGAGGCTGATCCGGCCGGTCGGCAGCGCCGTCGGGCCGACCGTCGGCAGGTTCAGGTTCAGCAGGCCCTTGAGGGCCTTCTGGGTGTTCACGTCGAGGGTGATCCCGAGGTTGGTGAAGTCGCCCTTGGCGGCCCTGGCGGCCTGGTCCGGGAACGGGTAGGTGAGCAGCAGCTCCAGCGACTTCGGCAGGTTCTCGCCCGCCTCGGCCAGCTTGGTCAGGATCGGGTACAGCGACTGCAGGTTCGCCACCAGGTCCTTCTGCGCCGAGGTGATCACCCGGGTCGCGGTGTTCCCGAGGGTGGCCAGCGCCTGCAGCGTCTTGACCAGCGCGGCACGTTGCTGGTCCAGGGTCTTGATCGACTTCGGCAGCGAGTCGATCGCGGTCGCCAGCGTCGCCTTCTGCGCGTTCAGCTTCTTGGCCAGGGCGTCCACCGACTTGATCGCGGTGATGATCCGGGCTTTGTTCTGGTCGAGCGTCCCGACGAAGATGTTCAGCTGGGTCAGCACGCTGCGGATGGCCGGCTCGTTCCCGGTCAGCGCCTTGTTCAGCTCCTGCGTGATGATCTGCAGCTGGGCGACGCCGCCGCCGTTCAGCAGCAGCGAGAGCGCGGACAGGACTTCCTCGACCTCGACGTTGCTGGTCGTCCGGGACAGCGGGATCAGCTCGCCGTTCTCGAGCTTGCCGCGCGGCTGCTCGGACCCGGTCGGCCGCGACAGCGACACGAACTTCTCACCGAGCAGGCTGGTCTGGCGGATCGTGGCGTGCGTGTTGTCCGGCAGGTCGAGGCTCTTCGGCAGCTTGATCCGCACCTTGGCGACGTACCCGTCGAGCCACACCTTCTGGACCGTGCCGACGGTGACGTCGTCGACCTTCACCGACGACTTCGGCACCAGGTCCAGCACGTCCGCGAACTCGACGGTGACCGTGTACGACGGGCCCTTGATCTTCGCGCCGCCGGGCAGCGGCAGCGAGTAGACCGAGAAGTCACAGCCGGTCAGCAGCATCGCGAGCGCCGCGACTCCGGCCACCAGTGCTCCACGCTTCCTCACTTCACCAGCCCCCCGAGGGTCGGGTCCACGGGGTCGGGACGGTTCAGCGGGGGTGTCGGCGCGGGCGCCCACGGCGTACCGGCCGGGCCACCGCTGGCCGTCCCGGTGCCGGTCAGGCCCTTGATCAGCGGCAGCTTGGCGAGCGCGTCGAGGACCGGCTTCAACGTCGAGCACATCGACTTCGACTGGCCGGCCTGCAGCAGCAGCGAGCAGACGAACGTCGCCGGATCGTCGAGCTGGCCGGGGTTGATCCGCTGGTCGAGCGTTCCGTACTGCGGGTTGTAGATCCGCGCCAGGTTGCCGAGGCCGAGCGGCGCGGTGTCGAGCACCTCGGCGATCGCGGCCTTCTCGTTCACCAGGATCTGCGACAGCGCGGCGGCCTGCGAGACCGTGCCCTTCACGAGCGACCGGTTGTCCTTCACGAAGGTCGCGACCTCACCGAGTGCCGTCGCGAGCAGCGACAACGCCGAGCCCAGGTCCTTGCGCTCGCCGGCCAGCGTGGTCGAGACGGCCGCGAAGTTCGAGTTGAACTGCTTGACCAGCCCGTCGTTCGCCGCCAGCGCCGACACGAACGTCTGCAGCTGCCGGATCGTGTTGAACAGCGCCGACGAGTTCCCCGACAAGGTGCTGGTCAGCTTGGACACGTCGGTGATCGTCTGGTTGAGCTTCGCGCCCTGGCCGTTCAGGTTCTTCGCCGAGACGTCCAGCAGCCGGGCCAGCGCGCCCTGGTCGTTGGCGCCCTTCGGCCCGAGCGCCACCGACAGGTCGTTGAGGCTCTGGTAGATCTGGTCGAGCTCCAGCGGTACGGCGGTCCGGTCCAGCGGGATCTCGGCGCCGTCGGCCATCACGTCGCCCTTGGAGTACGCCGGGGTGAGCTGCAGGTACCGGTCCGCGACGATCGACGGCGAGGCGATCACCGCCTTCGCGTTCGCCGGCACCTTGTGCTTGGCGTCCCACCAGAACTTCACCCGGACCGAGCGCCCGGCGGGCGTGATGCTCTCCACCTCGCCGACCTTGATCCCGAGGATCCGGACGTCCGACCCCGGGTACACCGAGACCGCCCGTGGGAAGTACGCCGTCGCGGTCACCCGCTCGGGCTTCGGCCAGAGCGTGACGGCGGTGACCGCGAGGATCACCACGACCACCGCGACCGCGATCAGCCGGGAGATTCCGTTCACCCGCATCAGCCGCCACCTCCCAGGATCGGCGGCAGCCCGCTGGGCAGCACGTTCGGCAACGGGATCTCCGGGACCGGCACCAGGTTCTGCAGGTAGGTGTCGAACCACGGCCCGGTGCCGAGGGTGTTGGTGAAGACCCGGACGAAGGGCGCCAGGCCCTTGATGCTCGCGTCCAGGGAGGTCTGGTTCTGCAGCAGTACGGCGAGCACCGCGTTCACCTTCTGCAGCGTCGGCGCGAGGTCCTTGCGGTTCTCCCGGACCAGCGCGGTGATCTGCGCGGACAGCTGTTGCGTCGAGACCAGCAGCTGGTGGATCAGCGCGCGGCGGGCCTGCACGGCCTGGAAGACCTTGTTGCCGTCCTTCATCAGCTTGATCAGCTGCTGGTTGCGGTCGGCAAGGACCTTCGTGACCACGTTGGAGTGCTGCAGCAGCAGCTTGAGCTGCGCGTCCCGGGCGGCCACGTTCCGCGACAGCCGGGACAGCCCGGTCAGCGAGGCCCGTACCTCTTCGGGCGTGTTCTTGAAGGTCGCCGAGAGCGTGTCCAGGGCCTTGGCCAGCTGCGCGGTGTTGATCCGCTCGGTGGTGTTGGCCAGATCGGTGAACGCGTCCACCACGTCGTACGCCGAGATCGTCCGGTCCAGCGAGATCTCCGAGCCCGGCTTGAGCTCGCCGGAACCGGCCGGGTCCAGCTTCAGGTACTTCTGGCCGAGCAGCGTCTTGATCTTCATCTCGGCACCGGTCTCGTCGCCGAGCTTCACGCCCTTGTCGACGACGAAGTCGACCCGGACGTGGGTGCCCTCGAGCTCGACCTTGCGGACCTTGCCGACCCGGACGCCGGCGACCCGGATCTCGTCGTTCGGCTTCAGGCCGCCGGCCTCGGAGAACTGTGCGGAGTACTTCGTGCCGCCGCCGATCAGCGGCAGGTCCTGGGCCTTGAACGCGGCCAGCATGATCAGCCCGATCACCGTCAGGCCGATCACGCCGATCGTCACCTGGTTCTGCTCGCGGAAAGGTTTCACTTCGTGCACCTCGCCGAGTTGTTGTCGTAGGCGACGGGGATGCGGGTGCCGGTGGGCAGGGTGACGTTGCCGTCGAAGTTGCACAGGTAGAAGTTGAACCAGGAGCCGTACGACGCGGTGCGGGTCATCGTGTTCAGCTTCTGCGGCATGAACTGCAGGGTCTTCACCCAGATCGACTGGGTGTCGTCGAGGGTCGTCGCGACCGTGCGGAGCCGGTCCAGATCGGCCTTGATCGGCACCCGGGTCTGCTTCAGCAGGCCGGCGGTCTTGGTGTTCAGCGAGTTGATCGAGGTCAGCGAGCTGAGGATCGGGTTGATGTCCTGGCTCAGCCCGGTGATGAACTGCTGCAGGTTGACCAGCAGCGTGGAGAAGTTCTGCTGCCGCTGCGAGACGATCTGCAGGGTCCCGGTGAGGTTCGTGATCAGGTCGCCGATCACCTGGTCGGCGTCGGCCAGCGTGGTGGTCAGCGAGGCGGTCTTGGCCAGCAGCGACTCGATCGTGCCGCCCTCACCCTGCAGCACCTTGATCACCTCGTACGCGAACTGGTTCACGTCCGCCGGGGTGAGCGCGGTGAACAGCGGCTTGAAGCCGTTGAACAGCACCGACAGGTCGAGCGCCGGCGTCGTGCGCTCCTTCGGGATGATGCCGTTCTTCTTCAGCCGCTGGCCCCCGCCGACGCCGTCGGTGAGCGCGACGTACCGGTTGCCGACCAGGTTCCGGTAGCGCAACGTCGCGTGCGTCGAGGTGTCGAGCACCTGGTCGGAGTCGACGCTGAACGTCACCATCGCGAGCTTGTCCTGATAGAGCTGGATCTTGTCGACCTGGCCGACCTTCACCCCGGCGATCCGGATGTCGTCGCCCTGGTTCAGCCCGACCGCGTCGGTGAACACGGCGCGGTACTTCGTGGTCGGGTTGAAGCTGATGTTCCCGATCGTCACCGCCAGCAACGCGGTCGCGATCGTGGTCACGACCACGAAGATCCCGAGCCGGACGGTGTCGAACGTGGTCTTTCTGTCGAAGAAGCTCATTTCAGGTTCACCTGCCCGCCGCGGAGCAGGGGCCCCACCATCAGCGTGGTCAGATCCGGTACGTCGTTCGCGGGCACACCCATCGCGGGCGCGACGACCGAGTCGACCACCCGCTGCTCGGCCGGCGTACCGACACCCTGGGTGTCCATCGCGAAGCCCGGCATCGCCCGGTTCAGCTGCAGGTTCACCGGGAACCGCTGGTTCTTGTTGTGGTCACCGATCACACCGTCGTCACCCACCACGTACGGCGCCGGGTTGTCCTGCGTGTACGGTCCGGGCTTCTCGCCGGGGACGCTGTAGTTCTTGCCGACACAGGTCGGTCCGCGGTGGTCCTTGTACGCCGGGAGCTCGTTCGGCTCGTACGGCGTCGGCTGGTTGGTGATCAGCTCGAGGTTGATGTTCAGCCGGCCGTCGCGGAAGGTGTCGTTCAGCCGCGGGAGGGTGTCGGTCATCACTTGGAGGAAGCACGGGATCTCGGGCGAGTACCGCTCGAGCAGGTCCAGCACCGGACGGCTGACCTCGCCGAGGCGGATCACCCGGTCCTCGTTGGACTTCAGGAACGCGTTGCCGGTCGTGGACAGCTCCTGCACGTTGACGAAGAACGCCTGCAACTGCTGCTGCTTCTCGACGACCGTGTTGCCGGTGATCGTCAGGTTGCGCAGGGCACGGACCAGGTCGGGCGTCGCGTCGCCGTACAGGTCCGCGACCTGGGTGAGCTTGGCCAGCGCGTCCATCAGCTTCGGGACGCTCGGGTTCAGCTTCTTCAGGTACCCGTCGAGCTGGGTCAGGGTGCCGGCGATCTCGGTGCCGCGGCCCTCGAGCGCGGTGGCCAGCGTGTTCAGCGTGGCGTTCAGGTCGGCCGGGTCGACCGCCTGCAGCAGCGGCAGCGCGTCGTTCAGCACCTTCTCGATCTCGATGCCGACCGCGGTCTTGTCCCGGCTGATCACGTCGCCGGCCTTGATGTGGGCGCCTTCGGCCCCGGCCGGTGGCACCAGGGCGACGTACTTCTCGCCGAACAGTGTCTTCGGCAGGATCCGGGCGCTGACCGCGGCGGAGATCTCGTTCACCTGGTCCGGCTTGAGGGCCAGGTCGACGGTCGCCTCGTCGCCGTCCGTGGAGACCTTGCGGACCTCGCCGACGATGATGCCGCGCAGCTTCACGTCCGCGTGCTCGTTGAGCTGCAGACCGATGTGGCTGGTCTTCAGCTCGACGTCCACGGTCTTGACGAAGACCTTGGCGTAGAACGCGTACGTCAGCCAGAGCAGGAACACCAGGACGCCGATGAACGCCACACCCAGCACCTTGTGCGAGATCAGTCTGGTCATGTCAGCCCGCCAGCCTGACGGTGGTCGTCGTACCCCAGATCGCCATCGACAGCAGCAGGTCGACGACGTTGATCACCACGATCGACGTACGCACGGCGCGACCGACGGCGACGCCCACGCCCGCCGGACCGCCGGTGGCGTGGTACCCATGGTAGCAGTGCACCAGGATCACCAGCACCGAGAACACCAGCACCTTGCCGAACGACCAGAGCACGTCTCCGGGTGGCAGGAACAGATGGAAGTAGTGGTCGTACGTGCCGGTGCTCTGCCCGTAGAACGTGGTGACGGTCAGCCGGGTCGCGAAGTACGACGCGAGCAGACCTACGACGTACAGCGGGATGACCGCGATCAGGCCCGCGATGATTCGCGTGGTGACCAGGAACGGCAGCGACGGGATCGCCATCACCTCGAGGGCGTCGATCTCCTCGCTGATCCGCATCGCGCCGAGCTGCGCGGTGAAACCACAACCGACGGTCGCGGCGAGCGCGATGCCGGCGATCAGCGGGCCGATCTCACGGGTGTTGATGTATGCCGACACGAAGCCTGCGAAGGCCGACGTACCGATCTGGTTCAGCGCCGAGTAACCCTGCAGGCCGACCTCGGTCCCGGTGAAGAACGCCAGGAACGTGATCACGCCGACGGTGCCGCCGATCACCGCGAGCGCGCCGGTGCCGAGCGTGACCTCGGCGAGCAGCCGGAAGATCTCCCGGCGGTACCGGGTGACGGACTTGCCGGACCAGGCCAGCGCCTTGATGTAGAACGCGAGCTGCTCGCCGAGCCGGTCGAGCGAGTTCAGCGGTTTCTTGACCAGGGTGTCCAGGGCCGACACGTCAGGCCCCCTTCGGCGGAACGAGCTGGAAGTAGATCGCGGTCATCGAGAAGTTCGCGACGAACAGCAGCATGAACGTGATCACCACGGACTGGTTCACCGCGTCGCCGACGCCCTTCGGCCCGCCGCCCGCGTTCACCCCCTTGTACGCCGCGACGATCGCCGCGATCGCCCCGAACACCAGCGCCTTCGCCTGGCCCTGCCACAGGTCCGGGAGATGTGCGAGCGCGGTGAAGGACGCGATGTAGCTGCCCGGCGTACCGTCTTGCAGGACGACGTTGAAGACGTACCCGCCCATCACGCCGACCACGCTGACGAACCCGTTCAGGAAGAACGCCACCAGCATCGTCGCCAGCACCCGCGGTACGACGAGGCGCTGGATCGGGTCGATGCCGAGCACCATCATCGCGTCGAGCTCCTCGCGGATCTTCCGCGAGCCGAGGTCCGCGCAGATCGCGGATCCGCCGGCGCCCGCGATCAGCAGCGCGGTCGCGATCGGCGACGCCTCCCGGACGACCGCGAGTACGGCGGCCGAGCCGGTGAACGCCTGCGCGCCGAACTGTTTGATCAGGCCACCGACCTGCAGCGCGATCACCGCACCGAACGGGATCGCGACCAGCGCGGTCGGAATGATCGTCACGCTCGCCACGAACCAGGCCTGCTGGAGGAACTCCTTCACCTGGAACGGCCGCCGGAACATCGACCGGAAGGTGTCCAGCGCGAAAGCGAACAGCGACCCCGCATGCTTCAGCGGAGCTGTTGCGGAAACGGTCACCGCGCCCCCACCGTCGATGTGGCGAAGGAGCCCGGGGGTGGGGTGACGCCGTTCTCGCGGCACCATTCGCCGGGGGGACGCTGGGTCGGGCGGAGCATGCCGCTGCTGGGCAGCTGCTGGATCGGGATCGGCGGCAGCGGCGGCAGCTCCTGGCCGGCCTCGGCGGCCAGCTCCTCGGCGTCCTTCTCCTCGGACATGCCGATCGGGCCGACCATCTGCGCGTTCAGGAACTGCCGGACCACCGGCTCCTCGCTGGACAGCAGCATCTCCCGCGGACCGAACATGGCCAGGTGCCGGTGGTACAGCATGCCGATGTTGTCCGGCACAGTCCGCGCGGTGTTGACGTCGTGGGTGACGATCAGGAACGTCGGGCTGAACGCCTCGTTCAGGTCGATCATCACCTGGTTCAGGAACGACGTACGGACCGGGTCCAGACCGGAGTCGGGTTCGTCGACGAGCAGGATCTGCGGGTCCAGCACCAGCGCGCGGGCGAGACCGGCTCTTTTGCGCATACCGCCGGAGATCTCGCCGGGCAGCTTCTTCTCCGCGCCGACCAGGCCGACCATCTCCATCTTCTCCATCACGATGGAGCGGATGTCGGACTCGGACTTCTTGGTGTGCTCGCGGAGCGGGAAC
>DASXXB010000194.1:0-28874 GCA_036503355.1 Kribbella sp. | reverse complement strand
GACATCCCACCGAAGCTGTTCGCGTTCACCACCGTGTGGCTGGCCGGTACGGCGTCCCTCCTGCTGCCCGTGTCCAACCTCACGAACCTGCTCGCACTGCACCCGTTCCGTGAGCTCGGCGTCAGCTACCTGTCAGTCAGCTGGCGCCCCGCGATCGCGGCGATCGTCATCACGGTCGCGGTGCTGGCCGTGCTGTTCCACCGCGACCTGCCGCGGAAGTACGTCGTACCGCCGACCCCCCACGTCGAGGACAAGGTCCTGTTCTGGGGTGCCACCGTGGTCTGCGTGCTGCTCGGTCCGGCCTTCGTCTCAGGTGTCCAGGTGGCGTATCCGGCCAGCGTCGGCGCGCTCGTACTGGTCGGCCTCTTCGCCGTACGGCGCCGTACCGTGCTCAAGTGGTCGCTGCTCCCGGTCAAGCTGGTCGTGACGGTGGTGGTGCTGTTCACGGTGGTGGGCTTCCTCAGCTCGCACGGGCTGGAGGACGTACTGCGGCGCGTAGCCGGGACCACCTCTGAGCTGCGGCTGAGTGCTACGGCTGCAGTCGGTGCGAACCTGTTCGACAACCTCCCGGCGTACCTGGCGATGGAACCGGTCGCCTCGGACAGCCCGCACCGCATGCTCGCGCTGCTGATCGGCGTGAACTGCGGCTGCCTGCTCACGCTCTGGGGATCGCTCGCCACGCTGCTCTGGCGCGCCCGCTGCGACGCGGCCCGGGTGGACATCTCCTGGTGGTCGTTCCTGTGGCGCGGACTGATTCTCACGCCACTGGTCGTGACAGGCGCCGTACTCGCCCTCTCGTGACGCTGAATGGGTAATGTGCGCTGCATGGCGACGGAGCAGAGCACTTCGGAGGTCACCCGGGAGTTCCGGGCGGCGCGGGACTTCCTCGTGGCGCACCGCGACGACTACGAGACGGCGTACCGGGACTTCCGCTGGCCGCAGTTCGAGCGGTTCAACTGGGCGCGGGACTGGTTCGACGCGCTCGCGGTCGAGCAGCCCGAGGTGGCCGCGCTGACGATCGTCGAGGAGGACGGCGAGGTCACCACGCGGACGTACGCGGAGATGGCCGAGCGCTCCCGCCAGGTGGCCGGCTGGCTGACCGCGGCGGGCCTGCAGCCCGGCGACCGGGTGCTGATCGTGCTTGGCAACCAGGTCGAGCTCTGGGAGACCATGCTCGGCTGCATCCGCGCGGGTGCCGTGATGATCCCCGCGACCACGCTGCTCACCGATGCCGACCTGGCCGACCGGATCTCCCGCGGGAACGTGCGTGCCGTCGTCACCAGCGGGACCGATGCCGGCCGGTACGCGGGCATCGCGGACCACTGCATCCGCGTCGCCATCGGCGAGCCGGCGGAAGGCTGGCTGGCCTTCGCGGACTCGCAGATCTACGAGGGCCCGGTTCCTGAGGTCGACACCGCGGCCGACGATTCGCTACTGCTCTACTTCACCTCCGGTACGACGAGCCAGCCGAAGCTGGTCGAGCACACGCAGGTCAGCTACCCGCTCGGCCACCTGTCGACGATGTACTGGATCGGCCTGCAGCCCGGCGACG
This sequence comes from Kribbella sp., assembly GCA_036503355.1. Lineage (GTDB taxonomy): Bacteria > Actinomycetota > Actinomycetes > Propionibacteriales > Kribbellaceae > Kribbella. The sequence goes on along the minus strand of DASXXB010000194.1, from coordinate 27,322 downwards.
TACACCTGAACGTCTCCTCCCCCGGCTGGGCGAAGCACTCGTGGAGCAACGTGTTCGCCCCGTGGAACGCGGGCGCGACCGTCTTCCTCTACAACTACACGCGCTTCGACGCCGCGAAGATGCTCGACGTGCTGGCGACGTACGGCGTGACCACGTTCTGCGCGCCGCCGACCGTCTGGCGGATGCTGATCCAGGCCGACCTGTCCGCGGTGGACGTCGCGATCCGGGAGTGCATCTCGGCCGGCGAACCGCTGAACCCCGAGGTGATCGAGCAGGTCCGCACCGCCTGGGACGTCACGATCCGCGACGGCTACGGCCAGACCGAGACGACCGCGCAGATCGGCAACCCGCCCGGCCAGCCGGTGAAGCTCGGCTCGATGGGCCGGCCGCTGCCCGGGTACAGCATCGCGCTGATCGACCCGGCGACCGACGTGATCGGCGACGACGGCGAGATCTGCATCGAACTGGCGCCCGCACCGGTCCCGCTGATGCGCGGGTACCGCGACGCCGACGAGCTGACCGCCGAGGTCATGCGCAACGGGTACTACCACACCGGCGACGTCGCGAGCCGCGACGAGGACGGCTACATCACCTACGTCGGGCGCTCGGACGACGTGTTCAAGGCCAGCGACTACCGGATCTCGCCGTTCGAGCTGGAGTCCGTGCTGATCGAGCACCCTGCCGTTGCCGAGGCGGCCGTCGTACCGTCGCCGGATCCGGTGCGGCTCGCCGTACCCAAGGCGTACGTCGTACTCGCCGCCGGTCACGAGCCGTCGCGGGAGCTGGCCGGGGAGATCCTGGCGTTCTGCCGCGAGCACCTGGCGCCGTACAAGCGGATCCGGCGGCTCGAGTTCGCGGAGCTGCCGAAGACGATCTCCGGCAAGATCCGGCGCGTCGAACTGCGCGCCGACGAGGCGGCCAAGGTCGAGAGCGGGAACTCCGGGCAGACCTACGACGAGGCCGACTTCAAGTAAGTGTCCTTCCACACCGGCCTGGGCTGGTCGGCGCTTGTCGTCCTGCCCCTTCTGATCGCGATCGCCGTCGGCGCGTCCCGGTACGCCGGGCTCCGGCACGACAAGGGCATCGTCACGGCCGCGCTGCGCGCCGTCGTACAGCTGGCTGTGGTCGGCGCTGTGGTCGGCGTCGCGCTGCAGCACACGATCGGCGCGCTGGCGTTCGTGCTGCTGATGTTCGTGGTCGCGACCGTGACGAGTACGCGGCGGCTCCGGCAGACCGCGGTGATCCCGCGGCAGTGGATGTACTGCGCGGCGGCGATCGGCTCGGGCGCGTTCGCCGTACTGCTGGTGCTCATCCTGCCGGGCGTCGTACCGCGGAACCCGGCCAGCATCCTGCCGATGGGCGGCATCATCGTCGGCGGCGCGATGACCGCGACCACGCTGGCCGGGCGGCGGGTGCTGAGCGAGTACCGGAACCGGTACGGCGAGTTCGAGGCCGGATTGTCGATCGGGCTGCTGCAGCCGGACGCGTTCAAGCTCGTCGTCGGCCCGGTCGCCGGTGACGCACTGCTGCCGGCGCTGGATCAGACCCGGACCGTCGGCCTGGTCACGCTGCCCGGCGCGTTCGTCGGCATGGTCCTCGGCGGCGCGTCCCCGGCCCAGGCCGCCGCGCTGCAACTCGTCGTACTGATCGGCCTGGTCGCGGCCGAGGCGATCGCGATCCTGGTCGTCACAGAGCTGCTGTCCCGCGCACCGCTTCCGGACGGGCGTACGGTGTCCCCATGAGTGACGACAAGGGCATCTTCAGCCGCATCGACGAACTGGTGGCCGAGGAGCACGAGCTCCGTACCAAGCACGCGGCCGGGCAGGTCGGCGACGCCGACGAGGCGACCCGCCTGCGGGCTCTCGAGGTCGAGCTGGACCAGTGCTGGGATCTGCTCCGGCAGCGCCGTGCCAAGCGCGAGTTCGGCGAGAATCCCGACGACGCACAGGCCCGCTCGAGCGACACCGTCGAGGGATACCTCAACTGAGATCGGCGCGCCGCGGGGTGCCGACCCTCACCCCGCGGCCGGTCCGAGGCGGCTCCACTCGATCGCCGGGCAGTGATCCATCACCATGGTGAGACCCGCGCCCGTGGTCCGGGCGTACGCGTCCTGGTCGATCACGTCCAGCTGGAACCACACCGCCTTCGCGCCGATCGCCACCGCCTGGTCCGCGATGTCGCCGGCCAGCTCCGAGCGGACGAACACGTCGACGCAGTCCACCGCGAACGGGATGTCAGCGAGCGTCGCGTAGCCCTGCTCGCCGTGCACCGTCTCCGCCGCGGGATGCACCGGCACGATGCGCTTGCCGTGCCCCTGCAGGAAGCGCGCCACGCCGTACGCAGCCCGGCTGCTGTTGTTCGACAGCCCCACCACGGCCCAGGTCTCGCACTCGGCCAGGATCTTCCGGATCGCCTCGTCCATCCTCAACCTCTCAAATAGGTCAGTACGGCGGACACGCGCCGGTCGAGTCCGTCGTTCAGCTGCAGCTTGGCGAAGATGTTGCCGACGTGTTTGCGGACGGCGGCCTCGCTGACGACCAGCTGCTCCGCGATCGACGCGTTCACCCGGCCCTCCGCCATCAACGCCAGCACCTCAAGCTCCCGCGGTGTGAGCGCGGACAACGGCCCGTCGTCGCGCCGGCGTGCGAGCAGCTGCCGCACCACCTCGGGGTCGACCACGGTGCCGCCGTTCGCGACCCGGTCGAGCGACTCGAGGAACTCCGCGACATGCCCGACGCGGTCCTTGAGCAGGTACCCGATCCCGCCGGTCGTTGTCTCCAGCAACGTCGACAGGTAGGCGTCGGCGACGTACTGCGAGAGCACCAGGATCCCGATCGCGGGCAGCTCGGCCCGGATCGCCGCGGCGGCCCGGAGACCCTCGTCGCTGTGCCCGGGCGGCATCCGTACGTCGGTGATCACCACGTCCGGCGGGTCCTTGCGGACGACGGCCAGCAGCGTGTCCGCGTCCCCGACCGTGTCCCGTACGTCGTGCCCGGCGCGATCGAGAATGCTGGCCAGGCCCTCCCGCAGCAGCAGCGAGTCCTCGGCGAGCACGATGCTCAGTCCCGGGCTCGTTCGGGGATTCACAGGCCGAGTCGGCACGGGCACTCCATCCTGAGTCGCGTCGGTCCACCGGGTGGGCTGTCGACGTCGAGTGTGCCGCCCAACGCGTCCAGCCGGGTCACCAGCCCGGTCAGTCCGGTCCCTGCCCCGAGTCTCGCACCGCCGACGCCGTCGTCCTGCACGGTGACCACGAGCCGGTCCCGGTCGACCCACCCGGACACCTCGCACTTCGTCGCCCGGGCGTGCTTGGCCACGTTCGCGAGCGCCTCGCTGACGACGAAGTACGCCGCGGCCTCGATCGGCGCAGGCAATCGGCCGGCGATCGAGAAGTGCAGGGTTACCGGCAGCGGCATCCGGTCGGCCACCTCCCGTACGGCGGCCTCGAGCCCGTGATCCACCAGCACCCGGGGATGGATCCCGCGTACCGCGGCCCGCAGATCCGCCAGCGCCGCCTCAGCCTCGGCATGTGCCTTCACCACGAGCTGCCGGCCCGCACCGTCGGGCAGGTCCAACTCGGCCAGGCCGAGCGTCATCGTCAGCCCGACCAGCCGCTGCTGTACGCCGTCGTGCAAGTGCCGCTCGATCCGTGCCCGCTCGGTCTCGAACGCGTCGACCAGGTCCAGCCGCGACCGGCGGAGCTCGGCGAGATTGCGTTGCAGCTCCTCCTGCCGCGGCCCGAGCATCGCCTTCGCCAGCGACGCCTCGGCGCCCGCGATCACGCCGAGCAGGTACGAGCTGACCGCATAGAACACGGGCCCGAACAGGATCAGGAAGACGAACCCCTCCTGGGCCGAGTCCAGCGTCCACGGCCCCATGCCCATCTGTTCCTCGTCGGCGATGATCGGTGCCGCCAGCGTGATCACCAGGGTCGTCGCGCTCACACCGGCGAACAGCGCGCTCAACGGCCAGATCAGCACGCCCAGGACGAAGCCGTAGCCCAGCCCGCGCATCGACGCCTGCTCGCGGCGGCGGAACTTGAGCCTCTCCCGAACAGCTAGCTGCATCGGCAGCTTCGCGTGCGGACTGCTGATGCCGTCCACCAGCATCAGACCCGCCCGCCGCCGCTCCACCCAGCCGATCGCCGCCCCGATCAGCGGGAACGAACCGAGCATCAGGATCCCCACCAGGATCGGGCTGAGCAGCGCACTGAGCCCTGCCAGGCCGACCAGGACTCCGATCGCCAGCACACCCACCGGCACCGACGAGAGCAGGTACGCGTAGCTCCGCCACGGCCACGACGAGATCAGGTAGCGCGGCGACGCGAGCGCTGCCCACACCCCCTTCGGACTCTCCACCCGTCAACCCTAGGTCGGCACTGGCCGCCGAGACGGTAGCGTGCGCGCTACTCCAGGTCTCTTGTGCAGGCCAGCGCCCAGGCCGGCGTACGGCGGTTTGCTGGCAGCATGACCGCTACCGCGCCGACGTACCCCTCTGTCGCACCTGTCGAGCCGCCTGCGCTCTTGCTGGACGGAATCACCAAGACGTACCGCTCCAAGGCCGGAGCGGTCGATGCCCTGCGTGGGGTCACGTATCACTTCGCGCGCAGGTCCTTCACTGCCGTGATGGGGCCGTCCGGCTCCGGCAAGTCGACGCTGCTCCAGTGCGCCGCAGGACTCGACCACCCGACCAAGGGCACCGTCGTACTCAACGGGGTGACGCTGGGCGGGCTCAACGAGGTCGAGCTCACCAAGCTGCGCCGGAGCGAGATGGGGTTCGTCTTCCAGGCCTACAACCTGCTGCCGTCGCTGACCGTGTACGACAACGTCGCACTCCCCCTGCGCCTCACCGGTCGGCGGCCGGCGCGCAACGACGTACTGCGGGTGCTGGAGCAGGTCGGGCTGGACGGGAAGGCCAAGCGACGGCCCGCCGAGCTGTCCGGAGGCCAGCAGCAACGGGTCGCGATCGCGCGGGCGCTGATCACCAAGCCGTCGGTGTTCTTCGCCGACGAGCCGACCGGCGCGCTGGACAGCGGAACCAGCCGGCAGATCCTCGGACTGTTGCGCGAGGCAACCGACCGCGCCGGGCAGACCGTGGTGATGGTCACCCACGACCCGGTCGCCGCCGCGTACGCCGAGCGCGTGCTGTTCCTGTCCGACGGACTGCTCGCCGGCCACCTCGACCGCGCCGACGCGACCCAGATCGCCGCCGCGATGAGCGAGTTGGAGAGCTGATGTTCCAGCTCAGCCGGCAGACCGTCGGGCAGCACCGGTCGTTGTACGCCGGCTCGTTCGTGGCGCTCGCGGTCGGGGTGTTCATGCTCGGGCTGGCCGCGACCGCGACCGCCGCCACCATCGCTTACCAGCGGCCGGACTCGTCGACGATCGGCGTCAGCACGCTCGGCGGCCCGGACACGCCGGCGCGGCACGTCAAGGTGCCGCTGGCCGGCGCCGACGTGTCCGGGTTGCAGACCGTGCTGAGCATGGTCGGAGTGATCTGCGGATTCATCACGATCTTCGTGATCGCGAGTACGTTCGCGTTCGCGGTCGCGTCGCGGCGCCAGGAGCTCGGGCTGCTGCGGCTGGTCGGCGCGACCCCGCGGCAACTCCGCCGGATGATCATCGGCGAGGCCTTGGTCGTCGCGCTCGCCGCGTCGCTCACCGGAGCAGTCGCGGCCCAGCTCGCGACGCCCGTTCTGCTGCGCAAGGCGTCGTACACCGAACTGGCGCCGGTGAAGCTCGAGCCCGCCTCGCCGTGGGTGCCGCTGGCGATCGCGGTCGCGGCGGGGATGCTGGTCGCGCTGCTCGGCGCCCGCTCGGCCGCTCGCCGCGCCGGGAAGGTCGCGCCGATCGACGCACTCCGAGAGGCCGCCCTGGAGCCGCCGCGGATCGGCCCGGTGCGGATCGGGTTCGGGCTGTTGTTCCTGGCCGGGGCCGTCGTGATGCTGAGCCTGATCCGGCCGTCGATCGGCGACGGCGTGATGGCACTCGCGATGTTCGCGCCGATGGTGATGGTGATCGCGCTGACACTGCTCGCCCCGCTGCTGGTGCCGGTGATCGGGCGGCTGTGGGCGGCGCCGCTGGTCGCGTGGACGCACGTGTCCGGTCGCCTCGCACGGAGCAACGTCGTCGCGTCACCACGCCGCAGCGCCTCGCTCGCCGCCCCCATCCTCGCGATCTCGGCCATCGCCGGCTCGATGGTGCTGAGCCTCAGCTTCGCCGCGGACAGCTCGGCGGCGACGATCCGGGACGCGGTCCGCGCACCGATCGTCGTCACCGGAGCCGCGCCGGTTGGTGGGCCGGTTGGCGGGCCGGCGCAGAAGGCGGTCGATGCCGGGCTGCCGTTGCAGCTGGTCCAGATCACCGAGGACGACGCGGGGCTCGAGGACGCCGAGGGCATCGATCCCGCGATCGCGTCGCAGACCCGCGACCTCGGCGTACTGTCCGGTGACCTGAGCGAGCTGCGCGGCAACAGTGTGGCAGTGAGCAAGGAGGCGGCGGGGTACGAGCACTACCGGGTCGGCGACGAGATCCCGGTGGTGTTCACCGACCGGGTGCCGGTGAAGCTGCGGGTGGTGGCGATCGTGAAGGACGCGTTCGGTGTGAACCCGTCGTTCCTGCTCCCGCTGGACCTCGCGCGCAAGCACGCACCGAATGCGCAGGTCGAGCGGAGCTTCGTTCTCCCTGCCGACGACGTCGTACCCACGGACCTCGTGAAGCAGCTCCCGCATGCCCAGCTTGCCGCGGACTGGGAGGCCGACCAGGTGGCGGGGCTGCGGAAAGGGAACCGGCTCGGGCTGGTGATGCTGCTCGGCCCGGCAGCGCTCTACAGCGCCATCGCGATCGCCAACACGCTCCTGATGAGCAGCCTGCAGCGTCGCCACGAGTTCGTCACGTCACAGCTACTCGGCGCGACCGGCGCGCAGCTGCGGCGGATGGTGCTGTGGGAATCCTCCCTGGTCGGCGCGGTCGCCCTCAGCCTCGGCACCGCGATCACGGTCACTGTCGGTGTCCTCATCCGGCACGCGATGGCCTCGGGGCTGGCCGACGTACCGACGACGGTCCCGTGGGGCGTCCTGCTGGGCATCGGCGGACTTTGTCTGAGCCTGGCGGTAGGGTCCGCTCTGGCCCCGACCGCGTACCTTCTGCGGGTCGTGGGCCGGGAATTGGTCGTTCACCAGCGAGAATAGGTACGGCGCCAACCCCGTCGAGGCGCCGGTACCACTTGATCGAGGAGTTCGTAGACCCGTATGGCACGCCGTACCAGCACCGCCGAACCCGAGGACTTCGAGGAGCACATCCTCGACGTCGACGTCTCCGACGAGATGCGCACCAGCTACCTCGAGTACGCCTACTCGGTGATCTACTCGCGCGCGCTGCCGGACGCCCGTGACGGGCTGAAGCCGGTGCAGCGCCGGATCCTGTTCTCGATGGCGGAGAACAACATCCGCCCCGACCGCGCGCACGTGAAATGCGCCCGCGTCGTCGGTGAGGTCATGGGTAAGTACCACCCGCACGGCGACGGCGCCATCTACGACGCCCTGGTCCGCACCGGCCAAACCTGGTCCATGCGAGTCCCCCTCATCGATCCCCACGGCAACTTCGGATCCCTCGACGACGGGCCAGCCGCGATGCGGTACACCGAGTGCCGGATGGCGCCGCCTGCGGTGGCTATGACGGACGGGTTGGGCGAGAACGTCGTCGACTTCAAGCCGAACTACGACGGGCAGGAGGAGGAGCCGGCGGTGCTGCCGGCCGCCTTCCCGAACCTGCTCGTGAACGGTGCCGCCGGGATCGCGGTCGGGATGGCCACGAACATGGCCCCGCACAACCTGGTCGAGGTGATCCAGGCGCTGCGGCACCTGATCAAGACGCCGAACGCCGACCTCGACGACCTGATGCGGTTCGTCCCCGGGCCGGACCTGCCGACCGGCGGCAAGATCGTCGGCCTGGAAGGCATCAAGGACGCGTACGCGACCGGCCGCGGCAGCTTCAAGATGCGCGCCACCGCCCGGATCGAGAACGTCACCCCGCGCCGCAAGGGCATCGTGGTCACCGAACTGCCGTACTCCGTCGGCCCGGAGAAGGTGATCGAGAAGATCAAGACCCTGGTGCAGAGCAAGAAGCTGCAGGGCATCGCGGACGTCAAGGACCTGACCGACCGCACCCACGGCACCCAGCTGGTCATCGAGGTCAAGAACGGGTTCGTCCCCGAGGCGCTGCTCGAGCAGCTGTACAAGCTCACCCCGCTCGAGGACGCGTTCCACGTCAACAACGTCTGCCTGGTCGAGGGCCAGCCGCGCACGCTCGGCCTGAAGGCGCTCCTCGAGGTCTACCTCGACCACCGGTACGACGTGACGCGCCGGCGCAGTGAGTTCCGCCGGAAGAAGGCGCAGGACCGGCTGCACATCGTCGAGGGCATGCTGATCGCGATCCTGGACATCGACGAGGTCATCCAGGTGATCCGCAGCAGCGACGACTCGGCTGCGGCGCGGTCCCGGCTGATCGAGATCTACGACCTGTCCGAGATCCAGGCGAACTACATCCTGGACATGCCGCTGCGCCGGCTGACGAAGTTCTCCAAGCTCGAACTGGAGACCGAGAAGGGCGAGCTGGAGCGCGAGATCGAGGCGCTGACCGCGATCATCGAGGACCCGAAGCTGCTCCGCAAGACCGTCTCCGACGAGCTCGCCGAGGTCGCGAAGACGTACGGTACGCCGCGGCGGACGGTGCTGCTGGAGTCGTCGGGCGCGACCAAGACGGCCGCCGTACCGCTCGAGGTCAGCGACGACCCGTGCTGGATCCTGATGAGCTCCACCGGCCTGCTCGCCCGGACCAACGGCGTCGAGCCGTTCGGGCCGACCGAGTCGCGGGCCAAGCACGACGCGATCGTGTCGGCGATCAAGAGCACCGCACGCGGGCAGTACGGCCTGATCACCAGCGCCGGCCGCCTGATCCGCCTCGAGTCGCTCGACCTGCCCGCCGTACCCACCACCGCCAACGCGCCGAACCTGCAGGGTGGCGCGCCGATCGCGGAGTTCGTTTCACTGGATCCGGGTGAGAAGGCGCTCGCGCTGACCACGATGGACCCGGATTCGGTCGGTGTCGCTCTCGGTACGGCGGGTGGCGTGGTGAAGCGCGTCGTACCGGATCACCTGAGCAACCGCGACTCGTGGGAGATCATCGGGCTGAAGGACGGCGACGAGGTCGTCGGAGCGGTCGAGCTCAGCACCGGCGAAGAGGAGCTGTGCTTCATTACGTCGGATGCGCAGCTGCTGCACTTCTCCGCGTCGGCCGTGCGGCCGCAGGGCCGGACCGCGGGCGGTATGGCCGGCGTCCGGCTGAGCAGCGGCGCGAAGGTGGTCTTCTTCGGAGCCGTGGACAATGGCCGCGAGGCGCAGGTCGTGACGATCGCGGGCTCGTCGTCCGCACTGCCGGGCACCGAGGTCGGCGCCGTCAAGGTCACCCCGTTCAGCGAGTACCCGGGCAAGGGCCGCGGGACGGGCGGTGTCCGGTGCCAGCGGCTGCTGAAGGGCGAGGACGGTCTGCTGCTCGGGTACGTCGGTGCGGCGCCGGTGAAGGCCAGCGCCAGCAGTGGCGCGCCGATCGACCTGCCACCCATCGACCCGCGGCGAGACGGTTCCGGCGTACCGGTGGCGCAGCCGATCGCTGCGTGCGCTTCCGATCTGGCAGGCTGACGTCTGTGAAGAGAGTGCTCGCGCTGTGCGCGGTCGTCGTCCTTGCCGTCGCGGGCTGCAGCGACAAGAAGGACACCAGCACCCCCGGCGACGGCGGCGGAGACGCGGTCGCGCTGCTGACCGGCGCGAAGAAGGCGATCGACGAGGCGGCCAGCGTGCACCTCGTGCTCACCGGGCGCGACCTGCCGGACAACGCGAAGGCGCTGGCCAGTGGTGACGGTGTCGCCACCCATGCGCCGGCGTTCAAGGGGAAGCTGACAGTGCGGTCCGGCGGATCGCCGATCGACGCCGACGTGGTCGCGGTCGGCAGCAAGGTGTACGCCAAGGTCTCGTTCTCGCCGGCGTTCATCGAGCTGACGCCGAGCCAGCTGGCAGGGCTCGGCGCTCCGGACCCGGCGATCCTGCTCGATCCCGCGAAGGGCCTGACCGCGGTCCTGCCGACGCTGAAGGACGCGAAGGTGAAGGGTCAGACCCGCGACGGGTCGAAGGTACTCACCGAGGTGACCGGCTCCGTCGAGGGCAAGTCGCTGCAGGGCATCTTCCCGAACGCACCGGCCGACAAGGACTTCCCGAGCAGCTTCAAGATCGACAAGGACAGCGGGCAGCTGGTCTCGGCCACGATCACCGGCCCGTTCTACGCCGGCGCCACGAGCAGCTACGACGTGACGCTGGACAAGTACGGCGAGAAGGTGGAGATCACCAAACCGTGAGCTCGGCCAGGACCCGGTTGACGCTCGCGTCGATCGCGGTCGCGTTCGCGGCGGCGGACACGTACGTCGTGGTGCTCGCGCTGCCGGACATGATGTCCGGGGTTGGGCTGTCGGCCGACGAGTTGCAGCGCGCGGCGCCGATCATCTCGGGCTTCCTGCTCGGCTACATCGCCGTACTGCCGCTGATCGGGCGGATCGCCGACGTGGTCGGACGGACGCCGGTACTCGTCGGGGCGCTGTTGCTGTTCGCGGTCGGGTCGCTGGTGACGGCCGGCGCGTATGACCTGCCGTTGGTGGTAACCGGTCGGTTTCTTCAGGGCGTCGGCGGTGGTGGCCTGGTGCCGGCCACGCTGGCGCTCGTGGCCGATCTATGGCCAGCTGACCGTCGCGGGTTGCCGCTGGGGGTCGTCGGGGCGGTGCAGGAGCTCGGTTCGGTGCTCGGGCCGCTGCTGGGCGCCGTCGTCCTCGCAGTGGCCGACTGGCGGTACATCTTCTGGCTGAACCTCCTGGTCGCCGTCGTCCTCGCGCTGCTGCTCCGGGGCAGTTGGCGCCCACGCATCTCCGGCGCCGTCGGGCTCCTTGCCTGCATCGCGCTCGGCCTGACGCTCACGGCACCCGACCGCCTCGCGTCCGGCGTCACGCTGGGGCTGCCGTTCGTGCCCTTCACAGGGACGTCACGGCTGCTCACGCCCATCGGGGTCGCCACGCTCGTACTCGCGCTGGTTTGGCTCGGTCTAGTCCTGTGGAGGAGCCACGGGCGGCTGGCCGGTGTGCTGTCGCAGGTCGATCTCGTTGGAGCTGTCCTGCTCGCGCTCGCGCTGGCTGGCGTCGTACTCGCGTTCGCGACAGCTGATCCGGAGCGCCAGCTCATGTCAGCGGCCGGGCCGTGGTTGCTGGTCGCGGCTGCCGTCTGTGCGGTCGCGTTCGCGCTCTGGCAACGGCGTACGTCGGCAGCGATCGTCCCGCACGGCCTGCTGGGCAGTCGTGCGGCGTGGGGCTCGCTGCTGGTGAGTTTTCTGATCGGTTGCGCGTTGATCGCTGCGCTGGTCGACGTACCGGTGTTTGCGCGCACGACTCAGGGCGGTGGACAGCTGGACGCCGCGCTGGTGCTGCTGCGATTCCTGATCGCCCTGCCGGTCGGTGCGGTCGTCGGCGGCTGGCTGACGCGGCGCTACGGGCTCGGGCTGATCACCGCGGCAGGGCTCGGGTTGTCCGGGGCGATGTTCGTCGTGATGGCCTTCTGGAGCCGTACGGCGCTCGACCACTGGCCCGCGACCGTCGTACTGCTCGCCTGCGGTTTCGGGTTCGGGCTCGCACTGTCACCGCTCAACACGGCGATCCTCGGCGCGACCCCGTCCGGCAGCCACGGGCTGGTGAGTGCGCTCGTGGTGGTCGCGCGGATGGTCGGCATGCTGGTCGGGGTGTCCGCCCTGACCGCGATCGGCCTGCGCCGGTACTACGCGGTTGCCGACGGCATCAAATCACCGAACGAGCTGTGCCCGTCGTCACCGGCCAACTGCCACCAGTACGTCGACGCGCTCCGCGACGCCGCCGTTTCACAAGTTCACGCGATCTTCGCGGGGGCGGCCGTCTGCGCGATCCTGGCGGCGGTTCTCGGCGTACTGCTGCTCGGGCGGCGTGGCGCACCGCACACATGATGATCATCATGAGGGACAGCCGTCTCAGGTCGCGTAACGTGTGATGCTGTGAGCCCCGCACCCTCCTCCGGCCTGTGCTCGACGTTCTGTCGGGTGCTGCAGGAGCCGTTACCCGGTACGGCGGTGGTCGCGACCGGCTGGGTGGTTGTCGAGCAGCCGGGCCCGTGGGGTGCGAAGGCGCCGACACAGAGTCATCTCGATCCGGTGTTCGGCGGGGCCTTCGACGACAAGTGCAAGAAGGTCGACGTACGGTTCGGCCTGATCCGCTCCCCCGGCCGTCACGCGGACGCGGTCGAGCGGTCGCACCAAGTCTTCGTCGCGTCCACCACGCCCGGTCGCACCTGGCTGCTCGGCGGCACGGTCGCCGATCCGGCCGAACTGGAGGCGCTCGATCTGCGCGCGGTCGCGCGCGGTGACCGTACGGCGGTTGCCGCATCCATGCCCGCGCTGGCTCCGGTCGCGGAGCCGATCGTGCTGGTGTGTACGAACGGTAAGCGTGACGGGTGCTGCGCACTCCTCGGACGGCCGCTCGTCGCCGGGCTTGCCGAGCGGGTACCGGGACGTGTGTGGGAAGCCAATCACCTGGGCGGGCACCGGTTCGCGCCGACCGCGACGTACCTGCCGGCCGGGACCATGCACGGCCACCTCACGGTCGACACCGCGGTCGAGGTGCTCGCCGCGGCGGACCGTGGTGAAACAGTTCTGACCGGGCTGCGTGGCCGCTCCACCTGGAGCAAGCGCGGTCAGGCCGCCGAGGTCGCCGTTCGCGAACTTCTCGGTGAGCTCGCGCTGGATGCGTTGCGCGTCGTCGGCGAAGACGCCGGCACCGTCACCGTCCAGCATGCCGACGGCCGGTCGTGGACCGTGCCGGTCAGCACGGCAACCGCCGAACCGCCCCGGCCCGACTCCTGCGGAAAGGAACCGTTCGCCATGTCCATCCTGCAAGCCGGTACTCCGGTATCAGAGCCAGTGCCGGGAGCTGTCCGATGACCGAGGGTTTCGACGATCTGCTGGCCGCGAACGCGGAGTACGCCGCCGACTTCCACTACAGCGGGTTCGACGGGATCGCCCACGCCGGGATCGGCGTGGTCACCTGTATGGACTCCCGGATCCCGCCGCTGGAGATGCTCGGCCTGAAGGCCGGTGACGCGAAGGTACTGCGCTCCGCCGGTGGCCGGGTCACCGAGATGACGATGACCGGGCTGGTGCTCGGCGTCCAGCTGCTCGGCGTCCGCCGGATCATGATCATCCCGCACACCCGCTGCGCGATGGCCGCGATGTCCGAGGACGCCCTGCGTGCCAAGGTCGAGCTGGCCGCCGGCAAGCCGGCCGGCTACCTCCCGATCTCAGTCATCCCCGACCAGCTCGAGGCCCTCCGCCGCGACGTCGCCGCCGTCCGCGAACACCCCCTGATCGGCGAGGACATCCTGGTAGGCGGCTTCATGTACGACGTAGACACCGGCAAACTAACCCAAATCGACTGATCGGCCCCTGCCCGAACGCTCGTCGCGCTGTTCGACAAGTACCTGGTGACACCGGTGGTCGAACAGCGCGCGGGCGGAGAGCGGGGGCGGATGAGAAGCGATGAGGAGCAGTTGCGGCTGTCGCAGGACGCCGCATCGGCTTTCGAGCCGCTGGTCGAACGCCTCGCGCCGGCGATCCACGCCTACTTGGCCAGGCGAGCTCCTCACGAGGCCGATGAGCTGCTGGCCGAGGTGTGGCTCGCCGCGTTCAGCAGCCGGGCGACGTTCGACCCGGCCCGGGGCAGTGCGCGGGCCTGGTTCTTCGGCGTTGCTCGCCATGCCCTGCTTGCCCACTACCGCCGCGCTGCGCGCGATGCCGCACCGGACGGCACCGGTCAGACGGAGGTGGATTGGGCGGCAGTTGACGCCCGGTTGGATGCGGCTGCCGTACGGCCCGCGTTGCAGGAGGCGCTCGCGAGCCTTCCTCCGGTCGAGCGCGAACTGCTGCTGCTCGTCGGGTGGGAGCAGCTGACTCCGAGCGAGGCTGCCGCGGTCGTCGGGATCCCCGCGGGCACTGCGCGGTCGCGTTTGCATCGTGCGCGGGAGCGGATGCGCGAACGGTTGGCGGGTTCGGCGCAAGTACTCGGTGAGCGACGTACAGAGCGAGACGGAGATTCACCGTGGACGAGCAGCTGATGGACGACCTCGCCGAGTTGCCCGGATGGGACGAACTGGTCGCAGCCGGCGGCGTCGAGCCGGTGGATGCCCGCGTGCTCGAGCAGGTGCGGACCCAGGTACGCCGCGCAGCCGAACCGGCGCAGCCTCGGCGGATCAGTAGGCTGCCTGGTCGGCGCTGGGGCATCCCGGCCGCGGCACTGGCAGCTGTGGCCACGGCTGCCGCTGCGGCCGCGATCGTGGTCGGACTCGTGCGCCTCGGCGGCGGGCCGAACGATCAGCCGGTTGCGGTTCCGGTGTCCCAACCCACTGCCTCTCCGACCGGTCGCGCGGCGAGTTGTGTTGAAGGGTATTCGCTGAAGACCCTTGCGCATCGGAACATTGCGTTCGACGGAACGGTGGACCGGGTGGTGGCGATGGGCGAGGGTCCGGTGGGGCGTGTGCAGATCACTTTTGGCGTCAACGAGTGGTTCCGTGGTGGAGTCGGCCGGCGGGTCACGGTAGTCGCCGATACAGCTGGGGAGGATGCGGATCCGTTGAATCTCGAGCGAGGCAGCAGGTTGCTCGTTTCCGGGCAGACGCAGCCGGGCGCGCTGCTCCCGATCGCGTGGACCGGGTGCGGCTTCACGCGGCCGTACGACGCCCCCACAGCGGCCGACTGGAAGTCCGTTCTGCACCGATGATGGTCACCAGAACTCGCGTTGCCGGGTGGGTCGAGGTCGTCCTGTTGGTGCTGGGCGCCATCGGGCTGCTGATCTTCGGGTACTGCCTGTTCGGGTTCAGTGTCGGGCTGCCGCAGGTGGATCCGCGACGGCACGGCATCGGGACGCAGGGCGCAGGGCTGGACAGGTTCTGGTTGGTCGCGCTGCTGATCACGACCGCGACGATCCTGATCGTGGGCGGGTTGCCGACCGGTAGGGCGTGGTCGAGCCGCGGTTCGCCGCGGGCCGCGATCGCGCAGGGCATCGGCGGGTTCGTCATCGCGTGCTGGACCCTCGCGGTGGCGGAGTTCAACGCCGGCAGCTACTTCACCGGCTCCGACGACGCGTGCACGTACCCGAACTGCTGGCCGGTCGATGCGCAGAAATGGGCGTTCGTCGTACCGGGTGTGCTGATCGGCGTCGTGATGATCGTGATGGCGCTCCTGGTCACCCGGATCCCGTGGTACGTCCGTGCGTTCACCCCGGTCGTGGTGTGGGTCGTGGCCGTGCACGTCCACTACTGGATCTGGACCGCCTACCTGCTGCCCATCTTCGAGGGGCCGCCGCGATGAGATCGGATCTGGTGACGGGATCTGGTAGACACTGCGTATGAGACTCCGCCCCAGCTCATTTCCGCGTTCTTTGGTTGCCGGCGCGCTGGCGGTGACCGCGGTGCTGTCCGGTGCTCCGATCGCGCACGCGGCACCGGCCACTGCCCCGGCCTTGCGTGGCGGTCCGGTGACCGGGTGCCTGGACCATTCGGTCGTCGGAACAGTTGAGGAACAACGGCTGACCCGAGGCGTCAACGGCGGACCGTCCGTACCTGCGGAGATCCTGCGCCGCACGGGCTTCGACCGCCAGGTCGAGGTTTTCGCCCAACTCCTCTGCCGCGTACCCAGCCGTCAGGCCGCGACCGCCCTCGTCCGTGCCCACGGCGAGGCGCTGTGGCGCGCCGCGATCCACAGAGCCCAGCACGCGCCAAGTGGCGCCGACGCACTGCCTTCCACCGACGACCGCGGCCTGTACTGGGCACGCCTCTCGATGGCGCTGACGCTCCGCCGATGGCGACCTTCCTTCAGC
The DNA here is from genome assembly GCA_036503355.1 of Kribbella sp. GTDB lineage: Bacteria > Actinomycetota > Actinomycetes > Propionibacteriales > Kribbellaceae > Kribbella. Next base: position 11,338 of record DASXXB010000194.1, on the reverse strand, counting down.
CTCGGTACGACGGAACGCGCCGAGCTGATGCGCTCGTTCGAGTACGCGTCCCGCGGGATCACCAGCAGCCGCTTCACCCCAGGTGTCCGCAAGGTCCTGGTCACCGGGTTCGACCCGTTCACGCTCGACGCCGACATCCGGATCGGCAACCCGTCCGGCGCCGCCGTCCTCACCCTCGACGGGCAGCGCTGGACCGTGAACGGGACGACGTACGAGATCCAGACCGTGGTCTTCCCGGTCCGGTACACGGACTTCGACGAGAACATGGTCGAGAACGCGCTCGCGCCGCACTATCGACCGGGCCCGCAGCACGCCGACCTCGTGATGACCACGAGCCAGGGACGCGTCGGCATCTTCGACCTCGAGGCGTTCAACGGCCGCCGCCGTTCGGTGAGCTCGATCGGCGACAACAACAACCTCTGGGGCGGCGGCACGATCAGCGCCCCGGTGGTCTCCCCGAGCATGCCGCCCGGGCCCGAGTGGATCACGTCCAGCCTCCCGCTGGCACGGATGGCGCAGACCGGCGTACCGCCGTTCCGGACCCGCGTCAACACGTCGGTGCTGGAGATCCCGGCCGGCCAGACCACCCCCGTACGGCGCCCTGACGGGCCGACCGCCGGCTCGATCGCGTCCGAGGGCACCGGCGGCGGGTACCTGTCGAACGAAGTTGCCTACCGCAACACCTTGCAACGCGACCTGCTCGACCCGTCGATGCCCGCCGGCCACCTGCACGTCCCGGCGCTGTCCTTCGACCTCACGAACAAGACCGCGATCACCGACCCGACCTACGAAACCAACCGCGAGGCGATCGTCGCGGGCGCCCACGCGATCCTCCGCACCGCCCTGTTCTGACGAGGCAGCGGCAAGTACAGAAAACTGATCAGCATGATCACTATTCTGTCCATCCACTGCCGGATAAATGTCGACTTTTCGACATCCAGCGCGGCTCATCGTGGCTACTCAAGTGATCGCGGCTGCCATTGATGTACAGCATTCTGATCACGCGAGGATGAGCGGGAAGGCTTCCAGGATCGAGTCGACGTGATGGTCCGCGACCGGAGTGTCGTCCGGATGGTGGTTCCCGACGCGGATGGTTCGCAGTCCGGCCGCGATGCCGCCCGCCACGTCGTACGCCGGGTGGTCGCCGACCATCCACCCGCCGTCGAGGGACGTACCCGTCCGCTCCGCAGCCAGTTCGAAGATCCGCCGGTCGGGCTTGCGGACGCCCACCGTCCCGGAGACGCAGGCGTAATCGACCGCGGCGGCGAGCTGGGTGTACTCCAGCTTCAGGTCCTGCTGGACCGTGTCGCCGTTCGTCACGACCGCGACCCGCCAGCCGGCCGAACGCAACGCGGCGAGCCCGTCGAGCACAGGCTGCTCGACCCAGGTGAACAGCGGATGCTCCTCGTTGTACGAGGCGACCAGCTCCGCCACCGGAGCCGCCAGCCCGAACCGCTCCCGAGCCAGTCCGAACAGCTCCGGCCGCGGCCGGAACCCACCGTTGTCGTGAGCAACCAACCACGCCACGGCATCCGGCCCGAGCCCGCCCTGCTCGACCCACCACCGGGCCCACCGCAGAAACGCGCCGTCCCGATCGATCAACGTGTTGTCGAGATCGAAACACGCCAGCCGAGGATTCACGTCCCTACCCTCACCCACGAGCGGCAGTGATCAGACGTCGATGCGGTTCTCGTCGAGCTCGTAGGCGCCCTGGACGAGAAACTCCTTGCGGGGAGCCACGTCGTTGCCCATCAGCAGGTCGAAGACCTCGGCGGCGGCCTCGGCGTCGTCGACGGTGATGCGGCGCAGCGTCCGGTGCCGTGGGTCCATGGTGGTTTCGGCCAGCTGATCGGCGTCCATCTCACCGAGACCCTTGTACCGCTGCGGCGGCTCCTTCCAGCGGACGCCCTTCTTCATCAGCTCGGCCGTCTTCCGCTGGTACTCCGCGTCGCTGTAGGTGTAGAGGTACTTCTCCTGCCCCTTCTTCGGGTTCGTCAGCTCGAAGCGGTGCAGTGGCGGTACGGCGGTGTAGACCCGGCCGGCCTCGACCAGCGGCCGCATGTACCGGAAGAACAGCGTGGCGAGCAGGCAGCGGATGTGCGCGCCGTCGGAGTCCGCGTCGGCCATGAAGATGATCTTCCCGTACCGCGCCTGATCGAGGTCGAACGTCCGCCCCGAACCGGCCCCGACCACCTGGATGATCGACGCGCACTCGGTGTTCTTCAGCATGTCGCCGACGGACGCCTTCTGCACGTTCAGGATCTTGCCGCGGATCGGCAGCAGCGCCTGGAACTCCGAGCTGCGCGCGAGCTTCGCCGTACCGAGCGCGGAATCACCCTCGACGATGAACAGCTCGGAGCGGTCGACGTCGTTGCTCCGGCAGTCCGCCAGCTTGGCCGGCAGCGCCGACGACTCCAGCGCCGTCTTGCGCCGCTGCAGCTCGCGGTGCTGGCGCGCGGCCACCCGCGTCCGTGACGCGGCGACGACCTTCTCCAGCACGGCGCGGGCCTGGGCCTTGAACTCGCGCTTGGTCGACGTCAGGAACGACTCGAGCTCGGTCTGCACCACCTTCGCCACGATCCGTGACGCGGCCGGCGTACCGAGCACCTCCTTCGTCTGGCCGTCGAACTGCGGCTCGGCCAGCCGCACCGTCACTACCGCGGTCAGACCCTCGAGTACGTCGTCCTTGATGATCTCCTCGCCGCTCTTCAGCAGCCGCGTGCCGTCAAGTGCATTCGTGAAACTCTTCGACAACGCGCGCTCGAACCCGGCCACGTGCGTGCCGCCCTTGGGTGTCGCGACGATGTTCACGAACGAGCGCAGCTCGGTCTCGTACCCGTCGCCCCAGCGGACCGCGATGTCGACGTCCAGGTCCCGCTCGACGTCGGTCGGCGTCATGTGGCCGGCGTCGTCGAGCATCGGCACCGTCTCGGTGAAGTGCCCCGTGCCGGCCAGCCGGACGACGTCGGTGACCTTCTGGTCGGTGGCCAGGAACTCGCAGAACTCGCTGATCCCGCCGTCGTGCTTGAAGGTCTCCTCGGTGATCTCGTCGGCGCGCTCGTCGCGGATCACCAGCTCGAGCCCCGGCACCAGGAACGACGTCTGCCGCGCCCGGGTGACCAGCTCGTCGTAGTTGAACGTCGCGTCCTTGGTGAACACCTGCCGGTCCGCCCAGTAGCGGATCCGCGTGCCGGTGACACCCTTCTTCGCGCGGCCCGCCTTCCGCAGGCCCTTCGACGGCGTGAACGGCGCGGTCGCACCCTCACCGTCGAACTCACCGGCCACGCCACGCCGGAACGAAGTGGTCCAGACCGTCCCGCCGCGGTCGACCTCGACGTCCAGCCGCGCGGACAGCGCGTTCACCACCGAGGCGCCGACGCCGTGCAGACCACCGGACGCGTTGTACGACCCGCCGCCGAACTTGCCGCCGGCGTGCAGCTTGGTGAACACGACCTCGACACCGCTGAGCTTGGTCTTCGGCTCGATGTCCACCGGGATGCCGCGGGCCCGGTCGATCACCTCGACGGAGCCGTCCTTGTACAGCACGACGTCGATCCGGTCGCCGTGGCCGGCCAGGGCCTCGTCGACCGCGTTGTCGATGATCTCCCACAGACAGTGCATCAGGCCGCGGCTGTCGGTGGACCCGATGTACATCCCCGGCCGCTTCCGGACGGCCTCGAGACCCTCGAGGACGAGCAGATGGCGGGCGTTGTACGCCGGGTCGATCTCGGTACTGCGAGGCGTCGGGGCGGCCACTGGGCTCCTTCACTGGTCCATGCACTTACCCGGACAGCTTATGTGGCCGCACCCCCAAAACCGTGCAGGCGGGACATGCCGACGGGTACCGGAAGTACGTGTCGCGGCAGGTATCGATCCGGACTCGATTCGGAGTGGTGTACGACACTCCGGATCCGAGCGCACGGTGACGGGTCAATGGCGCACAGTGAGAGAAGAAGCACCCCGCCTGCGTGGCTCACCAGAATTCCGCCGTACCACGAAACGATTCCTCGTCAGCAAACGTCATACGGGAACAGGTGGTTCGTCTCACATACGGACACGTCGTCCCTACCGGGAAGCGATCCGCATGTCAGGATGTTGCTATCTGGTGAGTACGGAACTAGATGAGATGAGGCCTCAATGACTACAGCACTCGCCCCGAGTTCGGCCCTGTCGGCCGCGGATCGTTGTGACCGCTGCGGTGCGCAGGCCTACGTCCGGGTCACCCTGACCAGCGGTGGGGAGCTGCTCTTCTGCGCCCACCACGGCCGGGAGCACTCGGAGAAGCTGCGCGACATCGCGATCACGATCCACGACGAGACGGGACGGCTCGAGGCCACCCCGACGGTCGCGGTAGACGACGAGCGGTAACCACCAGGCTGTTCCAAACGCGCCAACGACGGCGCCAAAGTCAGACAGGCTTCGATGGCGGTTCACCCGGGAGGGTGACCGCCATCCTTCTTTGCCCGGACCATGCGCTCAGGACTCTGGCGTCAGCGTTCTGACCAGGGTCGCCTCGCCGTCCTCGAGCCGCACCGACAAGGTCCCGTCGCCGATCCGCAGACCGTCCAGCTCGAGTCTCTGCCAGGGAGCCGCGGGGTGCACGACCAGCGCTCCACCCGGTACGTCGGGTTCGACACCGAGGGCCGCGACGAGGACCGCGACGGCTGACGCGGCGGCCCAGGCCTGTGGGCGGCAGGACAGCGGGTACGGCGTCGGCGCACTCTCCGCGGCTGTCCCGCGGCCGCCGTACAGCTCCGGCAGGCGGTAGCCGAACGCCTCCGCCGCGCTGACGAGTCCCTCGACGTACGACGCCGCGACGTCGGAGTGGCCGGTCGCGTACAGGCCCTGGATCGTCATCGCGGTGTCGTGCGGCCAGACGCTGCCGGTGTGGTAGCCGAGCGGGTTGAAGCGGGTCATCGCCGTGGACAACGTCCGCAGGCCGAACCCGCTGTTCAGGTCGTCGCCGGCGAGGACGTCGGCGACGACCTGCTCCTCGTCCGCGTCGAGCAGGCCGGTGCCGAGCAGGTGACCCATGTTCGACGCGCGGCCGGCGACCGGGTTCTTCGCGCCGTCGAGCGCGATCGCCGGGTAGCCGTCGACCCAGAACGCGGCGCGGAACCGCTCCTGCAGCGCGGCCGCCCAATCGCGCCACTCGTCGCCGGACTCGCCGTACGCCTCGAGAAGCTCGGCGCCCTTGATCGCGGCGGCGTACGCGTAGCCCTGGACCTCGCACAGCGCGATGGGTGCCGTCGCGAGCGTGCCGTCCGGCCACTGCACGGCGTCGGCGGAGTCCTTCCAGCCCTGGTTCGCGAGGCCGTGCCCGGACTCGTCGACGTACTCGAGGAAGCCGTCGCCGTCCGGATCGGCGTACTCCTTCATCCAGGTGAGCGCGCGCTGCAGGTTCGGCAACAGGTCTCGGACCTCCTCGGCCGACATGCCCCAGCGCCACGCCTTGTGCAGCGTCAGGATCCACAGCTGGGTCGCGTCGTGCGTCCCGTAGTAGACCGGCGGCAGGACCAGGCCGCCGCCGTGGTCGGCCTCCTCGACGCGCAGCTCGTGCGGGATCTTGCCCGGCTGCTCGGCCGTGTCGGCGTCGACCTTCGTGCCCTGCCGGGCGGCCAGCGCGCGCAGCGTGCCCGCGGCGAGGCTCGGGTCGACCGGGATCAGCATGCCCGACGAGATCAGTGAGTCGCGGCCGAAGAGCGTCAGGTACCAGGGCGGGCCGGCTCCGAGATACCGGTCGCCGTCGGCGGCGAGCTGCAGTGCGCGCACGTCGTCGAGAGATCGTGACAACCAGCGCTCGACCCGCTTGTCGTCACAGTGGACGGTGACGTCGTACGGCGTACGCTCGGCCGGCGGCTCGATCGAGAAGCCCGTGGTGGACTTCGGGAAGTCCGCGCTGACGTGCAGGGTGAGCGTGAACTCCTCCCCCGGCTCGATCCGCGGCCTGGCGGACACGCCTGGCTCCGCGGTGACCACTACGCGGGTGCCCTCGCTCTCCCAGCGGATGCGGCCTGGGCCGTCCGGCAGCGGGGCGAGCTCCGGGAGGTCGGCGGCCGCGCCGCTGCGGACCGCCGCGGTACCAGCGAGGTCGGTGCCGAGGGCAACATCCAGCCGGCATTCGACGGCCGCGCGGGAGCGGTTCACCAGTGTGATCTGCTCGGTGAGGCCGTCGGAGTGCACCGTCCGGGTTCGGTACAGCATGACCGTCGGATCGTGCCGGGTGTCCCCGAGTCCCTCGACCAGCCCGACGTACTGGTGCGTCGCGGCGTCCCGCTCGTCGGCCTGCACCGGGAGCGGCTCCCGGCCGTCGACCGTGACGCTGAGCCGGGACAGGATCCGGCGGTCCCGGGCGTACACGCCCTCCGCGCCGGCGCCGGTCAGCTGACCGGATCGCGGCGACAGGACCACCCACGGAGCAGCCAGGGCGGTGACGAGTTCGTGCAGTGCGGACATGTCCCCACCCTAAAAGGTCCGTCCATGCGCGACAGTGGGGGTATGGAGACAGGTGTGACCGTGCTGGCCGGGATCGCGATCTTCGTCGGGATCGTGGGCATCGTGGTGCCGATCCTGCCCGGTGCGATCCTCAGCCTGGCGGCGATCCTGGTCTGGGCGATCGTCGCGGGCAGCGCGACCGGATGGGTCGTGTTCGCGATCGCCGCGGTGCTGATCGGTGCCAGTCAGGTGGTGAAGTACGTCGTACCGGAGCGCCGGCTCCGCGAGGCCGGCGTACCCCGCCGGTCGATGTTCGTCGGTGTCCTGCTCGGCATCGTCGGCTTCTTCGTGATCCCGGTGGTCGGGATGTTCATCGGATTCCCGCTCGGCGTCTACCTGTCCGAAGTGCAACGGCAGCGCACTCACGCGGCCGCGTGGACCTCCACCAAGCACGCACTCCGGGAGACCGGCGTGTCGATCCTGATCGAGCTCGCCGGTACGTCGCTCGCCGCAGCCGTGTGGCTGATCGCGGTCCTGTTCATCGTGTGACCGCTCCACTTCTTAGCTGATTGCCAGGTTCTTCTCAGCCGCGCTGGAGCTTCGTCTCAGTTGCGAGCGCCATGGTGGAGAAATGAAGCTCTCACAGAAGCGGTGGCGGCTGGTCGGCACGATCGCCGCGGTCGTCGTGACCACCACGGCCGGTGGCGTCGCCTGGGCGACCAGCAACGCTGACCCGACACCGTCGGCCTCTCCCTCGAGTCCGGCCACTCCCGACCAGAACCAGAAGCCGGGTGGTCCCGGCCGCGGCGGGTTCCGCGGTGAGTTCGGGCTCGGTGGCGCGCTGCACGGTGAGTTCGTCGTACCGAAGGACGGTGGCGGCTACCAGACCGTCGCGACCCAGCGCGGCAAGGTGACCGCGGTCAGCAAGGACTCACTCACCGTGAAGAGCGACGACGGGTACAGCCGGACCTACACGCTGACGTCCGCCACCATGGTGAACGCGGCACGGGACGGGATCGGCGACGTGAAGACCGGGAACACCGTCAATGTGTTCGCCGTGGTCACCGACGGCAAGGCCACCGCGACCAGGGTGAACGACGGCACCGTCCGCGAGGCGGCCGGCCAGAAGTGGGGCTTCAAGCACGGGCCGCGCTGACATCTGGTGCTGACATCTGGTGCTGACAGCCGACGCGCGGAGGACTCACAGCCGATTGCCAGGAAGCTTCCAGGGTTCGCACGGGTCACGGCTGCACACTGTGAGCATGAGTCCGCATCTGCTGGTGGTCGACGACGAGCCGAACATCGTCGAACTGCTGTCCGCGAGTCTGCGTTTCGCCGGGTACGACGTGACCACGGCGACCCACGGCGCCGAGGCGCTGCGCAAGGCCCGGGACGTGGACCCGGACCTCGTCGTACTCGACGTGATGATGCCCGGACTGGACGGTTTCGAGGTCGTACGCCGCCTGCGCGGTGAGGACCGGCACGTACCGGTGCTGTTCCTCACCGCGCGGGACGCGGTCGAGGACAAGGTGCTCGGCCTGCAGACCGGCGGCGACGACTACGTCACCAAACCGTTCAGCCTCGACGAATTGGTAGCGCGGGTGCGTGCACTGCTCCGGAGGTCCGGTCACCGCGAGCAGACCGCGGTCGAGGCCGCCGTACTGCGGTATGCGGACCTGGAGCTGAACGAGGACAGCTACGAGGTGTTCAAGGCCGGCCAGGCGGTGCAACTGTCGCTGACGGAGTTCAAGCTGCTGCGCTGCCTGCTCGAGAACGCCGAGCGGGTGATGTCGAAGGGACAGATCCTGTCCGCGGTGTGGAACTACGACTTCGCCGGGGACGCGGGCGTGGTGGAGTCCTACATGTCGTACCTGCGCCGTAAGGTCGACACCGGCGACCAGAAGCTGCTCCACACCGTCCGCGGGGTCGGCTACGTCCTGCGTACTCCGCGAGGCCCCAACTGATGGAACCGCACCAGCGGCTGGACCTGCCCCACCGGCGCTTCGCCGACCGGTACCCGCTGCGCGTCACCATCGTCGTCGTGCTGCTGGCCCTGGTGGTGCTGGCGCTTGCCGCATCGGGCGTGCTGGCGACGACGATCATGCGCGGTTACCTCATCGACCGCGTCGACGAGCAGTTGCAGCAGGCCGCCGTACCGCTGTCGCATGTCCAGCCTGACCGTCGGCCCCTCCCGCCTGGCGCTGGGGGTCCGGTACGTCGGCAGTTGCCGAGCTTGTTCGTCGTACAGTTCAGCAACTCCGTCGGTCAGAGCGACAACGGGCCGGTCGGATCGCGGCTCGCGGAGACGGAGCCGCTGCCGAAGCTGCCGACGCTCAACCTCAACCAGGTGCGTGCGCTCGACGGCAAGTCGTTCAACGTCGACGCGCAGTCGGGTGGCGCGACGTGGCGAGTGCTCGCCGTACCGACCGACGACGGGACGGGCTCGGTCATGGTGGCGCAGAGCCTGAAGGAGATGGACCACACGATCCAGAGGCTGGTCGGGATCCAGGTCGCGGCCGGGGTCATCCTGCTGGTGCTGCTGGCCGGCGTCGGGACGTTCGTCGTACGGCGAAGTCTGCGCGGACTCGAGGACGTCGAACACACCGCCGTGGCGATCGCCGGTGGCGATCTGAGCCGACGGGTGCCGCAGCGTGATCCGCGGACCGAGGTCGGGCGGTTGTCGCTGGCGTTGAACCAGATGCTCGGGCAGATCGAGAACGCGTTCGCGCAGCGCACCGCGTCGGAGTTCGCGGCCCGGCGTTCGGAGGACACCGCGCGGCGCTCCGAGGAAGCGGCCCGGCAGTCCGAGGAGCGGATGCGGCGGTTCGTGGCCGATGCGTCCCACGAGTTGCGTACGCCGTTGACGTCGATCCGCGGGTTTGCGGAGCTGGCTCGCCAGCGCGGCGACCTCACCGACTCCGACACCATGCGCCGGATCGAGGACGAGGCAAAACGGATGGGGCTGCTCGTCGACGATCTGTTGCTGCTGGCGCGACTGGACCAGCAGCGGCCGCTGCGGATGGAATCGGTCGACCTGCTGCCGATCGCCGCCGACGCGCTGCACAACGCCCAGGCCGTCCAGCCCGATCGCCCGCTGTCGTTGACGATCCTGCCCGACTCGGAGGCTCCTGTGGTCGAGGGCGACGAGGCGCGCTTGCGTCAGGTGCTGGGGAACTTGGTGAGCAATGCCCTCAACTACACACCTGTCGACGCGCCGATCACAGTCTCGGTGGGGACACGCGGCCAGGAGGCGGTGCTCGAGGTGTCGGACACCGGTCCCGGATTGTCCGACGAGCAGAAGGCCCGCGTCTTCGAACGCTTCTACCGAGCCGACACCGCCCGAATCCGCTCCACCGGAGGATCCGGCCTCGGCCTCTCCATCGTCGCCGCCCTGGTAGCCGCCCACCGCGGTCGAGTAACCACCACCGACACCCTCCCCCACGGCGCAACCTTCACCGTCCACCTACCCCTCACCAGATAACCCACGCACGCTACGCGGCCGCTTGTTTCGTCGCTCCGCTCCTCAAAACGCACCCACTCCGCGCGCTCCCACCCACCCCCCGTGCAGCAGTTTCCGGCTGACGCCGGATGCTGCGGGCTGGCGCCGCAGGCGGCGGCCGGCCGAAGGCCTGAACTCTCATCACCGTCTGTCGGCCGATACGATCGGGGAATGCCCAGCGCGACGTTCGACAGCGTCTTGATCAACGGGAGCGTCGGTACCGGGAAGACGACTGCCGCCGATCGGCTCGGCGGCGAACTGGAGCGGCGCGGCATTCCTGGCGCCGTCATCGACGTCGACTGGCTCCGTCGGTCATGGCCGGCACCCGCGGACGATCCGTTCCAGACGACTCTGGCGCTCGAGAACCTGCAGGTGATCGCCGCGAACTTCCGGCGCGTCGGCGCACACGTGCTCGTCGTGGCCGGCGTCATCGAAACCCTCGACGAGCTCAAGCGCACCGCAACTGCTCTCGGCTCGGACCGCCTGCTACATGTTCGACTGATCGCAGAGCCCGATGCAGTGCTGCCGCGATTGACGAGGCGGCACGACGACGATGACGCCGCCCTGCAATGGCACACACAGCGTCATCCCGAACTGGCGCGCATTCTGGACCAAGCCGGCTTCACCGACGAACTACTCATCGACACGACGTACAAGAGCGCCGACGAAGTCGCGCAGGAAATCCTCGCGACAATCGTCAGGTGAGCGGCTCAGCACGCTTGACCACATGTGTGCCTACGTCATGGAAGGACTGAACTGTGCCCGACCGACCTGAGATCGTGTGCATCTGCGGTTCTGTCCGGTTCATGGACGAGATGCTCGAGGCGAACCGCGATCTGACCTTCGAGGGCTCGATCGTCGTCGCACCAGCTGTCTTCACCCGCCCCGGCGATCGCGGGCTCACCGACGAGCAGAAGACCGCACTGGGCGTACTCCACCTCCGCAAGATCGACCTCGCCGACCGAGTCCTGGTAGTCAACCCCGGCGGCTACATCGGCGAGTCCACAAGCCGCGAGATCGCCTACGCCCACACCACCGGCAAGCCAGTCACCTTCACCAATCCCCCCTGACCGCTCAACCCTTCGCGCTCGGATCTATTAGAGGGCTGGGAAGGCGCGGTCGGCGGATTCGCCGTGTTCTAGGACTTGGGTGGCGGGGCCGAGGATTTTGGGGTCGGGGTGGCCTACCAGGTCTTCGTCCTTGTCGGTGTAGTCGTAGAGGGACAGGACGTGGCGCATGGCCTCCAGGCGGGCGCGTTTCTTCTCGTTGCTCTTGACAACGGTCCAGGGGGCGTACGGCGTGTCGGTGTAGTGGAACATCGCCTCCTTCGCCTCCGTGTACGCCTGCCACTTGTCGAGCGACGCGAGGTCGGTGGGTGACAGTTTCCACTGCCGGACCGGGTCG
>DASXXB010000193.1:0-26352 GCA_036503355.1 Kribbella sp. | reverse complement strand
CGGCGGCTGCGGCTCGTACCCGAACCCGTGCGTCTCGAGGTCGCACTCGTCGATCACGTACAGCCCGTACTCGTCGCAGAGCGAGAGGAAGTGCGGGTGCGGCGGGTAGTGGCTGGTGCGGACCGCGTTGATCCCGGCCCGCTTCATGATCAGTACGTCGTCCAGCATGTCCTGCTCGGTGAGCGCCCGGCCCCGGTCCGGGTGGAACTCGTGCCGGTTCACGCCGTTGAACAGCACCCGGTTGCCGTTGACGGTGAAGATCCCGTCCACGATCGCGACCGTCCGGAACCCGATCCGCAGCCGGACCGCACCACCGGAGGTTCGCAGTACGGCGTCGTACAGCCGAGGTACTTCGGCGCTCCACGGCTGGACGCCCTCGACGCGCACATGCTCACCCGTCGGCACCTCGAGGCCGAGCTCAGGCACCGAGACCGTTCCGGGTACGTCGGACTCGACGAGCAGCGTGCCCGTGCCGTCGACGTGGTCCCAGGCGGCCTTGACGAAGACGTCCGTCGGCGCGTCGGGGCGCAGCGCGAGCAGGTTGACCTCGCGGAAGATCCCGGACAGCCACCACATGTCCTGGTCCTCGAGGTACGACCCGGCCGACCACTGGTGGACGCGGACGGCGATCCGCGCCTCCTTGCCCGGAGCAACCAACGAGGTGATGTCGAACTCCGACGGCAGCCGCGACCCCGACGACCATCCGACCGCCGAGCCGTTCACGTACACCGCGAACCGCGAGTCCACGCCCTCGAAGCGCAGCACGATCCGGGCGCCCGCGAAGTCGGCCGGCACCGTGACGGTGCGGACGTAGTCGCCGGTCGGGTTGTCGGTCGGCACGTACGGCGGCTCGAGCGGGAACGGGTAGACCACGTTCGTGTACGCCGGCGCGCCGTACCCGTTCAGCTGCCAATGGCCCGGCACCACGATCGTGTCCCAGCCCGATGTGTCCGGGTCGCTCAGGTCGTCCGGCGCGTCCGCCACGGTCGGGGACAGCCGGAAGCTCCAGTCCCCGCTGAGCGGCAGCCGGCCGGAGTCGTCATCCAGCCACGAACGCGGGGGCAGCACGTTCGCCCCGGAAGCAAAATCCTCGACGTAGTCAGTCACGAAAGTCGACCCTAAAGCCAAACCGTTCACAACTCCACACCGATCAACAGATATGGACAGCCCCGACCTGATCCGGTCAGGGCTGTCCCGATGACTCCTAGCCGGTAGTGGCGCTGAAGATGTCGTTGTTGCCGAAGGTGGCCGGGCAGTCCCCGAGCGGCCACGGGGCCGGCAGCACGACGGTTCCGGCGTCCGCGGACCGCTGGCGCCAGTTGTCAACGGCCGGGCAGTCGGCCGTCCTGCGGACGTCCGTCCACACGCCGGTGCCGTACGTCCGGGTGGCGATCGAGTAGACGTAGTCGCCGAGGAACTCGTTGTACAGGATCCGGCCCTGCGACGAGCCGCGCGCGTCACCGAGCGGGCCCGTGTAGTCCGTCGTCCACGCGCCCGGCGCACCACCTGCCCCGATCGCGGCGCTCTGCAGCACCCCGTGTTCAGGCCTGGGGCCGGCCGTGGTCGTCTGGAACGGCTGCGTGAACGACTGCGAGGTCACGTACACCCGCTTGCCGTCCGGGCTGATCGCCGGAGCGGCGTACGACGCGATGTCACCGGCCGGTGAGATCGGAGCGGGGGTACTGAACGAGGCCGCGCCGTCCGTCGAATAGGCCAGGAACGCCCGCTCGTGGTCAGGGCCGTCACGTCCGTCGACCCACGCGTCGACGATCTCGTTCGTCGCATCGACACCGGTCGGCGCGCCGTTGGCGATGTCCACGCTCGGCATCGCGGCCAGGTCAGTCCGGGCACCGGCGACACCGTCGATGACGCACCGGCCGGTGACCGGGTCGTGGTGGAAGCACGGGTCGGTGATCGCCACGACGTCCTGCGGCTGCCGCCAGGTCTGGCCACCGTCGAACGACTTGATCACGGTGTGGAATCCGGCGAGGCCGGTCCCACCGAAGTGGGTGAAGAACACGTAGACGACACCGTGACTGTCGGTCCGCACGGTGCATCCGTCGTAGGAGCCCTGCCTGCCGTTGGCGATCGCGGGTGCGACCTGGTGCTGCTTCCAGGTGACACCACCGTCACGCGAGGTGGACACCATCGGTTTCAGCGGGAACGCCTGCCCTTGGCTGAAACTGTGGAAGTCGGAGTAGCAGACGTACACGTTGCCGAAGAACGGGCTGCTCGCCGCGTTGTCCGCCCAGACCTGCTCCTTGTCGAGGCCCGAACTGAACGCCGCGTGCGGTGCGGCGAAGTACGGCTTCGACCAGTTGGCCTGGTCGGCGATCCGGGCCGGTGTCACGTTGTCGATGTGCGACACGTTCACGCCGAACGTTCCGTTCTGGCCGGAGCCCGTGTTGCGCAGCACGGTGTCGGTGAGGTTGGTCGACAGGCTGGAGAAGTACAGCCGGTCGCCGTTGGCCCAGGAGAAACCGTTCGGCCCCGGGGCCGGTCCGAAGGTGACGCCGGTGTCACTGCGCGAACGCAGGCCGTTCTCGTAGTAGTTCGGCACGGTGTGGATCGGGCCGAGGTGCGGCGTACACGGCTCGACCGTCGGGCTGCAGTCGGCCGCGGTGAGACCGGAGTACGTCGGCTGGATCCAGGAGTGACCGCGGTCGAAGGAGAAGTACACGCCGCTCAACCCGACCCCCAGGTTGAAGGTGCCGAGGGGGAACGAGCAGGCAGCATGTTCGGTGGACGCCTGCCGGGAGCACGGCTGCATGTCCACCAGGTCGTTGGACCCGGCGGCGAGCACGTCCGGACGGTTCGCGCTGACGGCCAGGGACGGCTCGTTCTGCGCATTCTGCGGGTGTGTGGTGCTCGGGCTCGCGACTGTGACGAGAGCATCGACAGCCGGTGCCGAGTTCGCCGCCGGGACTCCGATCGCGCCGAGCGCGAGAGCGGCGGCCAGGACCAGACATCGTCGTAACGAACGCATGAGGGGACTCCTCTCCGCGCGGCCCAGGTCCGGGCAAGCGGAGCGTTCACCACAGGTATGGCCTGGGCCGTGACAAACGTGTCCGGCCGTCAGACTAAGACTGTTCGGGGCACGCGCCCAGACCTTGCTCAGGTGGTTTTCGCGCAGTTCTTGCAGACGCCGACGAGGGCTACTTGTTCGGGGGCGAGGTGGAAGCCGAGGTCGCGGGCGACCTTCTTGCGGGCGGACTCGAGGATGTCGCCCGGGGCGTCGTACACGGTGCCGCACTCGGAACAGCGCAGGTGCAGGTGCCGGGGCGCGAGGTCGCCGGCCAGGTGGTACGTCGTACCTGCGCGTCCGAGATGCACGTGCGTGACGAGGCCGAACTCGCCCAGCGCATCGAGAGCCCGGTACACCGTGGCGCGGTGGATCCCCGGCCGCAGCTGCTCGGCACGCTCGCCGATCTCCTCCGCGCTCAGGTGCTCCTCGGTGCCGGCGAGCACCTCGACCACCGCGAGCCGGGCAGGCGTCACCCGCTCGCCGCGCTCACGCAACCGCAGCGCGCTGACCTCGACCGCACTCGTCATCCGCGCGCTCCTCGCAAATCCGCAGGTTCTGACTCCACCCAATGTACGTTCCGATGACCACGTCCTACACGGTGACCTACATCCTCGGGGGACTCCGATGAGTGATCAGCCGAACGCAATCGCCCGGCGCGGCCCCGCCCAACTGCGCGGCGTCGCCCGCAACGTCCAGTACCGCTCCGAGACCCGCTCGGAGAACGGCGCGATCCAGGTGCTGACCTTCCGGCTCGACCAGCCCGGGCTCCAACCGGTGCAGGTCGAGCTGCGCGCTCTCGCTCTGGAGGGTCAGGTCGTCGACGGCGAAGAGGTCAGCGTCACCGGCAAGTGGCGCAGCGGGCGCGTCGTCGCGCAGGAGATCGTCAGCCAGAGCACCGGCGCCGCGGTCCGCGCCCGGAAGCCGCCGTTGTGGCTGGCGGTTCCGGTCGCGATCGCGTTCTTGGTGTTCTTCGCGTTGGTGCTCTACTTCATCGTCCGCGGCTTCAGCAGCTTCGGCGGTTGAGCTCAGGACTTCTTCGCGGCCGTCTTCTTGGCGGCGGCCTTCTTGGTCGTCGCCTTCTTCGCTGCAGTCTTCTTGGCCGTCGTCTTCTTGGCTGTCGTCTTCTTGGCCGCGGTCTTCTTGGCGGCGGTCTTCTTGGCTGTGCGCTTCACCGGGCCGCGGGCGCGCTTCTCGGCCAGCAGTTCGGCTGCGCGCAGCAGTGAGATCGTCTCGACCGAGTCGTCCTTGCGGAGCGTCGCGTTCGTCTCCCCGTCGGTGACGTACGGACCGAAGCGGCCCTCCTTCACCACCACCGGCTTCTTCGACTCCGGGTCCTCGCCCAGCTCCTTCAACGGCGGCGCGGCGGCCCGGCGGCCACGCTGCTTCGGCTCCGAGTAGATCTTCAGAGCCTCCTCCAGCGTGATGTCGAACATCTGCTCCTCGGTCGACAGCGAGCGCGAGTCCGTCCCCTTCTTCAGGTACGGCCCGTAGCGCCCGTTCTGCGCCGTGATCTCCTCATTGGTCGCAGGGTCGACCCCGACCACCCGCGGCAGCGACAGCAGCTTCATCGCGTCGTCGAGCCCGATCGAGTCCAGCGTCATCGACTTCAGCAGCGACCCGGTCCGCGGCTTCGCGCTCTTCGGCGCATCCTCGGGCAGTACTTCGGTGACGTACGGCCCGAAGCGCCCGGCCTTCGCCACCACCATCAGACCGGTGTCCGGCGCCGTACCGAGCTCGTGCTCGACGCCCGAAGGCTGCTCCAAAAGCTCCTTGGCCTTGTCGACGGTCAGCTCGTCCGGCGGCAGGTCCTCGGGCACGTTCGCGCGCCGCTCGTCCTTGTCCTCGACGTACGGCCCGTAGCGCCCGACGCGCACCACGATCCCGCTGTCGTCACCGCCGACACCGAACGTCGACATCTCCCGGGCGTCGATGTCGCCGAGGTCGGTCACCATCGACTTCAGGCCCTCGAGCTGGTCGTCGCCGAAGTAGAACCGGGCCAGCACGCCCTCGCGCTGCAGGTCACCGGCCGCGACCTCGTCGAGCACGTCCTCCATCGTCGCCGTGAACGCGTAGTCCACCAGCCGGGTGAAGTGCTCCTCGAGCAGCCGGACCACCGCGAACGCCAGCCAGGCCGGCACCAGCGCCTGGCCCTTCTTGTAGACGTAGTTGCGGGCCTGGATCGTGCCGATGATCGAGGCGTACGTCGACGGCCGCCCGATCTCGCGCTCTTCCAGCTCCCGGATCAGCGTCGCTTCGGTGAACCGGGCCGGCGGCTTGGTCTCGTGCCCCGAGGCGACCACCTCGGACGCGGGCAGTACGTCGCCCTCGGCCACGTCCGGCAGCCGCGTCTCCTGGTCGTCGGTGCCCGCGGACGGGTCGTCCGCACCCTCGACGTACGCCTTGAGGAATCCGTGGAACGTGATCACCCGGCCGGACGAGGTGAACTCGCACTGCTCGCCGGTCGACGCGGTCGCGTCGATCTTGATCGAGACGCTGTTGCCGACCGCGTCCCGCATCTGGGAGGCGATGGTGCGCATCCAGATCAGCTCGTAGAGCCGGAACTCCGCACCGGACAGACCGGTCTGCGCCGGAGTCTGGAACGTCTCGCCGGCGGGCCGGATCGCCTCGTGCGCCTCCTGGGCGTTCTTCACCTTGGAGGTGTAGACACGCGGCTTGTCCGGCAGGTACGACGCGCCGTACAGCTCCCGGACCTGCGCCCGGGCCGCGGTGATCGCGGTGTCCGACAGCGTGACGCTGTCGGTACGCATATAGGTGATGTTGCCGTTCTCGTACAGCCGCTGAGCGACCTGCATGGTCTGCGAGGCGGACATGCCGAGCTTGCGGCCGGCCTCCTGCTGCAGCGTGGTGGTCCGGAACGGCGCATACGGCTTCCGCGTGTACGGCTTGGACTCGATCGACCGGACCGTGAACTGCGAGTCCCGCAACGCCGCGGCGAGCGCGGTCGCGGTCTGCTCGTTCAGGTGGACGGTGTTCGCGCCCTTGAGCTCGCCGGTCGAACTGAAGTCTCGGCCCTGCGCCACCCGCTTGCTGTCCACCGAGACCAGGCGGGTGGGGAAGTACTGCGGGTTGCGGGTCTCGCCGGCGTCCAGCGTGGCGTCCAGGTCCCAGTACGACGCGGAGCGGAACGCGATCCGCTCGCGCTCCCGGTCGACCACCATCCGGATGGCGACCGACTGCACCCGGCCCGCCGACAGCCGCGGCATGACCTTCTTCCACAGCACCGGGGAGACCTCGTACCCGTACAGCCGGTCCAGGATCCGGCGCGCCTCCTGGGCGTCGACCAGGTCCTCGTCGATGTCCCGGGCGTTACCGACCGCGTCCTGGATCGCCTTCGGCGTGATCTCGTGGAAGACCATCCGCTTGACCGGGACCTTCGGCTTCAGCTCCTCGAGCAGGTGCCACGCGATGGCCTCGCCCTCGCGGTCCTCGTCGGTGGCCAGGAAGAGCTCGTCGGCGCCCTTGAGCAGGTCCTTGAGCTTGCGGATCTGCGCCTTCTTGTCCGCCGGTACGACGTACAGCGGGTCGAAGTGCTCGTCGACGTTCACGCCCAGCCGTGCCCATGGCAGGCCCTTGTACTTCGCCGGGATCTCGTCGGCCCCGCTCGGCAGGTCCCGGATGTGGCCGAAGCTGGACTCCACCACGTACCCGGACCCCAAGAAACCGGCGATCATCCGCGCCTTCTTCGGCGACTCGACGATCACCAAACGGGTCCCCGCGGCTGTCTTCGTCCCTGCTGCCCCTGCCACTGCGCTCCCTACTCTCGTCCTGCCGACAACGCTTCTGCTCCAGCGCCTGTTCCCCCGAGCACAGACCGACCCCGCCCGAGGACAGGGTACGGCCGACGGCAACGCAATTTCTCAACGCACGGTAACCGGTATCGGCCCCTGTATGCCTCCGAGGGTGCCAGACTGTGGCGAACACCCCACCGTCACGGCGCGTCGCAACCCCACCACAGTGTGCCCCCGCAGACCGCTACGAGCGTACGCCGTCTCAGCGGACGAACCGTACCTCGGGGAATTTCGGGGAGTCGCCGCGGAGCAGCAGCGCGGGGCGCCGGCGCAGCGTCAGGTCGAAGTACGCGGCCAGATATTCGCGCTGCGCCAGCATGCTCCGGGCCGGTTTCGCGCCGCCGACGAGGGCCTTGATCACCGACGAGACGATCGGGTCCTCGCCGTAGATGTCGTGGAACAGCTGGGAGAAGATGAACTGGTAGTCGGTGAACGCCTTCTGCTTGGTCCGGGCCAGCGCCAGGTTCAGGCGGCCGCCGCGCTGCGCCGCCCAGAAAGCTGCCCAGGACTTGTCGTAGTACTCCTTGCCCGGAGCCGTGCGCTGCGTCTCGCCGGATGCGAACAGCAGGAACGGCCGGTCCAGCCCGTGCTCGGCGACGTCGCCGAGCGGGCCCTTCAGCCGGTCGTCCTGCAGCGTTCCGTCGAGGTCCGCGCCGGCCAGGATCCGCTCGTCGGCGAGTATCGTGTTCCCGGTCGCGTAGCCGCCGAGCGCGAAGCCGAACATGCCGATCCGGCGCAGATCCAGCCCCTCCGCGACCCCGTCCGGCAAGTCCTTGCCCTCGGCATCGACCGTCTGCCCGTCGGCGATCCGCTCGAGCTGGTCCAAGACGCAACGCGCGTCCGCCGTACGGGCGTCGACGGCCGCCCGGATGTCCGAGGGCTGCGGCGGTTCCGCGAGCGTCGCGCCGGGCAGGAAGCGCCCGCCCGGGTACTCCACCGGCGTCTCGTGCGGGTGGTCGATCGTCACCACGACGTACCCGCGACTGGCCAGGTCCTCCACCTGCGCGGTGTTCACGAACCGGCTGTACTGATACCCCGGCGAGAACAGTACGACGGGATGCCGGAGCCGCTGCATCCGTGCGTCGACCCGTGCATGCGTCACGGTGTTGCCGAAGTCGAACGACCCGGTCGGCAGCGCGAGCCCGTAGTCGCCGGTCCACGCGTCGTCGACGGCGGCCGCCGTTCGCGCCGGCATGTACCTCGCGTAGGGCGCCGCGGACCTCTCCGCCGGGTACCAGAGGCTGATCATCAGCTCGCGCTGCCCGCTCGGCATCGCGGGATCCGGCCGGGAACGGTCGATCAGGTGGAGCACGGTCGTCCCGAGTGCCTTGCGCCCGGTCGGCGCAGGCAGCCGGAATCGCACCGGGTGAAAGTCCGGGTCGCCGTACGGGCGGATTTGCTCCGGGTCGCCGTACGGGCGGACGCGGTCCGGGTCGACCGGCGAGGCGTGGGCGTGACCCGCCGTTGCCAGCGTGAGCCCGCCGGCCAGGCCGGCCGTCAGGAGCTGACGTCTGGTGAGGCTGCTGAGGCTGGTGGGACGAGAGTTCGCCATGCGACTCATCGTCATCGTCTCGTTTCACCCCGTGATGGAGACACCGTCTCAACTTGATGAAGCTGACCTGATGACAATCCGCAGCCGGTGAGCTTCAATGTCCGCATCTTGTTCATTGATGCGTGAAGTGAGGCAGTCGTGAGCATCTTTGTCCGCATGAAACGTTCAGTAGTCGCCTTGGCCTTGTTGGCGGGCGCCCTCGTGTACACCGCGGCTCCGGCCCAGGCCGCCGCCACCACGCTCGGTGACATCACCGGGTTCGCGGCCGACAAGGCGACGTACACCCTCAGCGCCGGCCCGGCGAAGGTCCGCGTCGTGTTCCTGAAGGACGACGTGTTCCGGCTCTGGATGGCGCCGGACGGGAACTTCACCGATCCGGCGAACACCCCGCCCACCGATCCGGGCGCGCCGGCGTCCGACATCGTCACCAAGACCGATTACGGCACACCGCAGACCGCGTGGCGGGACCGCGGCACGTACTACTCGTTCACCACCGGCAAGATAGAGGTCCGCGCCCAGAAGAGCCCGCTGAAGTTCTCGGTCTACCGCTCGAACGGACAGCTGGTCTGGGCCGAGACGGCCCCGCTGTCGTGGACCGATACCTCCACGACGCAGACCCTCGGGCGCGGCGCCGACGAGCAGTTCTTCGGCGGCGGCATGCAGAACGGCCGGTTCTCGCACCGCGACCAGACGATCAAGATCTCCAAGGACTTCAACTGGGAGGACGGCGGCAACCCGAACGCGTCGCCGTACTACATGAGCACCGCGGGGTACGGCGTACTCCGCAACACCTTCGACCCGGGCAGCTACAACTTCGCGAGCCCAGTCACGACGACGCACGACGAGAAGCGCTTCGACGCGTACTACTTCATCGGCGACCTCAAAACCTCCCTCGACCGCTACACCGAACTGACCGGACGGCCGTTCATGCCGCCGATCTACGGCCTCGAGTACGGCGACTCGGACTGCTACAACCGCGGCCACTACGGGACGGATCCGGATCCGAGCAACGACTGGAAGGTCAACCCGGACAAGGTCACGACGCTCGACGCGGTCAAGGTCGCGCAACGGTTCCACGACGAGGACATGCCGGGCGGCTGGATGCTCGTCAACGACGACTACGGCTGCGGGTACTCCGCGAACACCGACTCCGAGCAGGTCGACGGTACCTGGTGGGGCAAGCGCGACATCCCTGCTTTGAAGCAGGCCGGTGACGAGCTGCGTCAGCGGAACATCCAGATGGGACTGTGGACGCAGTCCAGCCTGGACCGGCAGCCGGCCGAGGTCGGCGACGCCGGCGTACGGGTCCGGAAGCTCGACGTCGCGTGGGTCGGCCCGGGATACCGGTACGCGCTGAGTGCCTGCGACACCGCCCACGACGGGATCGAGCAGTACAGCAACGCCCGTGGGTTCGCGTGGATGGTCGAGGGCTGGGCCGGCGCGCAGCGGTGCGCGGTGCAGTGGACGGGCGACCACAGCGGTTCGCTCGACGCGATCAAGTGGCAGATCCCGGCCATCACCGGCTCCGGCAACTCCGGGATCGCCTACAGCGCGGGCGATGTGGACGGCATCTTCGGCGGCAGCGCCACGTCGTACGTCCGCGATCTGCAGTGGAAGGTGTTCAACCCGGCCTTCATGAGCATGTCCGGCTGGTCCACCCCGGCGTACAAGCAGCCCTGGGCGTACGGCGATCCGTACACCTCGATCAACCGCAAATACCTGAAGCTCCGCGAGCGGCTGCTGCCGTACTTCTACACCTATGCCGCAGAGGCGCACCGCACGGGCGCGCCGCTGAACCGCTCGCTGGTGCTGGAGTACCCGGACGACCCCAAGACGTGGGACGACACCACGAAGTACGAGTTCCTGGCCGGCAAGGAGTTCCTGGTCGCGCCGATGTACGGCGCCGACGAGGTGAAGAACGGGATCTACCTGCCCAAGGGCCGGTGGATCGACTACTGGAGCGGCCGGGTGTACGAGGGCCCGACCACCGTGAACGGGTACCACGCGCCGCTCGACACGCTGCCGCTGTTCGTGAAGGCGGGCGCGGTGGTGCCGATGTGGAAGGCCGGGATCAACCACGCGGCCGAGCAGAAGCCCGGCGACCCGGTCAGCGTCGACATCTACCCGTCCGGCAAGTCGTCGTTCTCGCTGTACGAGGACGACCGGGTCACCCGGTCGACGAAATCCGCGACGCAGACGTTCGCGGTCGACGCGCCGACGCAGGGCCGCGGTGACGTCACGGTCAAGATCGGCGCGAGCGTCGGTACGTACGACGGCAAGCCGACGAGCCGCCCGTACGAGCTGACCGTGCACACCGGCTCCGCCCCGCACAACGTCACCATCGACGGGCGCCCGGCCGCCTTCACCTACGCCAACGGCGTCGTCCGGGTGCAGACCGCGTCGATCCCGACGTCCCGGACCGCGGTGGTCCTGCTCGCCGGCACCTCCGCGGTGGGTGGCCCCGACGTCACGAACACCTTCGGGACTCCTGAGCTCACCACGCCGTCGCTGTGGAACGCTCCCGGTCAGGCGACCGAGGTGACCGCGTCGTTCCGCAACGGCACGGGTACGACGGTGCGCAACGTCCGGCTCGACGTACAGATGCCGGCCGGCTGGACCGTGACCGGTTCGAACACCTTTGCCTCGGTCGAGCCCGGTCAGAGCGTGACGACAAAGCTCCAGGTCACGCCGGGCGCGGACGTGAAGCCGGCGGGCTTCACGTTGACACTGCGGGCGTCGTACGTTGCCCAACGCAATAGTTACGTGAACACCGCCAGCGGTACGGCGCAGTTGCCGTACGCATCGTTGTCGCAGGCAGCGAACGTGGTCGGGATCAGCGACGCATCGACGTACAAGCAGGGAAACTTCGACGGATCCGGGAACAGCTTCAACGGTGAGGCACTCGCCGCGGCCGGGTACAAGCCGGGCGCGACGGTGTCGGTGCAGGGCGCGGACTTCGCCTGGCCGACCGGAGTGCCGGGTACGCCGAACCTTGTGAAGAACCAGTCGGCGCCGATCCTGGTGTCCGGAACCGGCTCGCATCTTGCGCTTCTCGGTGCGGGAGCGAGTCTGAACGCACGGGGGACCGTGACGATCATCTACACCGACGGATCGACGTCCGAAGGCACCTTCCAGTTGCCGAACTGGTGCTGCCAGGATCCGACCACCGGCGGCGCCAAGCTCGCGGTGTCGGTGAAGGGGCGCTATACAGCGGCCGGATTGAGCAACACGACGACGGACTACCGGGTCTTCTACACCGCCGTACCGCTCGATCCCGGGAAGACTGTGAAGGCGATCAAGCTGCCCGGCGGCGGGCTCGGGTTCTTCGCGGCGACGATCGCGGACAAGCCGTTGCCCCCGGCACCCACCGGGGACAACTGGGTCAGCGACCTGGAGTTCCTGGACTCCACCAACGGCTGGGGTCCGGTGGAACGCGATCACAGCAACGGCGAGGACGCGGCCGGCGACGGCGGACCGATCACGCTCGACGGGGTGCAGTACGCCAAGGGTCTCGGCGCCCACGCACCGTCCTCGGTCTCGGTCCGCCTGGGCGGCAACTGCAAGACGTTCACCAGCAAACTGGGGATCGACGACGAGATGGAGGGCCGCGGCAAGGTCACGTTCAAGGTCCTGACCGACGGCACCGCGAAGTACACCTCGGACCAACTCACCGGCACGTCTCCCACCGCCTCGACCACGGTCGACGTCACCGGCGCCCAAACCCTGACCCTCCAGGTCACCGACGGCGGCGACGGCAACACCAGCGACCACGCCGACTGGGCCGAAGCCAAACTCACCTGCAACCCGTAACCGCAGTCCTCCCACCCGCTTCCCCGGCGGCGGGTGGGAGGATGTGGGCATGTTGACGGGGCGTGTGGTGGAGGGATTGCGTACGGCGTTCGCCGGGGCGGGGTACACCGTGGAGGGGGTCGCTGAGCGGCTCGGTGGGCAGGCGAACGCGGCGCTGGCGCGGAGCGAGACGGCGCCGGCGGCTCGGCGTACGGCGTCGGGTGACGCGCTCGACACGATGATCCGGTTGTTCCTGCTGCAACGTCCCGTCCCGGAAGCCCTTGTGGACAAGGCATTTCCGGGACTCGATCTGGTTGCCCTCGGCATCGTCGAGCGGAGCGGTGGTGAGCTGAAGGCGGTTCTCGACCTGCGGCCGTTCGCGGACGAGGAGCGGGCGTGGTGGGTGGTCGCGGACCTGACGCCCGGGCTCGACGGGCGGCGGGAGCCGATGCGGTCCGACTACGTGCTGGGGATCTCGTCGGCCAGCCTCAGCCTCATCCAGCTCACGGTGCCGGTGAAGGTGGAGCGGGCGCTGGACATCGGGACCGGGTGCGGGGTGCAGTCGTTGCATCTCGCGGGGCGGGTCAATCGGATCACAGGGACCGACGTGAACCCGCGCGCCCTGCAGCTCGCCCGGGCGACGGCGGCGCTCAATCACGTCGACCTCGACCTCCGCGACGGCAGCCTGTACGAGCCGGTGCGTGGCGAGCGGTTCGACCTGATCGTCAGCAACCCGCCGTACGTGATCTCCCCGCCCGGCGGCGACCTGACGTACCGCGAGACCTCCTTCACCGGTGACGGCGTCGTCGAGCAGCTCGTCCGCCAGGCGCCGGACCACCTGACCGACGGCGGCTGGTGCCAGCTGCTCGCGAACTGGACGTGCGTCCGCGGCGAGGACTGGCACGAGCGCCTGGCCACCTGGACGGCAGACCGCGAGGCGTGGGCCGTCCAGCGCGAGCAGCTCGACACCTCGGAGTACGTCGAACTCTGGCTCCGCGACGCCGGCCTGCACGGGACCCCGCAGTACACGACCAGGTACGACGAATGGATGCGCTACCTCGACGAGCAGGATGTCGAGGCGATCGGCATGGGCTGGATCACCCTGCACAACGTGGCGGGTGCGCTCGTCGCGGAGTCCTGGCCGTACGAGATCGAGCGCCCGATCGGACCGCACGTCCTGCACCGGTTCGAACGCCGCGAGGGCCTCCCGGCCGACCTGACCGCCCTGCACCTGCGGGTCGCCGACGACGTCGTCCAGGAGACGACCGGTCAGCCAGGCGCCGAGGATCCCGCGACGATCGTGCTCCGGAGGCAGCGCGGGATGCGCCGGGCCGAGCAGGTCGACACCGTACTGGCCGGCTTCGTCGGCGCGTGCGACGGCGACCTGAGCACCGGCCAGATCCTCGCCGCCCTCGCCGACCTCCTGGACCGCCCGGTCGTCGACGTGCTGTCCGACTACCTCCCGCAGATCAGGAACCTCGTCGTGGAAGGCTTTCTGGACTACTGAGCCCGGCGCCGGCGCTTCTCGGCGTACATCCGTCGATCGGCCTCGGTCAGCAGGTCCGCGACCGGCGTACCGTCGGCACTACTCGCCTGCCCGACGCTCAGCCGCAGCATCGCGAACCACGGAGCCTCGGCCTGTGCCGCCTCCCGCTCCGCGGCGCTCCGGATCCGCTCGACCAGCTCCGGCGCACCACGCTCGTCCGGATTGTCCAGTACGACGACGAACTCGTCCCCGCCCGCCCGCGCCACCACGTCCTCCGCGCGGCACTGCTCGGTGAGCAGCGCCCCGACGCGCCGCAGTACCTCGTCACCGCTGGCGTGCCCGAAGCTGTCGTTGATCACCTTCAGGTTGTCGACGTCGATCGCGACCACCGCGACGGTACGGCCGGCGTCCTGCGCGACCGACATCCGCTCGTCCAGCGCCCGCCGGTTCCCCACGCCGGTGAGCGGATCCTCCCGGGCTGCGCGCCATTCGGCGTCGTGCCGGATCGAGAGCTCGTGGTTCGCGAGTGCGTTGCGTACGGCGTACAGGCCGCGCAACCGCTCCGCCCACCAGCCGCGACTGATCGCCCGCGCGTAGTGCAGCCCGGTCGCGGCACCCTCGTCCCCGGAGGCGGCGATCACCTGGACGACCGTGTGCCGGACGAGGGCCTCTACGGGCGGATCCGAGGTCAGCGGCAGGTCGTTCGCCGCCCGGTCGGCGGTTTCCATCGCGTCACCGTGCCGGCCGAGCGTCAGGTACGCCTTGGCCAGGTACGTTCCTGCGATCGCGGCCAGCTCCAGGTCGCCGAGCTTCGCCAGCTGGTCCCGGCAGTCCTTGAGGATCACCGCCGCCTCGGCCGCGTCCGCGTCGTCGTTGCTCGCCGCGAGCCACATCCGCCCGGCCATCGGCCAGTACCCGAGCAGGTCGGCGGCGACGATCACCTCGACCGCCGCACCCGCCCAGCGGTGCGCGGCGCGCCGGCGCTGTGTGATCTCCTCGTCGTACGACGGATCGCCGAGCCGCTCGAGCTCGTGGGCCCAGCGCAGGTTCGACTCGGCCAGGTTCAGCCGGTTGATCGCCGGGGACTCGGGCAGGCCGAGCGGGTCGTGGTCGCCCTCGGCGGCGAGCTCGAAGTGCGGGATGCAGAGCTCGTACAGCCGGAGCAGGTCGTAGGCGTACCCGAGGCCGGTGTGCGCCCACCCGGCCAGACCGAGATCCCGCGTCCGGGACAGCGCGTTCTCAGCGGCGACCAGGTCGGCGACCGAGTCACCACCCTCACCGGTGCGGATCAGCGTGACGATCCGCAGCGCGATCGCGTTCGCCTCCCAGCCGGGCTCGTCGATCGCGCGGGCGACCCGGATGCAGCCGTCGACGGCGTCCAGCGCCTCGACCGAGTCGGTGGCGTGATGGGCCGCGACGGCGCGCACGTACTCGGCGGCGGCCCGCTCGTGGCTGGGCGCGGGATCGAGCTCGGCGAGCAACGCGTTGAGGTCGCCCATCGCCTCGACCGGGTTGCCCGACTGGGCCCGCGTCATCGCCGCCGCGATCCGTGCCGTCACCCCCGACGTCTCGCGCACCACACCTCCCCCCTTCCTCCTCAGTACTTCCGGCGCTTGTCCTCGTACAGCCGCTCGTCGGCTCGTGGGACGAGTTGTTCCACACCGAGTCCTTCGGCGGTCGCGGCGTACCCGAGGCTCAACCCGAGACGGCGCAACCACGGCTTCTCCGTCGTCGCCGCGATCGCCTCGACCGCGACCCGGATCCGCTCAGCCAGCTGCGCGCCGCCCTTGGCGTCGGGCTGGTCGAGCACCACGAAGAACTCGTCGCCACCCGATCGAATCACGGCATCGGTCGCTCGCGCCTGTTCTACCAGCAGATTTGCAACAACCTGCAACAGCTCGTCACCGCAGGCGTGCCCGAAGGTGTCGTTGACGAGCTTCAGCCTGTCCACGTCGAGGGCGAGCAGCGTGACCGCGCGCCCGGAGTCCCGCGCGGCGGTCAGGCGCTCGTCGAGCGCCCGGCGATTCCCCACGCCGGTCAGCGGATCCTGCCGCGCAGCATGCCATTCGGCGTCGTGCCGGGCGGGCAGGTCGCGCGCCGCGAGAGCATGCCGTACGGCGTTCAGCGCGCGCTGCCGCTCCTTCCACCACCCCCTCGCCACGGATCGCGCGAAGGCCAGCCCGGCCACGGATCCCGGCGTACCGTCGATCGCCGCGATCTCCGAGCGGGTCTGCAGCACCAGCAGATGGGTCGATGGATCGGCCAACGGAATCAGGTCGTCGGCCGCACGGTCCGCGGCCGCTTTCGCCTCGTCGACCTTGCCCTGCGCGCGCAACGCCCTGGCCAGATACGCGCCGGCGATCGCGAGCCGCTCGGTCTCGCCCAGCTTGCTGATCTCGTCGCGGATGCCGGTCAGGTCGGCGACCGCCTGGGCCGGATCCTGCGCGGTCACGGCCGCCGCGAGCCACAGCCGCGCGCTCAGCCGCCAGAACGCCTGGCTCTCGTCGTCGACGATCACGAGCTCGGCCTGCCGGGACCAGTACGCCGCGGACGCCAGCCGCTCCTCGATCTCCTGTGTATCCAAGGGATCGCCGAGACGCTCGAGCTCGTGCGCCCAGCGCAGGTAGGTCTCGGCCAGGTTCAGCCGGTCGATCGCCTTCGACTCGGCCAGCTCGAACACGTCGTCGTCCAGCCGGGTGGCGAGTTCGTAATGCGGAATGCACAGTTCGAAAAGCCGCAGTACGTCGTACGCGTAGCCGAGACCCGTGTGCGCCCAGGCGATCAGGCCGGCGTCCCTGGTCCGGCTCAGCGCGGCCTCGGCCGCGACCAGGTCGTTCACCGTGTCGCCGCCGCGGCCGCTGCGGGCGAGGTTGATGATGCGGATCGGGAGCGCGTTCGCTTCCCACCCGGGCTCGTCGATCGCGCGGCCGGTCTGGATACACGCGTCGACGGCCCGCAGCGCCTCGTCGGCGTCGCTGGCGTGGTGCGCCGTCACGCCACGCACGTACTCCGCGGCCGCCAGCGCGTAGCTCGGCTCCCCGCCCAGCTCGGCACGGATCATGTCGATCTCGGCCGCCGCGCGCTCGTGCCCACCGGACTGAGCCGCGGTCATCGCGGCGGCGATCCGGGCGGTCAGCTCGGCGCCCACCGCCATCTCGCCATTCCCCATACCCGCCGACGGCCCTTCCCTGATCCGACACCCGCACCTCGGGCCGGACCGCCCATTGTGACCCCCACCCCACGTCCTGTCACGCCCCGAACCGGCCAACGACCACCTAGTGCCACAACCGCCCCACCCCCCGTTACGAAACCCCCAAGTCTCGCAGCCCCGGCAGACGACACCCAAAAGCCGTCAAGCGATCCGTACGCCGTTCTCACAGAGCACGACTGCCCCCTCACGGACCGCCGCCAGCGAGGCCACCAGGCGGTCGGCAAGCATCGGTTTGGCGAGAGCGCGAGCCTGCCCGATCGTGTACAGCCCGGCCGACAGGATCTCCCCGTCCCGGAAGAAGAACGCGGTGACGTCGGCGTCGTCCACCACGCCGCCGTCGAACACGAAGATCATGCCGTCGGGGCGACCGTCGTACGCGTGGACGTGGTCGACGACCAGCAGGCGGCCCAGTGGCCTGTCCGTCCCGAGCTCCTCGTCCAGCTCACGGACCGCTGCGGCCCAGGGCGCCTCGTCGGCCTCGACGACACCGCCGGGCATCTCCCAGTTCGGCTTGTACGACGGCTCGATGAGCAGCACGCGACCATCCGCGGACCGGAACAGCACCCCGGCCGCCGCGCGCTTCCGCGGCAGCCCCGCGGCGTACTCCCCGGACATCACCTGCGGTCAGCCGGCGGCCTGTTCGGGGGTGGTGGCTCGGAGGCGGACGGGGAGGGCGTCGATGCCGTAGACGATGGAGAAGTCGCGGAAGCGGAGTTGTTCTTCGGGGACGGCGAGCGCGAGGTCGGGGAAGCGGTGGGCGAGGGCGGTGAACGCCGCGCGGAGCTCCATCCGGGCGAGTTCGGCGCCGACGCAGCGGTGCATGCCGTGCCCGAACGCGAGGTGCGCGGACGACGCCGTACGACGGGGGTAGAAGTCCTCGGCGTCCGCGCCGAACATCGACTTGTCACGATCCGCACCGGACAGCGACACCGCGACCAGGTCGCCCTTCTTCACCTGCTGACCGAACAGCTCGTGATCGTGCCGCGCGAACCGCGGGAACGCCACCTGCACCACGGTCAGGTACCGCAGCAGCTCCTCGACGATCACGTCCACGGCACCCGGCTCGTTCCGGATCCGCTCGAAGTTCTCCGGGTCGCGCAGCAGCACCAGCGTGCCGAGCGCGAGCATGCTGGCCGACGTCTCGTACCCGCCCAGGAACACCCCGTCGGCGAGCCCGCCGAGCTCGACGTCGTCGATCGCGTCGCCCTTGTCGCGGATGATCGACCCGATCAGCCCCTCGCCCGGGTTCGCCCGCTGCTTGCGGACGATCTCGAACAGGAACTCCCGCGACTCCGAGGCCGACCCGAACAGGCCGATCCCACCGCCGGACATGTCGAACCGGGCCGGGCCGAGCGCCCGGAAACGGTCCCGGTCCTGCTCCTCGACCCCGAGCAGGTCCGCGATCAGCAGGAACGGCACGTTGAAGGCGAAGTCCGAGACGATGTCGACGACCGACCCCTTGGCCTCCATCTGGTCCAGCTGGTCGTTGACGATCTTCTCGATCGCCGGCTCCAGCCGGGCCAGCTTCCGCTTGGTGAACTCGGGCGTGAGCAGCTTGCGCAGCCGGGTGTGGTCCGGCGGGTCGGTGAAGCCGAGGCCGCCGATCCCCTCGGACGGCTTGTTCGGGTCGGAGCCGACCAGCGGGCGGATGTCGTGGCTGTAGTCCTCCTCGTTGGAGAGCACGTACTTGGCCTCGGCGTGCCCGCTCACGACCCAGATGTTCAGCCCGAACAGATGCGCCAGCTTGTGCACCGGTTCGCTCTCCCGGACGGCGCCGAGCTCGGGCACCGGGTCCAGCCCCTGCCGGCGCAGCGGCATCGAGACCGAACTGGGGAACATCCGCATCTTCGACAGATCGAGACCACCCTTGCGAGTGGTCCTGTTGAGGATCCGGTTGCCGACCCAACGCTTCAGGTATGTCGCAACCATGACTTCTACGCGCCCTCTCTCGACTGCGTCCCCCGAACGACTCTTGTGACTCAAAGTTAACGTCGTCAGGGACCAGAACTGATGGTGTTGGCACTACTGCGGTAGTGGCGTTGGCACCACCATGGGAGGGGGCCATGGCGTGCCAGCAGAGACCTTGTCACGGACCGAGCCTTCACTGCCACCTGACACCACCTGTACTCCGCCCTGGAATGCGACATGCCGTTCCTCGGGGAGGATTCAGGGAAAGTCCAGACGAAAGTCGGATGCGACGTACCCCAATGGTCAGACGCACCGACCCGGCCAACTAGTTGCCGCCGACCACGTCGGGGATCAGAGATAGTACGGCGTGACGATCCGGAACACGTCGGCGAGCTTTGTCTTGACCTGCTCGCGGTGCGGGACCTGTGTGAGGTTCTTCGCAGCGCCGACGCGCAGACCGGGGTCGGCCAGCACGTACAGCACCCGCAGGGTCCGCATCGTGTTGGTCACCTCCGGCGTGATTCCTTCGGACGGCGGGTTCGCCAGTGCCCGGATCGCCGGGTCGAGCCAGTCGGTCGCATCGGTCTCGGTGAGGTCCGGCCGCGTCAGCGTCGCCGCGAGGGCGTACCCGAGCCGGTCGTCCTCCATGTCGCGCAGCACGTACGGCGTGGGCGTCAGCAGCCGCCCGATCCCGAGCCGGAGCATCTGGACCGGCTCGACCGCAGGGTGCTGCCCGAGCGTGCCGAGCAGGTCGGCCCCGTGCGCCACCGCGTGCAGCCAGCCGAGCTTCTCGTCGTACCCCCGGAGGTCCTGCTCCGCGACGTACCAGCGCTCGAACGGCGGTACCCAGCCGGGCTCGTAGACCCCGACGGACACGATCACATCCAGGATCAACGGCGCGAACGTCCGCGCCTGCAGCTCAGGGTCGTCGAACCGCGGCACCATCTCGTCGCCGAGCTCCCGCAGTTCCTGCTCCGACAGCACGCCGCGCGAGATCCAGGTCGCCAGCGTCGAGTACGCCTGCCGATCCCGCACCACCGGATCCGGCGACCGCAACATCCCCACCAACTCGGCCACCAACTCCCCCAGCGGCCGCCCCTCGGGTACGCCGAACCCCGCCTCCCGCACCCGCACCCAGTCCGTCATGCGCGGCACCGTAGACCGTCCGCGGGCCATGCGGCCAGCCCTTGACCACCAAGGAAAACGGCCCGTGGTTCATCCGGTCTCCCGGAGGCACCACGGGCCGTCGCGGCCAGGACCCCTCAGCCCGGCCGGGCCCCTGCCCCGGCCGGGCCCCTCAACCGGGCCGGGGTGGTCTGGTGAAACTCAGGCGTCGCGCTTCTTGGCGATCACCAGGGCGATGACCAGCAGGCCGATCGCCCAGGCGGCGAAGTACACCAGCGACCACGTCGGGCCCATCACCGCGGCGTGCTCCGGCGGGCCGGCGTTCGCACCGGGGTTCTGGTCGCCGGTCAGCCACCAGTCGACGCGGGAGAACGGGCCCCAGTCGCCGATGAAGTCGCCGACCTTCGGGATCGCGCGACCGATGCCTTCGAGCAGCAGCGGCCAGCAGATGACGATCGCGATCGCGCCGGCGCTCTGCCGGACCATGATGCCGACCGCGACCGCGATCACCGCGGACAGCAGGTAGATCGGTGCGACGCCGAGGATCGCCCGCCAGTCGGCGCCGGTGCTCAGCCCGAGGTTGGCGTCCGGCACCAGGATGTTGCCGAGCCCCCAGGCGCCGAACGCGGCGACCAGGCCGATCAGGCCGCTCAGCACGGCCGCGACGCCGGTCTTCGCGAGCAGGACCGGGGTCCGCTGCGGGACCGACAGGAAACTGGTCCGGATGGTGCCGAAGCGGTACTCCGTGGTGACCGCGAGGGCCGCCATCACCATCATCACCATCAGGCCGAAGTTGTACGTGCTGACGGTGTCGACCGGCCGGAAGTCCCGGGTGATGTTGTCCGGCGCGAAGATGAAGCCGAGCGTGACGAACCCGTCGGCGAGCGCCAGCGCGAGCACCATGCACCACCACGGCGACCGGGTGCTGAAGAGCTTGATCCGCTCCACGGTGATCAGGGACATCAGATCTGCTCCTCTTTCGCGACGATCGCCTCGGCCTGCGTGACGGCCGAGACCTGCGTAGCGTCGGTCGCGTGGTACTGGACCGAGTCACCGGTCATCTGCATGAACGCCTGCTCCAGCGAGCCGCGCTGCAGGCTCAGCTCGTGCAGCGTGATGCCCTTCGCGGCGGCGGTCTCACCGATCTGGTCGGTGGTCACCTCGCCGTCGACGAACAGCACGCGACCCTGACCCTCGACGTCGTCGATGCGGGTGTTCAGGCTGTTCTGCTGCAGGATGCTCTGCAGCTCGTCGAGCTGCGGGCTGCGGACCTTGATGCTGCTGCCGCTGGCGCGGTCGACGAATTCCGTCGTACTGGACTGGGAGATCAGCTTGCCGCGGCCGATCACGACCAGCTCTTCGGCGGTCAGTGCCATCTCGGACAGCAGGTGGCTGGAGACGAAGACCGTCCGGCCCTCGCCGGCGAGCCGGTGCATGAACTGCCGGATCCAGACGATGCCTTCGGGGTCGAGGCCGTTCACCGGCTCGTCGAACAGCAGGATCTCCGGGTCGCCGAGCAGTGCGCCGGCGATGCCGAGCCGCTGGGACATACCGAGCGAGTAGTTGCCGGCCCGCTTGCCGGCCACGTCGGTCAGGCCGACGATCGAGAGCACCTCCTCGACGCGGTTCTTCGGCAGCTTGTTGGACGCCGCCATCCAGGTCAGGTGCGCGCGGGCCGAGCGGTTCGGGTGCACCCACTTGGCGTCGAGCAGCGCGCCGACCTTGGTCAGCGGGCGCTTCAGGTCGCGGTACAGCTGGCCGTCGATCGTGACGGATCCGCCGGTCGGGGTGTCGAGGCCGAGGATCATCCGCATGGTGGTGGACTTGCCGGCACCGTTCGGGCCGAGGAAGCCGGTCACCTTGCCGGGTTTGACCTCGAAAGACAGGTTGTCAACGGCAACTGTCTCGCCGTATCGCTTGGTGAGGCCCTTTGCCTCGATCATCGCCGTACTCCTCGTTCGGTGTGGCGTGAGAAAATCGTTCCCGGGCGGGTCGTGTCCTGATGAGATCAGTATCGAGGTCCATCCGGTGCCAGGCATCGGACCCCGGGCGGATCCGGTGTGTCCACCCGTGGGTTGATTCTGCCGCCGGTCCGGCGGCCGCTGCCAT
This sequence comes from Kribbella sp., assembly GCA_036503355.1. GTDB lineage: Bacteria > Actinomycetota > Actinomycetes > Propionibacteriales > Kribbellaceae > Kribbella. The sequence goes on along the minus strand of DASXXB010000193.1, from coordinate 4,338 downwards.
CGGTTGAATCCCTGACCACCACCCCGACGATCCCCCATCCCGCGGGTGAGTACATCAGCCGAAAGTCGACGGCCGGGGGTACTTCAGGCTACGAACCTGGAAGTCACTTCCGAACGGGTCAGTCCACCGGTACGCCGTACAGCACCAGGTTGTCGCTGTAGCGGTGCGTCCTGTGGTTGTACGCGCCCGTGCAGGTCACCAGCGCCAGGCGGGGCTTGACGGCGCCGTGGAAGAGGTCTGCGGGCAGCGCGTCCTGCCGATAGGTCCGGCGCGCCACGATCCGGTACCAGTGCACATCACCGGTCCCCGCTGTCACGGCGACCCTGGTGCCCACCGGAACCCCCGACAGCGGCGCGAACACCCCGAGCCCGCGCGTCGTGTCGACATGACCGGCCAGCAGCACGGTGCCTCCGGCGGACCCGGGCGCCGCACCGGCAGCCCACCATCCGACATCCGCAGACTTCGGTACGTCGAGTTGCCCGTCGCCGGACGTCGCGACCGGGCGCACCGACGCCTCCAGGTACCCGGGCAGCTTCAGCTTCACCGGCGGTACGGCGGCCTCCCGATCCGTGCCCGACTGCCCCGGGTCCGGGACCTTCCCCGTGTTGGGCGCTTGCCCGCCGAACAGCATCACGATCCCCGCCGCCAGCGCTGCGATCCCGAGCAGGCGCCGCCGGAACGAGATCGACTTACCGACCAGCAGCAGAATCGCCCCGATCCCGAGCAGGATCAGCGCCGCCCGCGAGCGCGCCTTCTGCTGGTCGGCGTGCTGCCCGCCGTCGCCGGTCGACACGACCGGCGTACCCGATCCAGTGCGGCACGGCCCGGTCAGCATCCGCAGATCCATCTCGATCACCGGCTTGGCGCCGTCGGCGATCGACTCGACGGCAGGCGAGGCGTTCTTCGGCACGTCTCCCGTGACCAGCGCCAGGTACTGCTGATGCTCCTGCCGCTGCAGGGCCTTCCACGCCGCGTCGTACCCGGGCTGCCCTGCCTTGGCTCCGAGTGCGTCGAGCTGCTTGCGCTGCGCCAGCGAGGGCACCGTCACCAGCACGATGCTGAAGCGGGTGGCAAGGTCGAGCTCCTGCGCCGCGAGCTTGCGATGATCGCGTTCCAGCTGGGCGGCGACCTTGCGCACGCACGCCGTACTGCCGTGGGTCGTGGCCGCGTGGGCGGCCTCGATGATCGTCAGATTGTGCTGGTGCGCGGCGTAGAGGTAGGCGGAGTCCGGTTGCGGAGTCGCCGCGTTCGCCGGCTGCACGATCGCCAGCAGTCCTGCGAGGACCAGGAGCAGCAAGGCCGGTAGGCGTCGGGACATCACGCTACCTCCCCGCATTGCGTCGTACGACGACAGTAATCGGGCTCGCGCCCCGGGTCCAGGGATGCGGAACGGCCCGCCGGTGAGACCGGCGGGCCGTTCTGTTCTGGTACTGCGTCAGGCGGCGGCCTTCGCCTCCGCGGGGGTGTCGGCGATGACCGACTCCCGGCGCTTGGAGACGTACACGGCCGCGGCCAGGATCACCACGGCGACGACCGCGATGACGATCCGCAGCGCGGTGTTGGTGTCGTCGCCGATCGCGGACATCCCGACGACGGCCGGCGCGATCAGCACCGAGACCAGGTTCATCACCTTGATCAGCGGGTTGATCGCCGGGCCGGCGGTGTCCTTGAACGGGTCACCGACGGTGTCACCGATGACGGTGGCCTCGTGCGCGGGCGAACCCTTGCCACCGTGGTTGCCGTCCTCGACCAGCTTCTTGGCGTTGTCCCAGGCACCACCGGAGTTGGCCAGGAAGACCGCCATCAGCGTGCCGGCGCCGATCGCACCGGCCAGGTAGCCGGCCAGCGCCGCGGCACCGAGGCCGAAGCCGACGGCGATCGGCGCGGTGAGCGCGAGCAGACCCGGCGTCGCGAGCTCCCGCAGCGAGTCGCGGGTGCAGATGTCGACGACCTTGCCGTACTCCGGCTTGCCGGTGCCCTCCATGATCCCGGGGATGTCGCGGAACTGGCGACGTACCTCGTAGACGACCGCACCGGCGGCCCGGCCGACGGCGTTGATCGCGAGACCGGAGAACATGAACACGACCGCGGCACCGAGGATCAGGCCGACCAGCGTGCCCGGGTTGAACACCAGCGCGTCGGCCTCGAACTTGGCGTAGTTGTCCGCCAGCGAGGTGCGGATCGCGTCGGTGAACGAGCCGAACAGCGCGGTCGCGGCCAGTACGGCGGTCGCGATCGCGATGCCCTTGGTGATCGCCTTGGTGGTGTTGCCGACGGCGTCCAGCTCGGTGAGGATCTGGGCCGCCTCGCCGTCCACGTCACCGGACATCTCGGCGATGCCCTGCGCGTTGTCGGAGACCGGGCCGAAGGTGTCCATCGCGACGATGACGCCGACGGTGGTCAGCAGGCCACAACCGGCCAGCGCGATCGCGAACAGCGCGACCACGCCGGAACCGCCGACCAGGAAGGCGCCGTACACGGCCGCCGCGATCACCACGGCGGTGTAGACGGCGGACTCGAACCCGACCGAGATACCGGACAGGATCACGGTGGCCGCACCGGTCAACGACGACTTGCCGACGTCCTTGACCGGCTTGTCCTCGGTGCCGGTGAAGTAACCGGTGAGCGCCAGGATGACGGCCGCCAGCACGATGCCGATGATCACCGAGATGGTCGCGATCAGCCGCGGGTCGCCGTCGGTGGCGGCGATCGAGCCGGTCGCGCCGGTGAGGTCCTTGAAGCTGCTCGGCAGGTAGACGAACGCCGCCACCGCACAGAGCACACCGGAGATGACCGCGGAGATGTAGAACGCGCGGTTGATCGTGCGCAGGCCGTTCTCGCCGGTCCGCGGGCGGGTCAGGAAGACGCCGATGACCGCGGTGACGGCACCGATGGCCGGCACGATCAGCGGGAAGATCAGGCCCTGCTCGCCGAACGCCGCCTTGCCGAGGATCAGCGAGGCGACCAGCATCACGGCGTACGACTCGAACAGGTCGGCCGCCATACCGGCGCAGTCACCGACGTTGTCACCGACGTTGTCGGCGATCGTCGCGGCGTTCCGCGGGTCGTCCTCGGGAATGTTCTGCTCGACCTTGCCGACCAGGTCCGCGCCGACGTCGGCGGCCTTGGTGAAGATACCGCCGCCGACCCGCATGAACATGGCCAGCATCGCGGCGCCGAAACCGAAGCCCTCGAGCACGGTCGGGGCGTCACCCTTGAACAGCAGCACGACCAGCGCGGCACCGAACAGGCCGAAGCCCACGGTCGCCATGCCGACGGTGCCACCGGTGCGGAACGCGACCCGCATCGCCGGGTTGCGGCCCTCGTCGCGGGCAGCCGCGGCGACCCGGACGTTGGCGCGGGTGGCGAGCCACATACCGAGGTACCCGATCGCCGCGGAGAAGCCGGCGCCGACCAGGAAGAACACGGAGCGGAAGATCTTCAGCGTGGTCTCGTTGCCGCCGTCGGTGTGCGCCGGCAGCAGGAACAGCAACAGGAACGCGACCACGGCGAAGATCGACAATGTCCGGAACTGCCGGTTCAGGTACGCCGAGGCGCCTTCCTGAACCGCCGCGGCGATCGTCTTCATGTTCTCGGTGCCATCGTTCGCGGCAAGCACCTGGCCCCGGAAGACCATCGCGATGACGACCGCGAGAACCGCGATCACCCCGACGACGATCACCAGTGTGGTGTTGCTCGACGAAAGATCCACCGCTTGTGGAGCAAGCAGCGCGGACATCCGTCCTCCTTGTAGGCAACCCATGCAGGCTTGACGGCCCCCGTCTGCCGCAACCGAAGGGTTGGGGAAATACGACATAGCGCCAGGGGACTGGCGCGGTGGGTTACTCTAACGGGTTCCCGACCAGACCTGACGACAGGGTGGTCTACGCCATACCGAGGCGGAACGGCAAGTCCGGCGCCGGAACCTGGGCGGAACGGTCACCCAAAGTAGTACCGGGGCTACGTTTTCGCTTTCCGCGCCGGCCTCAGATGGCCGACGCCACGTCCGGGTGGATGTCGAACACCTTGGTCAGCCCGGTGATCCGGAAAATCTTCAGCAGCCGTTCCTGGGTGCAGACCAGGGACAGGGATCCGTCGTGGGTACGCACCCGTTTCAGTCCGCCGACGAGGACACCGAGACCGGTGGAGTCCAGGAACTCCACGCGTTCCAGGTCGACGACCAGGTCGTAGACCCCGTCGTCGACGAGCGCGGCGATCTTCTCGCGGAGCTTCGGTGCGGTGTAGACGTCGATCTCCCCCGCGACCTCGATGACGGTCCGCCCGCCCTCGGCGCGCGCGGTCAGCGACAGATCCACTTCGGCCTCCGATCCCGTGAAC
>DASXXB010000192.1:0-3448 GCA_036503355.1 Kribbella sp. | reverse complement strand
CCGAAGCGCGGCGAGTCGTCGTACCGTCGGGTGGGCATCTCACGCACCCAGCAGGCTCTGGCCGCAGACGCGGACCACGTTGCCGGTCACGCCCGCGGACGCCGGATCCGCGAACCAGGCGATCGTCTCGGCCACGTCGATCGGCAGGCCGCCCTGCTGCAGCGAGTTCAGCCGGCGGCCGACCTCGCGGATCGTGAACGGGATCTTCGCGGTCATCTCGGTCTCGATGAACCCGGGCGCGACGGCGTTGATCCGGATCTGCCGGCTCGCCAGCTCCGGTGCGAGCGCCTGCACCAGCCCGATCACGCCGGCCTTTGAAGTCGCGTAGTTCGTCTGGCCGTTGTTGCCCGCGATCCCGGCCATCGACGAGACGCCGACGATCGAGCCGCCGTCGCGGAGCGCACCGGTCTCGACCAGGTGCTTGGTGATCCGCTCGGGGGCGCGCAGGTTGACGTCGAGGACGGCGTCCCAGGCGTCGGTCCGCATGTTCACCAGCCGGCGGTCCCGGGTGATGCCGGCGTTGTGTACGACGATGTCGAGGCCGCCGTGCTGCTCCTGCGCGTGCGCCGCGATCCGCTGCGCCGCGTCGACCGCGGTGACGTCCAGGAGGAGCTCGGTGCCGCCGATCTTGGAGATCACCTTGCGCAGCGGGTCCGCGTTCTGCGGTACGTCGACGCCGATCACGGTCGCGCCGTCGCGGGCGAGCGTGTTCGCGATCGCGGCACCGATACCGCGGGCGGCTCCGGTCACCAGCGCCGTACGGCCGGCCAGCGGGCGGTTCGGGTCGTTGCTGACCAGTGGGCCGGTGCCGATCCGCGCGACCTGACCGTCGACGTACGCCGACTTGGGGGAGAGGAAGAAGCGGAGCGTGGAGTCGAGCTGCTCGTGGGCGTCCGGGGCGACGTACACCAGGTTGACCGTCGCGCCGCGCTTCACCTCCTTGCCGAGGCTGCGGGTGAAGCCCTCGAGGGCGCGCTGCGCGATGTGCTGGTCGGTGGAGCTCGCGAGCTCCGGCGTACGGCCGACGACGATCACGCGGCCCGCCGCGGCGAGCTGGCGGATGACGGGGGAGAAGAACCGCTGCAGGCTGGACAGGTCCGCGGTCGAGGTCGCGCCGGTCGCGTCGAAGACCAGCGCCTTCGGCCGGATCCCGATCGACGCGACGCCCTCGGTCGCCGTACTGAACGAGGCGCCGATGTCGCGCAGCAGAGCCTGGATCGCCTTGCCGGCGTCGGTCTCGCCGATCGCGCCGAAGACGACTGTGCCGTCGACCACCGGCGCGCCCTCGGTCCAGCGGGGCAGCGGCAGCGGGTCGGGCAGGCCCAGGTTCTTCACCAGGGTCTTGCCGAGCGGCGTCCGGGTGAAGGTCTGGTAGCGATCCGTCATCTTTGCTCCTACTTCTCGAGGATGGCGACGACACCCTGGCCGCCCGCGGCGCAGATCGAGATCAGCCCGCGGCCGCCGCCGTTCTCGTCCAGTTGCTTGGCCAGCGCGGCGACGATCCGGCCACCGGTGGCCGCGAACGGGTGCCCCGCGGCCAGCGAGCTGCCGTTCACGTTCAGCTTGTCCCGGTCGATCTCGCCGAGCGGGGCGTCCAGGCCGAGCCGTTCCTTGCAGAAGATCGGATCCTCCCATGCCTTCAGCGTGGACAGCACCTGGGATGCGAACGCCTCGTGGATCTCGTAGTAGTCGAAGTCCTGGAGGCTGAGCCCGGCCCTTTGGAGCATCCGTGGCACCGCGTAGGCCGGTGCCATCAGCAGACCTTCGGCACCCTTGACGTAGTCGACCGCAGCGGTCTGGCTGTGCGTCAGGTACGCGAGCGGGCGCAGACCGTGCTTTTCGGCCCACTCGTCGGTGGACAGCAGGACGGCCGACGCGCCGTCGGTCAGCGGGGTCGAGTTGCCGGCCGTCATCGTCGCCGTCTCGCCCTTGCCGAAGACAGGCTTCAGCCTGGCCAGCTTCTCCAGCGTGGTGTCGGGCCGCAGGTTCTGGTCCTTCTCGAGGCCCAGGTACGGCGTGATCAGGTCCTGCTGGAAGCCCCGGTCGTACGCCTTCGCCAGGTTGATGTGCGACCGGTAGGCGAGCTCGTCCTGCGCCTCGCGGGTGATGCCCCACTCGAGCGCCGTCAGCGCCGCGTGCTCGCCCATGGACTTCCCGGTCCGCGGCTCGGCGTTGCGCGGGATCTCCGGTACGACGTCCCTCGGGCGGACGCGGGCGAGGACCTTGAGGCGGTCCGGGTACGTCTTGGCGCGGTTGAGGTCGAGCAGCACGCCGCGCAGGTGGTCGTTGACGCTCAGTGGAGCGTCGGACGCCGTGTCGACGCCGCCCGCGATGCCCACGTCGATCTGGCCGAGCGCGATCTTGTTGCCCACCAGGATCGCCGCCTCCAGCCCGGTGCCACAGGCCTGCTGGATGTCGTACGCCGGGGTGGTGGGCGCGAGCTTCGACCCGAGCACCACCTCGCGCACCATGTTCCAGTCGCGGGCGTGTTTGAGGACCGCCCCGGCGACCACCTCGCCGACCTCCTGCCCACCGAGGCCGGTCCGGTCGACGAGACCGTTCAGCGCGGCGGTGAGCATGTCGGAGTTGGAGGAGTGCCGGTAGGTCTTGTCCTGCCGGGCGAACGGGATCCGGTTGCCGGCGACCACGGCCACCTTGCGCGGTTCGGTCACGATGTCTCTCCTGCTCTGGCTCGCGCGGAGCGGGTCTTGGGTGTGAGGGCTTTACGTCCCACCGCGGTGGCGAGAGTCGCGGTGATAGCGGTCGACCGGACGGTGCCGACATCGGCATGATGCACCACCGGATGTCCCGGTTGGCGACCCGACACGATCAGACCGACCCTTGCCATGTGCAACGATCCGAGGGTCTGCGTGTACAGGTGGTTGGCCAGGTACGCGGTGTCGACGTCGTCGAACACCCCGGTCCGCTGGCCGGCCTCGAGGACGACGGCGATCCGGTCCAGCGGCGCGGCCATCGCCGTACCGAGTTTGACCATCACCGGCTCGGTGATCTCGCCGAACAGCTCCTCGCCGGTCCTTCTCAGCAGGCTCATCGCGCAGTCGGTGAACGCCGGGTAGCCGAGGCAGAAGTCCACGAACGCCTCACTGAGCGACTTGAGCCGGTTCAGCGGGGCCCTTCTCGGACTGTCCTTTTGTTGCAGGCACTCGTCGAGCTCTTGCAGGTAGTCCACGAGAGTGAGCGCGAACAGCTCTTCCTTGCCGGCGAAGTGCCGGTAGATCAGGGCCTTGTTGATCCCGACCCGCTTGGCGATATCGTCGATCTGGGCGTCGATCGTGCCGCGCTCGTCGAAGAGCTCCCGGGTGGCCCGGATGATGTCCCGCTCCCGGTCGCGACGACGCTCCGCCGTGGTCCGGCGGCGTCCGATCGCGAGCAGCGCGGAGCTCATGGATCGATCTTAGCCACAGTGGTACCCCTTGGTGCAAACGAC
>DASXXB010000191.1:0-18978 GCA_036503355.1 Kribbella sp. | reverse complement strand
GGCTACAGTGCGTCGACCGCGCTGACGGTGCAGCCGACGTCGTTGTTCCGGATCGCGAGCCTGTCGAAGTCGTTCACCGCGGCCGCGATCGTGAAGCTCGTGCAGGACGGGAAGCTGAGCCTGTCCACGCCGGTCGCGAACCTCATCGACATCACGCCGGCGACCGGGCTGACCCGGGATCCGCGCTGGTCGCAGATCACGCTGTGGAAGGTGCTGCAGCACCTCGGCGGCTGGGATCGCGACATCTCCGGCGACCCGGAGTGGAAGGACGCCACGATCTCCCGGACGCTCGGCGTGCCGATGGAACTGCACACCTCGGACGTGATCAAGTACGTCGCCGGACAGAAGCTCGACTTCGACCCGGGCACGAAGTACGCGTACTCGAACTTCGGCTACACGCTCGCCGGCCGGGTGATCGAGAAGGTCAGCGGGCTGAGCTACGAGGAGTACGTCAAGCAGAAGCTGCTGGCGCCGTTGAAGATCAAGCGGATGGCGCTCGGCTGGAGCATCGCGAAGCACAGCGGCGAGACGTCGTACGATTCGCAGTACACCGGCCCGACGGTGCTCGACATGACCGGGAAGGTGGTGCCCGCGCCGTACGGTTCGTTCAGCATGCGGATCCAGGACGCGAACGGCGGCTGGATCGCGAGCGCGCCGGACCTGGTGCGCTGGGCCAAGATGTTCGACGCGCCGTCGAGCGTGCTGAACAGCACCTCGCTCGGCCGCGTGTGGGCGAAGCCGTCCACGGGGGTGAACTCCGACGGCTGGTACTACGGTCTCGGCTGGCAGATCCGCCCGGTCACCGGCGGCACCGGCCGGAACACGTGGCACACCGGCAGCATGCCCGGCACGTACTCGATCGTCGTCCGCACCTACAACGGGATGAGCTGGGCCGCCGTCTTCAACCGCCGCGACGACCCCAGCGGCAAGTCGTACGGCGACATCGACGCCGCCCTCTGGACCGCCGCCAAGAGCGTCAAGACCTGGCCGACGAACGACCTGTTCCCGCAGTACTTCAGCTAGAACATCAACGCCCGGAAGTGCGGCGTACTGAGCTGGGCTTCGCCGGCCATTTCGGTCAGTACGTCGCGCAGGGTGTCGATCGCCTTGTCGCCGAGGCGTTTGCGGAGCCGGCGTTCGTAGTTGCGGTGGAAGGAGCGCGCCGCGGCGAGGGCCGACTCACCGCGCGCGGTCAGGTGCAGGAGGCGGGCCCGGGCGTCGGACGGGTCCGGGCGGCGTTCGACGTACCCGCGGCGCACCATGTCGTCGGCGATCTGGCTCGCGCCCTGCTTGGTGATCTCGAGCCGCTCCGCGAGCCGGCTGATCGTGGTCGGGCCGTCGGCCAGCGTGCGGAACACGAAGCCGTCCGACCGGCCCTGGTCCTCGTACCCCTGCGCGGCCAGTTGCCCGCGGAGTTCGCGGACGAACTCCTGGTCGGCCAGCAGCAGGAGGATGCCGATATCCGGCTTGCCCGATTGCGTCATGCGCGCCATGATAGTCAAGTCAACTTGGTCAAGTTGACTTGACTAAATGAGGAGGGGAGACGCATGCAGGTCATCCATGCGGCCGAGGCGCCGCGGTTCCAGCTGCCGGGCGTCGAGTTCACCGGGTACGCCGCGCCGAGCCGGGGCTCTGCCGGGCTGTGCACGTGGCGGCTGACGATCGACGTCGGCCACGGGGGAGATGCGCCGCACACGGTCGACCGCGACGAGGTGTTCATGGTGCTGAGCGGCAGCGTCCAGCTGTCTCCTGACGGCGACAAGCTCGGCCCGGGCGACGCGGTCGTCGTACCGGCCGGTGAGCCGATCGCGGTGACCAACCTCGGCGAGACCAAGACGGAGCTGATCGTGGCCATCACCGCCGGCTTCACCGGTCGGATGGCTGACGGCACGACGATCCAGCCGCCGTGGGCGCAGTAGTCAGCAACGCCGCAGTGGTGTGGTGTACGTCGTGTTGCTCGCTGTGGCGACGTAGTAGTCGGTGACCCAGCTCCCGTCGGTCAGCCGGTCCCAGACCGTGGTGGTTCCGACCTTGGAGCCGGGCGCCTGGCAGGTCACCCACGCCAGCGAGCCGATCGGCAGGGTGCTCGGGTACGCCGTGTACGCCGTACCCGGGCCGTGCCGTCGGGTCAGGTTGTTGATCGTGGTCTGGAACGGGAAGCTGCATCCCGGGAGCGGCGCGCTGTAGCCGGTCTTGTTCGGCGTCCGCACGTAGTAGTCGGTGACGTAGGTGCCGTCGACGAGCTTGTCCCAGACCGTCGTGGTGCCGATCTTCTGGCCGAACGTCTGGCAGACGATGCGGAGCGAGGTGTTCGCCGCGATGGTGGAGCGGACCGCGTAGGCGGTGGACGGGCCGCTGTACGAGTGGACCGTCGTACGCACGGTGTACCGGTAAGCCACGCTGGCGACCGGGGCGTCGAACCGGTCGTTGTCGATGTTGAGCGTCACGCCGCCGTACGTCTCGGTGTGGTCGCCGCGGTACTGCTTGCCGCGCTGCCCGACGGCCCAGAAGGTGTTCGGCACCGGTGGCCAGCCGGTGAGCGCACTGTTGCCGTCCCAGCGCGCGATCCACAGCGCGTCCGGCCGCGCGTACGACGTGGAGTTGTAGGCGGCGGCCAGATCCGGTGCGCCCGAGGCCTGGTTCACGTAGACGCCGGACGCGTACCGCTGCAGGTGCAGCTCCTTCGTCCACGCAGACAGGTAGTGCAGCACGGCGGAACGGCAGACGGTGTTCTTGTTGTCGTAGTTCTCCATGTCGTTGTAGAGCGCGCTCCCCGGCAGGAGGCCCAGTGCCTTCGCCTTGGCGACCGCGTCGTCGGCGTCCCGGACCGCGTCGCGGTTGGAGGAGGTTGTCGACATCTTGTACTTCCGGGTGCCGCAGGGTGCCTGAAGACCCAGGTAGATCGGGACCAGCCGCCAGCCCATCGCGGTCACGGCCGTGACCCAGCTCGGCGTGAGCTGTGGCTGGACACACGTCCGGTTCACGCCACCGAAGTAGATGCCGACCGCCTTGTACGGCGAGGCGTTCCACGCCGTCATCTGCGCGAGCGTAGGAGCCGAGCAGGTGTCGAACGCCAGTCCGGTGAACCGGGTGGCCGTCGTCCCGGCGTTGTAGGTGATCGGCGTGGTCGGTTCGGCCGAGGCAACCGTGGACGGGCCGGCGAACAGGACAATGAGAGCGATGACGAGAACCTTGGCCTTGAACACGATGGCCACCCCCTGCTCTCAGTACACGCTCAGCGCGGCGATCCAGCAAGCGCTAGGTTGAGAGCTCCGAACCGTTGGGAGGAGTCGGCTATGCCGGAGATCGTGGAGTTGGAGGAGCGGCCGTACGTCGCTTTGCGGGGGAAGGTCGCGATGGACGGGATCGCCGCGTTCGCGGACCGGCTGCGGGAGGTGGTCGACTGGCTGGCCGCCAAGGAGATCGCGCCGAACGACGCGCCGTTCTTCAAGTACGACGTGGTCGACATGGAGGCCGGGCTGGTGATGGAGATCGGGTTCCCGGTCGACGACCTGCACTCCGGTGAGGGCGAGATCGTCACCGGCGTACTGCCCGCCGGCCGGTACGCCACCGCCACCCATCACGGACACCCGGACGGCCTGCGGCAGGCGACCGGCGACCTGCTGGACTGGGGCGCGGAGCAGGGCCTCGAGTGGGACGCGACCGGCGACCACTGGACCGCGCGCCTGGAGGTCTACCGCTCCGACCCCCGCGAGGTCCCGGACATGAACGACTGGGTCACCGACCTCCAGTTCAAGCTGAAGGGCTGAGTGCCGACCGTTCTGGCCGGCGTGACCCGGCTCGACCCCGAGCGGATTCGTCACGTCGCATCACCGCTGATCGAGCTCGGCTCGGCGCTGCACGTGCTGGCCGAGCCCGCACATCACGACCGCACCGGCTGGGCGGCTTCCGTGCCGCTGTCAGCAGGCGTGCGGGCGGAGCTCGCCCACTGGACCTGGACCGTACGCGCTGTCCGGGCCCGCTTCTTCGCGACGTCCGCCGCGACAGGGATGCCGTCCTGGGACGACGAGCTGGCCGCGCTCCGGAAGCGCCCGCCTGAGGACGTGGCCGCGGAGCTCGTCCGCCCGCTCCGTGGCCGCCCGTTGAACAGCCGCTCCACGGACGCCACCGCAGTACTCCACTGGGCGCGCAGTCGCGGCCGCTCCACCGCAGTACTCGTCGAGTCGTTGCTGACCGACCCCGCTGATCCGGTACGTCGTTTCACGGACCTGCTGGATGCCTGCTGGCAGGAGTGGTTCCGTGACGTCTGGGACGAGTCACGCGACGCCCTGGCCGCCCGTGGACGACAGGACCGCGACCTGGCGGTACGTGACGGTGCCGGGGCCATGCTGCGGTCGCTGGACGGCTCGATCGACGTACGGGATGCCGACAGCGTCGTGGTGCAGAAGGTGCAGAGCAAACGCATCGACATCGGCACGCGGTCGTTGTTGCTTGTCCCGAGCAACTACATCGCCCCGCACCTGTTCATCGGGGAGGTGCCCGGTGAGCCGATCACGATCATCTACCCGGCCGACGGGCGCGCGTCCGCCGTACCGAGCGCACAGCAGATCCGCGCCCGGCTGGACGCCCTGGCATCCCCCGACCGTCTGCAGGTCTGCAGAGCCGTCGCCAGCGAGCCGCGCACCGCGGGCGAGATCGCCGCCCTCTGGGGTCTGCACCCCACCCAGGTCACTCGCCACCTGCGCGCTCTCACCAGAGCTGGTCTCGTCACGGCCGAGCGTGAAGGCCGCTTCGTGGCCTACCGTCTGAACAACGACGCCCTGACCACCCTGGGCAGCGACCTCCTGAAACTGATCATGCGCTGACGGTCAGGCCGCCACGCGTTTCAGCAGGTTGCGCAGTGAGCGGGCGGCGGTGAAGCCGGCTCGGTTGGCGCCGATGGTGCTGGCGGATGGGCCGTAGCCGACCAGGTGAATGCGCGGGTCGGCCGCGGTAGCGGTGCCGTTCATACGGATTCCACCTGAGGCCTCACGGAGGTGCAGCGGGGACAGGTGCGCGAGATCGGCGCGGAACCCGGTCGCCCAGAGGATGGTGTCGACGTGCTGCCGGCTGCCGTCCGCCCACTCCACACCGTCCGGTGTGATGCGCGCGAACATCGGGAGCCGGGTGTAGACGCCGCGGTCCCAGGCGGCTTGCTCCTGAGGCCGCAGGTGCAGACCGGTCACGCTGACGACGCTGCGGGGCGGGAGACCGGCACGGACACGTTCTTCGACGCGAGCCACGACCTGACGGCCGTACTCCGGTGTGAAGTCGTCGCCGGTGCGCCACTCAGCTGGCCGCCGCGTCACCCAGGTCGTACTCGCGACCGCGGAGATCTCGGCGAGGAGTTGTACTGCGGACGCACCACCACCGACAACGAGCACCTGCTGTCCGGCCAGCTCCGCAGCGCCGCCGTAGTCGGCGGTGTGCAGCTGCCGGCCGCGGAACGTCTCGATGCCCGGGTACCACGGGATGAACGGCCGGTCCCACGTCCCGGTCGCGTTCACCAGCGAGGCGGCGGAGTACAGCCCTGCGGACGTGTCCAGTTCGAAGCTCCCGTCGATCTCCCGCACGCTCTCGACCGCCACCGGGCGTACGACGGGCAGCTCGAAGCGCTGCTCGTAGTCCGCGAAGTACGCCGGAACGAACTCGTTGGCCCGCTCGGCGCCGGCACTCGACGGCACCGGCACGCCGGGCAGGTTCGCGATCCCGTGGACGTCGTGCATCGTCAGCGAGTCCCACCGGTGCTGCCACGCGCCACCCGGCTCCGCGTTGCGGTCCAGCACGACCACCTCGTCGTACGACGTGAACCCGAGCCGCACCAGGTGGTACGCCGCCGACAGGCCCGCCTGCCCCGCACCGATCACCGCTACCTCAAGCACACCACGAACAACGCCGCACGCCCTCCGCCTCTTCCCGTGAAGGGTCCAGCTCACAGCCGTGGGTACGGATGGTCGGGGGAGCGATGCTGGAACGAGAGGATGCCGGGATTGCGGATGGTGCCGCCCTCGATCTCGATCGCCCGGCTGACGGTGGTGTCGGCGTGCCAGGCGGCGGGACCTTCGAGCACGGTGCGGATGAACGGCAGCAGTGCCTCGCTGATCTCCCAGGTCGCGGAGTTCCACAGGTACGACGGGCTGTGGTCGACGCCGTAGTACGTGATGTTGTCGCCGACCACGAACGTCGGGTCGTCGAACCCGGTCGGCCGGGCCCAGCTGAACCCCATGCCCTGGTCACAGGAGACGTCGACGATCAGACTGCCCGGCGCGAAGTGCGCGAGATCCTCCTCGATCAGGAAGGTGAGCGGCGCGTCCGGATCCTGCAGCACACAGTTCACGATCACGTCGTGCTCGGCCAGGAACCCGGCCAGCGGCACCCTGCCCTCGTCGGTCAGCGCGTGACTGCGGCGGGGATCAAGGGCGGCGCCGGGCTCGACCTCGTCCTGGTCGTACTGGACCATCCGCGCCGAGTGGATCGGTGAGCCGACGGCGGCTATGTCGCGGCCGGTGAGGACGTCGACGTCGTGGATGCCGTGCGCGTTCAGCGCCGTGACAGCTCCCCGGGCGGTCGCTCCGAACCCGATCACCACGGCGCGCAACCGGCGCCCGTAGTCGCCGGTCGAGCCGATCAGCTGCAGCGCGTGCAGGACGGAGCAGTATCCGGCGAGTTCGTTGTTCTTGTGGAACACGTGCAGATTGAACCGGCCGTCGGCGGTCCAGTGGTTCATCGCCTCGAACGCGATCAGGGTGAGCCGGCGGTCGATCGCGAGCTGGGTGATCTCGTCGTCCTGGACGCAATGCGGCCAGCCCCAGAGGGTCTGCCCGGCCCGGAGCCCGGCGAGATCCTCTGGTTGTGGCTTGGGCAGTACGACGACATCGGCGGCGGCGATCAGCTCCTCCCGGCCGACGACACCGGCCACCGACTTGGCCAGGTCCTCGTCGGAGATGCCGAACTGTTCGCCGTACCCGGCCTCGAGGAGGATGCGCTGCCGCAGATCCTCGTCGATCCGCTCGAAGTGGTGCGGATGGATCGGTAGCCGATGCTCGTTCTCTTTGCGGGAACGACCGATGACACCGAGGGTTAACTGGTCCACAAGGGCCCCTTTGGTTGCCACCTGTCTAGCACAGCCGCCGCAGGGAAGGATCCGCCGCCCGGGTGCTCGTCAGCTAGCCGACGTTCGTACGCCGTTGGCCGGACCTGCCGCCGAGCACTGCCGCGAGCAGGGTGATCAGCACCGCGGCAGCCACTGCGACCAGGCCACCGGTGGTCAGCGTGCGGTCCGCGATCGGCACCGACGGAAGGTCCATCCGGCTCATCACGTCGTACTCCGAGCCGGCCATCGCGCCGAGTCCTGCGACGATCGCGGTCACGACGACCCCGATCAGCCAGACGCCGAATCCACGCAGGGCGCCGTACGTGCCTGCGAGCCGGCCGGCGACGGATCCGCCCGTGTAGTAGGCGATCGCCAGGATCAGCAGCAGGACCACGACCGAGGCGACGCCGATGGTGCCGGCCGTGCCGGTGCTGCCTTGTGCTTCCTGCCAGTCGATCGTGAGTGCATAGTCGACGGCCGCCGCGATCGCGCCGACGATCCCGGTCAGCAGCGCGATCATGCCGAGCGCGACCAGCCAGCCGTAGAACGTCGCGCCACCGGCGGAGCCGCGGCTTACCCGTTCCACCCGATCGGGTTCGGGCTCCGCGGGACGTTCGTCGGCGAACATCTCGGACGGGCCGAGCCGCTCGACGCGGGTGTCTTCGTCATGCTGTTGTGCCATGTCAGCTTCTCCTCACCGGACAAGCCCCGTGTGCCTCCCCGGTACCCAGCGAGAAACTGACAATTACTCAGAGCAGCGCGTCGATCCGGTCGTGGTAGCGCCGTCCGGCCTTGCCGCCGACGATCGCGGCCAGCAGAGTCAGGATCAGGAGCGCGGCGCCTGCTGCGGCGCTGCCGAGCAGGAGCGTGTTGTTGGACAGTGCGACGTCCGGGCGGTTGATGTCGTCGACCACGCCGTACTGACTGTCCAGCACCCAGCCGATACCGCCCGCGATCACGCCGACGAGTACGGCGATCATCCACACTCCGAAGCCCTGCCGTCCGCCGTCGAAGCGCGCCAGCCGCCCAGCGACGTACCCGCCGGTGTAGAAGGCCAGCGTGAGCATGAAGACGCTGACTGCGGCTGCGGTGATCGACGCTGCGCCGGGCTGCGCCTTGGCGTCGCTGGTGGTGTAGTCGAGGATCTGTGCGGTACCGAACGCGGCCGCGGACACCGCAGCCATCAGCAGCACGGACATCGCGACCGCGATCAGCCAGCCGAAGAACGCTGCGCCGAACTTGAACCCGCGGTACGAGAGCAGGTCGGCGTCCACCTCCGGCTGTGCAGTCTGTGCAGTCGCCTGAGGTGGCGTCCGCAGCGGCTCGTCGGGCTTGATGGCGATCGTGCTCATCGCCCGGCTGGCTGCCGCCCTGGCTTCCTCGTACCGCTGGGTGCTGGCGTCACCGGCGGGGGTGGTGATCGTGGCGGTGTCGCCGGGGTACTGCTGACTCATGTCCGCGGGCTCCTCACAGGTCGGCTTCCCGGACGGCCTACCCGTCCGCAGGCTGCCTGACACCGGCGGAGTACGGATTTAACCGACTCCTGGTGTGGCCTCACTGACCGTCGCCGGGTAGCGGCGCGGAGTGAAGACCAGGGAGCCGGCCGGGCGGGGCACGGTACGGGTCTGCGACGAGCCGACCAGGAGCAGGCACCGCATGTCAACCGTTTCCGGGTCCAGTTCGGCCAGAGTTGTCACCGTGATCGCCTCGGCCGGCCCGCCGACATCGCGGCCGACCACCACCGGCGTACCGGGCGAACGGTGTTCGAGCAGTAGGTCCCGCGTCGCTGCCACCTGCCAGGTGCGGGACTTCGACGCCGGGTTGTAGATCGCTATCGCAAGGTCTGCCCGCGCGGCCGCGGTCAGGCGCTCGGCGATGACCTCCCACGGCTTGAGCCGGTCCGACAGGGACAGTACGCAGTAGTCGTGCCCCAGCGGCGCTCCGACCCGGCTGGCGACCGCCTGCGCAGCAGTCATCCCAGGAAGCACCCGTACGGCGATATCGGCGTACTCCGGCTCCGCCGCGATCTCGGTGACCGCACTGGCCATGGCGAACACGCCCGGGTCGCCGGAGGACACCACGACGACGCTGGAGCCCTTGCGGGCCAGGTCCAGCGCGAACGCGGCCCGCTCGGACTCGACGCGGTTGTCAGAACCGTGCTTGCGCTGCCGGGCCCGGTCCGGCAGGCGATCGACGTACGTGGTGTAACCGATGACGTCGTCGGCCCCCGCGATCGCCGCGCGCACCTCGGGGGTCATCCACTCCGGTCCGGCCGGGCCGAGTCCCACGACCGTGACGGAGCCTTCGGACGCGGTCCTGGTCGCCGGGGGAGCGAAGGTGTTGTTGATAGGGCTTGGGAGGAGGGCGAGCGAGAAGTACGGGACCTGGTCCGGGTCGACCTCGTTGAGCGGTGCCGTGCGCTGGGCGTCGGTGGTCGCGCGCTCGACGTACCAGGCCTCGTCTGCGCGCCCGGCCAGCTCGAACGCTTCCCGCACTCCCGCGAACGTGCGGCCGAGCTTCATCACGGCGGCGGCGTCGGTGGAGCGCAGGCGCTCGGCGAGGACGTCCGGTGGGAGGGTGCCGGGGAGGACGGTAAGGATCTCGTCGCGCTCGCAGAGCGGGCGGCCGAGCACGGCGGCTGCGGCGCTGACCGAGGTCACGCCCGGGACAACCTCGCACGGGTAGCGGTCGGCGAGCCGCTTGTGCATGTGCATGTAGGAGCCGTAGAACAGCGGGTCGCCTTCGGCCAGTACGACGACATCGCGGCCGGCGTCGAGGTGCGCGGCCAGACGTGCGGCGCAGTTGGCGTAGAAGTCGTCCATCGCGCCCTGGTACCCGCCGGGGTGATCGGTCGTCTCCGTGGTCAGCGGATAGACCAGATGCTCCTCGAGTTGGCCTTCGGTCAGGTACGGCGCGGCGACCGAGCGCGCGATGCTCCGCCCGTGCCGCGCGCTGTGGAACGCGATCACGTCCGCGGCTCCGATCAGCCGCGCCGCCTTCACCGTGACGAGCTCCGGATCACCGGGTCCGAGCCCGACGCCCCACAACCGCCCCGTCCGTCCGCTCTCGCCCATCACTCCGCCTCGCTCGCGATCGCGTTGACTGCGGCCGCGGTGATCGCACTGCCGCCCCTTCGTCCTCTGACCACCAGGTACTCCAGGCCGAGCTCGTTCGCGGCCAGGGCCTCCTTGGACTCGGCCGCGCCGATGAAGCCGACAGGGATGCCCAGGACGGCGGCCGGATGCGGACCGCCCGCCGCGACGACCTCCAGCAGCCGGAACAGCGTCGTCGGAGCGTTGCCGATGGCAACGACGGCGCCCTCGAGGTGGTCTGTCCACAGGTCGACGGCCGCAGCGCTGCGGGTGGTTGCCAATTGCTGCGCCAGCTCGACGGTCCGCGGGTCCTGCAGCGTGCAGATCACCTCGTTGTCCGCCGGAAGCCGGCGGCGGGTGATGCCGGCCGCGACCATCTGCGCGTCGCACAGGATCGGCGCGCCGTTCTGCAACGCGGCGCGGGCGCTCTTCACCACGCTCGGCGACCACGCCAGGTCCTTGACCAGGTCCGTCATCCCGCACGCGTGGATCATCCGTACGGCGACCTGGGACACGTCGGCCGGCAGCCCGTCGAGTGCCGCCTCGGCCCGGATCGTCGCGAACGACCGCCGGTAGATCTCCGCGCCGTCCCGCTCGTACTCGTAGGTCACACTCGTTCCCCGTCCACCAGGTATCCGTCACCGACCGCAAGAACATCCACGAACGCGCCGGCCGGTTTCCCGCACCGCCGCTCACACCCCGACCAGTGCACCCGCCGCCCAGCCACCCCACCGTGAGCGCTGGTCACCTGCCGGGCCGCATCGGCTCGTACGTCGGCCAGTGCCTTTGCGCAGCCCGGTTGACCGGCACAAGCTGTCACGCCTTCCCAGCGCGAGTCCGGTGTGGTGACCAGCCCGACCTCGTCCAGTCCGCGAGCGCCCGCCGGCACAACGACGGAGCGCCACGGAGTAACGCGGACCTCAGCAGCGACCTGCCCCAGCTGAGCAGCCTGCTCCTGCGTCAGACTGCCCAGTGGCACAGTGGCGACCAGCGCGGTCCCGTGCTGACCAGCAACGACCCGCGTGGTCGCGGCAGGCACCGCCTCGGTCGCCCGCAGCCCGAGCTGTTCGAGGATCTGCTCCGCGCCGCCAGGGACCTCAGCGATCCGCCATTCCTTGTCACGCACCTGCAGGAACGCCTCAGCGACGGCAAGCATCAGCTCAGGTACCGCGGCCCACTCCACCCGCACGCCGCGATCACCCAAGCTCAGCAGCCCGTTCCGCTCGTCCAACGCTCGCACTGTCACGTCTGCTCGCAACTCGGCCAGGTCCCCGCGCCCGTCGTCCAGTGCGAACAGGAACCGTCCCGGCAGATCCGCCAGCCCAGGGCGGTCGCACAACGCCTGATCAAGCGCAGCAGCCACCGGCATCACGTCGTACCGCGACTCCTGGTCCAGACCGGACAGCGGTGACGCCAAGATGTTCCGCACCCGTTCGTGTGCGAGCGACGGCAGCAGACCTGCCGTGTACAAGCGGTCCGACAACTCCTGCGGTCCAAGAGCGTCCAGCCCGCGGAGCTGTACGTTGCCGCGCGACGTGAGTTCCAGACGCCCGTCGCCCAACTCGGCGGCAGCAAGACGCAGTACGTCGAGCTGTGCCGCTGCCAGCCGTCCACCGGGCAGACGCACCCGCGCGAGACCGCCGTCAGCCGCCTGGTGCACCGCCAGCACACCAGGGCACCGGTCGCCCTCGCTCCTCACCACAGCCGAGATGCTACGTGCCCGAAACCGCCTGTGTTCTGCACCACAGCAGCACCGCGACCGTCAGCAGCGCGCACACGCCTCCAGCCACCATGACCACCGACACCGACCACGCATCCACGACGAGGCCGCCGAGCAGAGCACCGGTCGACAGCACCGCCTGGAACGAGGAGGTGAACCACACGGTCGCGGCCTCCCTCGACTCTGGTACGGCACGGGCGAACATGCTCATGGAGCAGACCGGTACGCCGCCGTACCCGAGTCCCCAGACCACGAGCAGGAGCAACGCGCCCGGCGTCGTACGACCGACGACCGGCATCAACAGCGTCGACAGGGCGATCAGCGCAGCACAGGCGGTGAAAGTGGTCGTGAGACGGCGTGGCGCATGGGCGCCGGCGATGGCGTTGCCGACGAGACCAGCGGCACCGTAGACGAGCAGGAACAGGCCGATGACCCCTGGGCGCACCACCTCGCGCAAGAACGGCGTGATGTAGGTGTAGGTCGCGAAATGCGCCGTCACGATGAGGCAGGTGACGAGCAACGCTCTGGTGCTGTTGCGGAGAGCCTTCCCGAGTACGGCGGCGTGGGTGACCTGCACAGGCGGCAGCGGAGGCACGGTGGCGCGCAGTGCGATCAGGGCGAGCAGCGCAAGTACCCCAAGCGCGGCGAACGACGTACGCCAACCGGCAAGCTGACCGACGAAGGTGCCCGCTGGTACGCCGAGGACCGACCCGAGCGGGACCGCGGAGAAGATGACGGCTGTCGCTCGCGTTGCCCGCGGTCCGGGAACCAGTCGCCCGGCGAGGCCGGCGCCGATCGACCAGAACCCGCCGAGGGTGAGGCCGACGAGGAAGCGCGCGACCAGTTCGAGCCAGAACTCCGGCGCAGCGGCTGCGAGGAATCCCGCGGCGGCCAGCAGGACCATGAGCACGCAGAGCATCAGCCGCCGGTCCAGCCTCGCGGTGACGAGGGTGACCACCGGAGCGGCGACCGCGGCGACCAGCCCGGGCATGGTCATCAGCCAGCCGGTACGTCCGGGAGTGAGCGCGAAGTCGGCGCCGATCGGAGTGAGCAGGCCGATCGGGAGGATCTCGGTTGTGGCGATCGCGAAGATCCCGAGCGTCACCGCGCCGACGCCGTACCAGTGCACGATCGGGGGCCGGATTGGTGTCTGCGTTGTCATGCCTTCCAGGCAACCGCCCGCCGCCCTCGCCGGCTCGCGGTTCTGCGACAGAGCGGTCCGCAGACAGCACGCCGTCGTTTTCCCGCGATTGTTCGAGGAATGATCCGGCTCGGGATCATCTGCGGGTAGATAGTCCGGAGTACTCTCCAAGGTATGGCGACACTTCCGGAAAGGACCGTTCCCGACCTCACTGGCTACCTCACGCACGCCGGGCACGTCCTGGAGACGCAACTGTCCGCGGCGCTGGCGGAGATCGGGCTGACGCTGCGGGGGCAGTGCGTACTGCGGCACGCGCTCGAGGCGGAGCGGACGCAGATCCAGATCGCCGAGCTGGCCTACATGGACAAGACCACGATGGTCGTCACGGTCGACGCGCTGGAGAAGGCCGGGTACGCCGAACGCAGGCCGTCGGCCACCGACCGCCGCGCCCGCATCATCGCGGTCACCGAGGCCGGCGCCCGGGTCGCGGCCGAGGGACAGCAGATCGTCGACAGGGTGCACGCCGAGGCCCTGGCTGCGCTCGCCGCCCCGCTGCGCGAGCCGTTCGTCCAGGCCGTGACCGCGCTGGTCGACGGCCCACTCGCCACGCCGGTCACCGCCCAACCGGTACGCCGCTCCCGCCAGCGCGCCGGCTGAACCAAGGCGATCCACTAAAAGATCGTCCGCTAACAAACTATCTGTTATGGTCTCTCTCATCGGGTTCGGCGATGGGAGAGAGCTGTGGAGCTGGCGGCGGAGGTCGCGGTGCGCGGGCGGGCGAAGGCGCTCGTGGTGCTGTGCGCGATGCAGTTGATGATCATTCTCGACGGGACCGTGGTGACGGTCGCGTTGCCCACGATCCAAGGGGATCTGGGGTTCTCCCAGGCGGGGCTGGCCTGGGTGATGAACTCGTACCTGATCGCCTTCGCGGGCCTGCTCCTGCTGGCCGGGCGGATCGGGGACCTGATCGGCAGCAAGCAGGTCTTCGTGGTGGGACTCGGAGTGTTCACCGCGGCGTCGTTGCTGTGCGGGGTCGCGACCGACGCGGCGGTGCTGATCGCCGGGCGGTTCCTGCAGGGCGTCGGCGGCGCGCTCGCGTCCGCCGTGATTCTCGGGATGATCGTGAGCCTCTTCCCGGCGCCGGCCGAGCAGGCCCGCGCGATGGGCGTCTACAGCTTCACAGCGGCCAGCGGTGCGTCGATCGGCCTCATCCTCGGCGGTGTCATCACGCAGACGGTCGGCTGGCACTGGGCCTTCCTGATCAACGTGCCGATCGGCGTGGCCGCGCTGATGTTCGCCGTACGCCTCCTGTCGCGGCAGCCCGGTCTGGGTCTCGCGAACGGTGCGGATGTACTGGGAGCCGTCCTGGTGACAGCAGGCCTGTCCCTGGGCGTCTACACGATCGTCCAGACCGCGGAACCGCAGGCGACCCTGGTCCGCACGCTGGCGCAAGCGGCTGCGTCGCTCGTCCTGCTGGCCGCGTTCGTCGTACGGCAGGCACGCATCAAGCACCCCTTGCTTGCCCTGCGCATCTTCCGGCGCCGCCTGGTCAGCGTGGCGAACCTCGTCGTCGTACTGCTGTTCGCAGCAGGCTTCGGCTTCCAGTTCACGACTGCCCTGTACGTCCAGCGCGTACTCGGCTACGACTCGCTCACCACCGGCCTGGCCTTCCTGCCGTCCCCGCTGATGAACGCCGTGATGTCCCTGTCGCTCGCACCACGCCTCACGGTCCGCTTCGGACCCCGCAAGATGCTGATCGCCGGGCTGACCGTCTTTCTGCTGGCGCTGCTCTGGATCAGCAGGGCTCCGGTCGACGGCTCGTACGTCGTCGACGTCGGGCCGGTGCTCGCCGTGATGGGCGCGGGCATCGGCGTGGCGATCCCCGCCTCGATCATGCTGGCCATGTCCGGCGCGGACGCCGGCGACGCCGGACTGGCGTCAGGACTCAACAACACCGCACAACAAGCGGGTGCGGCGATCGGCACCGCAGTACTGGCCACTCTTGCCGCCTCCGTCACCGCACACCGGGCTGCGGACGGCGCCGGTGACCTGCTGGCGCTGCGAGACGGGTACGGCGCGGCGTGGCTCGCAGCTGCTGGCTTCGTACTCGCAGCGGTCGTGTTGGCGGTCAGCCTGCTCCGGAGTACGGCTACTGTTAGCCGCCGTGAGTAGGACGAGGGATCCCGACCGGCTGGTGCTGTTCACGGATGCGGTCGTCGCGATCGCCATCACGTTGCTGGTCCTGCCGCTGGTCGACCTGGTACCGGAGGTGCGGGCAGACGGCGGCGACGCGGTCAGTGTGATCAGCGAGCACCGCCAGGAGATCTTCACGTTCCTGTTGAGCTTCGTAGTGATCGCCAACTTCTGGCTCGGCCACCACCGGCTCTTCGAGCACGTCCGCGCGTACACCCCCGCGATGATGCGCCTCAACCTGCTCTGGCTGCTCACCATCGTCGTGCTGCCGTTCCCGACGGAGATCGTCGGTGCGTTCCGCAGCGACCGGTTCACCGCCGGTCTGTACACCGGCACGATCCTTGCCCTGAGCATCACCCAGACCGCCATCACCTGGATGGTCCGTGGCCACAAGGAACTCGAGAACCCGGACGACCCGGTCGGCAACCGAGAGCTGATGGGCTCCCTGCTGCTGACCGGGCTGACCGTGGTCGCCTTCCTCCTGGCGTCGCTCGTCCCCGGAGTGAACTTCTACGCGATGTTCCTGCTGCTGCTCTCGCCGATCACCATGCGAGTGTGGCGCACTATGCGCCCAGAGCAGCCCAGAACCGGCACTGGTGTTCGGAGCTGAGGTTCACCTGCTGGATGCCGCTCTGGTCGGCCGGCGCGAGTGACAGGCCAGTGACCGCTCCGCTGCGCGTAGCGGACCAGTGCGGACGGTCCGGACCGTTCGGGTCGCCGGTGCGGGCGAACGCCGTCCAGTAGTCGATCATCTGGTTCGAGAGCCGCTGCTGCGCAGGCGACATCGGGAAGTCGTACCCACCGAGCCGGAACAGGTACGGCAGCTCCATGGCATGTGCAGCCCCCAGCCCGGGCGCAGCGATCGGGGAGTGCTTGTCGGCGAACTCGTACGCGTACACGGGCACCTTGCGCGCCGCCTGCTGGTCCGTCGCGACCTGTGTGCACGACCAGATCCGGTCCGTCGTTACAGCACCCCACGCCGCGGCCGGCGACTCGTAGCGGGACTGTGGGTAGTGTTTCAGCACCTGTGCCGCCTTCGAAGCGCCGACCATGTTCTTCACCAGCGCCGGGTAGTCCTTGATCTCCCCGAACGCGCTGAGCCAGCCGTTCGCCTCGTCGTGGTTGTTGCCCGAGATGATCGGCACCCGGTGGAACAGTCCGGCCCGCATCGCCTTCGCCGGGCTGAACGGTACGACGGCAGTCCCGCCGTACCCGATCTGGGTGAACTGCAGAAGGTCGTCGTACAGGACCTCGGACTTCACGCCGCGTAGGCACTCGATCGTCGGCTGCCCGGGTTTGCATCCGAGCTTCTTGCCGTCGGCCCACTCCTTGCCGTTGGCCTCGACCTTGCTGACCGGGATCCACGGCGAGGCCGCCGCCTGGCCCGGGTACTGGCTGTTGTCCGCCCAGTTGAACGCGCACGAGCCGCTCTGCATGATCGCCTTCGTGAACAGGCCGGTCGAGGTCGGCGACGTGAGTTGCGCGCAGGTGCTCATGCCGCCGGCCGACTCGCCTGCGAGCGTGACGTTGCGCGGGTCGCCGCCGAAGGCGCCGGCGTTGCGCTGCACCCAGCGCAGCGCGGCCTGCTGGTCCTGCAGGCCGAACGTTCCGGAACCGGGCAGGCCTGGGTAGCCGAAGAAGCCGTAGATGCCGAGACGGTAGTTGACCGTGACAACGACCACGTCGCCGCGGGTCGCGAACTTCGACGCCTCGTAGCTGCTGCCGGCGCCGGAGAAGAACCCGCCGCCGGGAATCCAGACCACGACCGCGCGCGGTTTCGCGGACGGTTGCGCGGGCGTGGTGACGTTGAGGTAGAGGCAGTCCTCGTTCGAGGATCCCTTCGGTGCCTCGGAATTCGGTTGCTGCGGGCACACGTTGCCGGCTTTCGACGGCCGTACGCCGGTCCACGGCCTCGCGGGTTGCGGTGCCTTCCAGCGCAGCGCCCCGACCGGGGGAGCGGCGTACGGAATACCGTCGTACACCAGCGCATCGCCCACGGTCCGGCTCGCCACCAGCCCCTTGTCCGTGCGTACGGCGGCCGGCTGCGCGGCCTCACCCGGGCCTGCGAAGGCCACCAACAGCCCGGCGGGCACCGCCGCCGTCGCAATCATCGCCAAGATTCTCTTCATACCGGCACCCTGTGCCGGCCGGCACCACGACAGCTTCGGTCCGGTGGCCAAACCGCCTACGACTTTGGTCTACCTGTTTGATCTACCTGGGCGCCGCAGCAGGTACGTGTCCATGATCCAGCCCTTGCGGTCGCGGGCCTCGGCGCGGACCTTCTCGATCTCCGATGCGACCTCACGGACGGGCCCCGAGATCAGGAGTTCGTCCGGGGTGCCGAGGTAGGCGCCCCAGTAGATGTCGGCGTCCTGGTCGAGGTGCTCGGTGAAGGCGGTCTGCGCGTCGAGCATCACCACCACGTCGTCGACGCCGTCCGGCCACTGCTTCGCTAGCCGCCGACCCGTGGTGATCTGGATCGGCCGGCCGACCTGGTTCAGCCCGACCCGGTGCCGCGCGGCCAGCGTCGACACGCTGCTGATCCCCGGGATCACGTCCACGGCGAAGGACAGCTCGCCGCGCGCCAGGATGTCGTCGAGGATCGCCAGCGTGCTGTCGTACAGCGACGGGTCGCCCCACACCAGGAACGCCCCGACCTGGTCCTCGCCCAGCTCGTCCGCGATCAGCTGAGCGCACACGTCGGCCCGGCGCCGCCGCCAGTCGTCGACGGCTTCGACGTACGCCGTGGTGGTCCGGTCCCGCTCCGGGTCCCGGCCGACGACGACGCGGTACTGCTTGCCGGTCGCGTACCGCCGCAGGATCTCCGACCGCAGGTCGACCAGCTCCTGCTTGACCTCGCCCTTGTCGAGGACGAAGAACACGTCGGCCCGGTTCAGCGCCGACACGGCCTGCATCGTCACCTGCTCCGGGTCACCCGCACCGACACCGATGACCAGAATCTCGCGCATGGCGCAGACCTTACTGCTTGGCCTGCCGCCACTCGCGTTCGAAGGGCAGGCGCCAGGCGCGCGGGGCGATCAGCTGGTGGATCGCGTTCGGGCCCCAGGTGCCGGGCTGGTACGGCTTGGCCGGCGGCGGGTCGTCGAGCAGCGGGGCGGAGCGGTCCCACAGCGACTCGATGCCCTCGGCCGTCGTGAACAGCGTGTGGTCCCCACGCATCGCATCCAGGATCAGCCGCTCGTACGCCTCCAGTACGTCGCCCGCACTCTCGGTCTCCTGGGTGGAGAACTGCATCGACAGCTTCTCCAGCCGCATCCCCGGACCGGGACGCTTGCCGTAGAACGACAGCGACACCCGCGACGAGTCGGCCAGGTCGAACGTCAGATGGTCCGGACCCTCCGAGCCGACGCCCGAACCGGCCGGGAACATCGTCTTCGGCGCCTCCTTGAACGCGATCGAGATGATCCGCTGCCCCTCGGCCATCTTCTTGCCGGTGCGCAGGTAGAACGGCACGCCGGCCCAGCGCCAGTTGTCGATCTCGACCTTCAGCGCGATGAACGTCTCGGTGTCGGAGTCCGGCGCGACACCGTCCTCGGTGCGGTAACCGGAGTACTGGCCGCGGACCACGCACTTCGGGTCGAGCGGCAGCATCGACCGGAAGACCTTGTTCTTCTCCTCCGAGATCGCCCGCGGCTCCAGGGCGGTCGGCGGCTCCATCGCGACGAACGACATCACCTGCATCAGGTGCGTGACGACCATGTCCTTGAACGCGCCGGTC
>DASXXB010000190.1:0-19466 GCA_036503355.1 Kribbella sp. | reverse complement strand
GTCGTTCACGGTGACGCAGGAGCAGCCGCGGTTCTTCACGCCGCTGTCGGAGGACCTGGTCTGGCCGAGCTTCGTGCACCACGGTCCGACCAGCTACGGCCTCTACGAGCCCGGGTCCGGCGTGAAGGTGGGCCTGCACGCGACCGGGCCAGTGGTCGACCCTGACACTCGTGACTTCCGGCCGGAGCCGGAGCGCAACACGACGCTGCTGCGGTACGTCGAGGAGTGGTACCCCGGGCTCGATCCGAGCCGGTCGACCGCGATCAGCTGCCTCTACGACAACACACCCACGTCCGACTTCGTCATCGACCGCGCCGGACCGATCACGGTCGCCGCCGGCTTCTCCGGGCAGGGCTTCAAGTTCGTACCGCTGGTCGGAATGTTCGTCCGCGACCTGGTGATCGGCGGCGCACCGACACCCGCCAGGTTCAGGTTTCAGAGGTAAAGGCCGGTTTGGCCGTCTTCCAGGCGGCCGGCCGCGACCGCGTGCAGGTCGCGCTCGCGCAGCAGGATGTAGTCGTCGCCGCGCACCTCGACCTCGGCCCGGTCCTCCGGGTCGAACAGCACCCGGTCGCCGACCTCGACGGTCCGTACGTTCGCACCGATCGCGACCACCTTGGCCCAGGCCAGGCGGCGGCCCATCTGGGCGGTGGCGGGGATCAGGATGCCCGCCGACGACTTGCGCTCGCCTTCGGCCTCGACCGAGACCAGGACGCGGTCGTGCAGCATCCTGATCGGCAGCTTGTCGTCGGAGAGCCGCTTGCGAGACGTCACCGGCGACCCACCAGCCGGCGGATCACCAGCAGCACGCCGACCACGCCGACGACCGCACCGGCGACCGCGGCGATCTTCTGGGTCCGCAGCTTGCCCTCGGAGTCGAAGACCTGGGACTTGGCCTGCTCCACCTGCCGCAGCGCCACGTTCTTCGGGTTCGCCCGGTCGACCAGCTCGTCCACGGTGGAGGCCAGGCGTACCCGCGCGGCGGCGATGTCCGCCTCGATCTGCTCGGCGGTCCGAGCCTTCGTGTCCGACACGTGTCGGCTCCCTTCCGTCGGCGGGGCAGGTCCCGGGCCGGCCTGAGCTGGCACCGTCTGCCCCTAGTCACCCACCATCCTCGCAGGTCATCCCCGCAAGTCCACGACCACCTTGATGTCATCCGGTTCCCGCACCAACGCGGTGGGCCATTCCGGCAGCGGCACGGTCCGGGAGATCAGCCGCTCCAGCCACGCCCGATCCGCGGCCAGCAGGACGTCCACGGCGTCCGCGTAGTGCCGCTTGCCCGCGTTCACGGTCCCGACCAGTGCGGCGTTGCGCACCACGAGCTGCCGGACCAGTGCATCCAGCTGTACGTCGACACTCGCCGGCCCGGGGTGGATACCGGCCAAGCACATGACGCCCGCAGGTGGCAGGAGCGACGCACAGTCGTACACCAACTGCCCCACACCCGTTGCCTCGATCACCACATCCGGAACGACGTCCAGCTGCTTCAGGTCAGTCAGATAGGTCCCGCCGAGTGCACGGACGAGCTCCGGCTTGGGCCCGTCGTCGACGCGGTCCAGCACGTGTACGTCGTACCCGCGCTGCCGAGCGGTCAACGCAGCCAACAGGCCGATCGGCCCGGCGCCTGTCACCAGCACGTGCTGCGGCGCGTACCAGGATCGTGCTCCGACCTGGTCGATCTGGTCCCACGCCTTCGTGAGGATGCTGGCCGGCTCCACGAGTACGCCGAGCCGTCCGAGCGCAGCAGGCACCGGTACGGCGAAGTACGGATCGACCCGCCAGCGCTCAGCGCCGTACCCGTCCATGTCCTTGATGCCGCGCTCGGTATACTGCCCGTTGCGGCAGAAGTCCCACTCGCCCCGTGCACACGCCGGACAGGGCACCGGGTCGGGTCGGCGTACCACTCCGGCAACCAGGTCGCCGGCGGCGAAGCCGGAGCCCACAGGTGCCTCGAGTACGCGTCCGAGCGACTCGTGCCCGATCACGAGCGTCCCGGAACCGGGCCTGCCGCTGCCGAACGCCCCGGACACCAGCTCGATGTCCGTGCCGCAGATGCCTGTCAGCAGGCCCTCCACGAGGATCGAACCGTCGGCGACCGGCGGCTCCGGTACTTCGCCCACTGCCGCCGAGTCGCCCTTGCCCGGCGTGACTGTCATGGCCCGCATCGGGTCAGGCTAACCGGCACGCATCCACGGCCGCGGCCCGCGGTCGCGCCACACGTACCATGGCGGCCAGTAGACCTATCTCGTGGAGGATCTGATGTCCGATCGTCTGTCCGTCGGCGACACCGCACCCGACTTCACGCTGCCCGATGCCGACGGCAACGAGGTCGCGCTCGCGGACCTGCGCGGCAAGAACGTGATCGTCTACTTCTACCCGGCCGCGATGACCCCGGGCTGCACGAAGCAGGCCTGCGACTTCCGCGACTCGCTCGACTCGCTGCAGGCCGCCGGGTACGCCGTCCTGGGGATCTCGCCCGACAAGCCGGCCAAGCTGGCGAAGTTCCGCGAGCGCGACGGCGTCACGTTCCCGCTGCTCAGCGACCCGGACAAAGAGGTACTGACGGCGTACGGCGCCTTCGGCGAGAAGACGATGTACGGGAAGAAGGTGACCGGCGTGATCCGGTCCACGTTCGTCGTCGACCCGGACGGGAAGCTCGCGGTCGCGCAGTACAACGTGAAGGCGACCGGCCACGTCGCCAAGCTGCGCCGCGACCTCGGCCTCTGACCCGGCGGAGCTTGTCAGGACCTTCTCCGAGGGGAAACCTCCGACCGTTTCACGGGCTCGGTCCATGGAACGGTCGTTTGGGCAAAGAGCTGCTGTGATTCGGATCACACCCGGATCTCAGCGGACCGCAGCGGCACCGGCACGCACGGTGAGTTTTTCAGGGTTCCTGTGAAAGAGCCGTACTCCGCGGCGGGTTCCGGTTCAGCGACGGGTGTGTCACGAGCGTTCCTGCCCTTCGCCGCGACGTGCAGAAACCGGGTAATCTGCGCGCGCAGTCAGCTCTCTGGGAGGGAGGGACGTGCCGCGATGGGAAAACATTCCTCTGCGGTGACGCGAGGTAGCAACAACAACCGTCGCACGGTGTATCTCACCGCTGTCGGGATTCTGGTGCTCACGCTGGGCGCCGTCTTTGTGGTCCGCTCCTTCGGGTCCGAGGCGGGCGCCGACGGGTTCCTCGGCGGCGGCAAGGCCTGCGCCGACCCGACCCAGATCCAGCTGGCCACCACGCCCGAGATGCAGTCCCCCCTCGAGGCCGCCGCCAAGGCGCTGGCCGCGAAGGGCGGCCAGGACGGCACCCCCTGCTACCAGGTCACCATCAGCTCGACCCCGTCGGCGCAGGTCGCGCGGGACGTCGGGCACGGCAGCGACACCCGGCCGGACCTCTGGGTTCCGGATTCCTCGCTCTGGGTCGCCCAGGCCGACGACGGCGAGACGGTGCCGAACGTCGCCGTACCCTCGATCGCCAGCTCGCCCCTGGTCGTGGTCGGCCGGAGCGAGAGCTTCGCCGACACCTCCGCCTGGCTGCGGATCCTCGGCGCCACCGACCCGGCGGTGCTCGACCCGCTGAACACCTCACCCGGCGCGCTCACGCTGCTCGCGGTGCAGATGGAGCGGCAGAAGACCTCCGCGTCCGACGGCCAGGTGTCCCAGGTCGTCGTACCGCTGGCGCAACACCTCGGCTCGATGGCCAAGCCGTACAAGGACGTGGACGCACTGTTCACCCGCGCGGACCAGGACGGCAGCAAGATCGTCGTACCGGCGTCCGAGCAGAGCTTCGTCAAGTACCAGGAAGAGCACCCGGACACGCAACTCAAGGCGGTCCAGCCGGCCACCGGCACCCTGATGCTCGACTACCCGATCGTGGTCACCGCGAAGTCCGACAGCGACCAGGCCACCGACGCCGCGCAGGCGCTGGCCAGCGAACTGCTCACCGACACCGCCTCGCAGGCCCTCGACCAGGCCGGCTTCCGCGACACCTCGCTCAGCCCGCTGAGCGGCGGCCGCGGCATCGGTGACGTGACCCAGCTGCCCAAGCCGAACGGCCAGGCGATCGACAGCGCACTGCAGACGTGGACCCGGCTGTCGCTGTCCACCCACTCGCTCGCGGTCGTCGACGTCTCCGGATCGATGGCGGAGAAGGTCGGCAACAAGACCCGCTGGCAGCTCACGGTCGAGGCAGCCGCGGGCGGTCTGAACCTGTTCCCGGACACCGCCGAGCTCGGCCTGTGGACGTTCTCGACGAAGATCGGGAAGAACAACGTCGACTACCTGCCGCTGGTGCCGATCGCGCCGCTGTCGAAGAACCAGCGCGCCAAGATCGTCGGCCAGCTGAGTGCGCAGCACCCGATCGTGGGTGGCGGCACCGGGCTGTACGACACCGCGATCGCCGCCGTGCACGCCGTACGCCAGGACTACAAGTCGAACGCGGTGAACACGATCCTGCTGTTCACCGACGGCCGGAACGACGATCCCGGCAGCCCGACCCTGGAGCAGACGGTGCGGACGCTGCAGAGCCAGCAGGACCCGGCCAGCCCGGTGCGCATCATCGCCCTCGGCATGGGGCCGGAGGCCAACATCGACGAGCTCAGCGCGATCGCCCAGGCCACCGGCGGCCAGGCGTACGTCGCCAAGAACCCCGACGACCTGAAGAGCGTCTTCATCGACGCCCTGCAGAACCGCTGACCCGGCAACCTCCCCTAGGATGTAGCTCCAGGGGAGGTTCGCCTCCTCGGCCAGAGTGGTGGAACGGCAGACACACCGGCTTTAGGTGCCGGCGCCCCCGGGCGTGCGGGTTCAACTCCCGCCTCTGGCACCGGCAACTGTGTGTACTTCGCCTGTTGAGCCGTCGATGGTGACGGCTGTGTCGGCCCGGATTCGGGTGGTGGCCTGGGGGACGGCCACGACGGCGGGGATGCCGTGTTCGCGGGCGACTATCGCGGCGTGGGAGAGGATCCCGCCGGTTTCGGTGATGATGCCGGCGGCGATGGACAGGAGCGGCGTCCAGGACGGGTCGGTCTGGGGGCAGACGAGGATGTCGCCGGGGCGGACGTGCGGGAAGTCGGACGGCCCGCGAACAATTCTGGCCGGTCCGCTTGCGGTCCCTTGGCTGGCAGGGATGCCAGTTTCCACCAGCCGAGCCGCGGGTGCTGGTTGGGTGGGTGGGCGGGCTGTGATGGGGCGGGACTGGAGGAGCCAGAGGGTTTCGCCGGTGATCGCCCATTCGAGGTCTTGAGGGGACCCGAAGGTCGTGGCGGCGCGGTGGCCGAGGGCTGCCAGGCGTACGGCGGTTGCGTCGGTGAGTGTCGGCGTACGGCGTTGGGCTCTTGGGACTGAGCGGACGACGAGGTTCGGGCCGACGCGATCCAGCGAGGTGGGCTTGTCGGCGATTGTGCGGGTGACGGTGCCGGCGTTGACTTCGTAGCGGTCAGGGGTGATGCGGCCCTCGACGACGCTCGGTCCGAGACCCCACGACGCTTCGATCAGGGTCGGCCCGTCGTCCGCGGTGAACATGACACCGGCAACGTCCGCGTCGAGGTGCCGCTGGATGATCACGGCCATGGCCGGCGCGGGCTGGTCCTTCCGGTACGCCGTGGCGCGCGCGGACCACACTGAAGCCTGGCAACAGCGTACGGCGTCCATGACCGCGTCGACCCCCTGTACGCCGAGGAAGCTGTCGTACTGCCCCGCCGCCGAGCCAACCGCCCCGTCCTCCCCCACCGCCGACGACCGAACCACCACCGCCCCACCCCCCAAACGCCCCAACCACTCCACGACCTCCCCAGCGCCAGGTGGGTTGTGTGGGGTGAGGGCGGCGAAGGGGATTACTGCGGCGGGCGGGACGGGGAGGCCGGCGCGGATGAGGGTGGACAGGGCGGCTGCTTTGGGGCCGCAGTGGTCTGCGGTGGCTGCCTCGAGGGGGATCAGCATACGCGCTCCTATCAACGGAACGTTGACAACAAAACGTTGACAACGTTCTGTTGATGATCCACTGTGGACGGATGCGACGCAAGCAGGAGGCGGCAGCGGCCGCGGATCAGGCGCAGGCCGAGCGGCAGCGTGCCGCAAGGGAGCAGCTCCTTGCGAAGGGTGCGAAGGATCTCGCGGCGCGACCGTGGCGACCCGCGCCGATTCCCTTGTCTGCGGTGGATTTCACGCAGTTCGCGGCCTGGCGGTCCGCGGAGCTGAGCGACGACGATCTGCTGGCTGCGCTGGCTCTGTTGCCGGCTGCCCGCGCCGAGGTGGACGAGGTGGAGGCGGGCTTGTTGTTCTTGGCCAGGAGTTCCGGGCTGACCTGGGCGGAGATGGCTGACGCGATGGGGTTCAGTTCACCGCAGGCGTGTCAGCAACGCTTCAACCGCCTCGCCGCCCGCGTGGACGAGTCGTGACGCAGCGCGCCGCGCGGGCGGAGGAGGGTGATGGTGGTCGCCGCCCGCGTGGACGCCTGATGCTGCTCGTGGTGCATGCGGTTCGGTTGTTGGGGTTTGCGGATACTGAGGCGGTCGCCGATCGCTTCGATCTTGACGTCGACGCCACCGAGCGCGCGTTGCAGGACGCCGAGGTGCGCGGGTGGGCGACGTACAGCAGTTTCGCGGGTACGTCGGGATGGTCGCTGACCGAAGCAGGCCGCGCCGAGAACGAACGTCTGCTGACCGCCGAACTCGGCGACGGCAAAGACGGTAGAGACGCTGTGCGGCAGGTGTACGACGACTTCCTGCCGCTGAACGCCCTTCTGCAGCAGGCATGCACCGACTGGCAGTTGCGCCCCTCAGCACGAGATCCCCTGGCGGCGAACGATCATTCCGATGCCGCTTGGGACGCCGGCGTACTGCACGAGCTCGAAGCCCTCGACCGGGCGCTCAAGCCGATCACCGCCCGACTGGTCGCGGTGCTGCCGAGGTTTCGCGGCTACGACACCCGATTCTCACGGGCCTTGGAACGCGCGATCGCAGGCGAGTCCGCGTGGGTGGATCGCAGCGACGTCGACTCGTGTCACCGCGTCTGGTTCGAGCTCCACGAGGACCTGCTCGCAACCCTCAACCTCAAGCGCTCCTAGTGGCATCCAGGTACGCCGCCCCGCGCGGCGTGATGCGGTACCCGACCTCGAGGCTGTAGGTCAGGCCAAGGTTCTTCAGCTTCCGTACGTCGAGCTTGAAAGGCGCCGTCTCCCGTCCGACGGACGCGGCCAGGTCCGCCGCCCGGACGGCCGGCGTGGACTCGATCAGCTGCAGCGTCTGCAGGGTCCACGGGCCGTGGTGGCTGAGCTCGTCGAAGCGCGCCAGGCGCTCCCGCAAGTCGGCCAGCTCGTCGTCGGTCAGGGTCGTCTGCGCCGCGAGCTCCTCGCGCGGATCCGGCCCTTCCACCAGATGGAAGCGGATCAGGAACGTCGGCAGCGTCTCGTCGCCGCGCAGCCGGCGCCGGACGTCCTTCGCGTTCCGCCGGTCCGCGAGCTCGAGGTCCGCGTCGGTGTCCGCGATCAGGTCGGGATTCACCTGGCGGATGCTGTCGATCTCGATCCGGCCCGCGTTCGTCCGGTAGATCCGGCCCTCGACCACCCGCGGCTCGGCCCACCGCCGGTACGCCACCGTGATCCTCCCGCTCGCGACGCCGTCCTTGTCGCCTCCCGCGAACAACATGGTCAGCTCCCCAACGCCTTCGCGACGACCGGTGCCAGCGCGCGCAACGCCTTGCCCCGGTGGCTGATCGCGTCCTTCTCCTCGATCGACAGCTCGGCCGTCGTCCGGTCGTAGCCCTCGGCCTGGAACAGTACGTCGTACCCGAACCCGCCGGTCCCGCGGAGCTCCCGAATCACCGAGCCGCGCATCTCGCCGAGGACGATCTCGTCCGGCCCGTCCGGCCGCACGAACGCGACCGCCGCCACGAACGACGCCCCGCGCCGCTCGTCCGGCACGTCCTCCAACTGCCCCAGCAGGAGCATGTTGTTCGCGTGGTTGTCCTTCGACGGACCCGACCAGCGCGCCGAGAGTACGCCGGGCATCCCGTTCAGCGCGTCGACGCAGATCCCGCTGTCGTCGGCGATCGACGGCAGCCCGGTCGCCTTCAGCGCGGCGTGCGCCTTCAGCAGGGCGTTCCCCTCGAACGTCGGCTCGGTCTCGGCCGGTTCGTCGTACGGCGGGACGTCGCCGAGCCCGAGCACCTCGATGCCGGGCACGATCGGCGTCAGGATCCGCCGCAGCTCCTCGAGCTTCTTCTTGTTGTTGGAGGCAAGCAACACCTTGGTCACGCGAGCGCCTCCTGCTGCAGCTTGTCCAGCTCCGCACAGCCCGCAACACCCAACGAGAGCAGACTGTCCAGCTCAGCTCGGTCGAACGGCGCACCCTCCGCCGTACCCTGCACCTCGATGAACTTGCCGTCGCCGGTGATCACCAGGTTCATGTCGGTCTCGGCGCGGACGTCCTCTTCGTAGCAGAGGTCGAGCATCGGCGTACCGTCGATGATCCCCACCGACACCGCCGAGACGCGCCCGGTCAGCGGCTCGCTCTTCAGCAGTTTGCGCTCCCGCAGGTACGACACCGCGTCGGCGAGGGCGACGTACGCACCGGTGATCGCCGCGGTCCGCGTGCCGCCGTCGGCCTGCAGTACGTCGCAGTCCAGCAGGATGGTGTTCTCGCCGAGGGCCTTGTAGTCGATGACGGCCCGCAGCGAGCGTCCGATCAGCCGGGAGATCTCGTGGGTGCGGCCACCGATCCGGCCCTTCACGGACTCGCGGTCCGAGCGGGTGTTCGTGGCCCGCGGCAGCATCGCGTACTCCGCGCTGACCCACCCGAGACCGGAGCCCTTCCGCCAGCGCGGGACGCCCTCGGTCACACTCGCCGCGCACAGCACCCGGGTCCGCCCGAACTCGACCAGCACCGAGCCCTCGGCGTGGTCGAGCCAGTTCCGGGTCACCTTCACCGGGCGGAGCTGGTCAGCATTACGTCCATCGATACGGGCCATGCAACAGACCCTATGCCTGGATGCGCCGGACCTCCGAATGGGACGCGGGCGGCAGGGCGAGCGGGCCGGCCGGGCGCAGCTGCGTGATCGCCATCCGGGCCGCCCACGGCAGCAGATCGTTCGCCCGGCGGCCGACCCAGGGCGCACCTTCGCGTACCAGCCAGACCGCGTCCGCCCAGCGGCTCGGCTGCCGGTAGGCGCAGTCGAGGTCCGGCGGTACGTCGATCCGCAGCCCACGCACCGCCAGCTCGTCCGCGAACGCGCGGGCCAGCGTGCGATGTCCGCGCTCCCCCGGATGCAGCCGGTCGACGCTCCAGAAGTCCCGCCGGTACACCTCGGGGTAGTCGGCCATGTCCAGGCGGATCCCGCCGTACCGTGTGTGCAGGTCGTCGAACGCGACGTTGACCTGCTCGATCCGGTGCCACAGCGGCCGCCGCAGCCAGCGCGGCAGGCCGAACACCTTGCCGTGGTCGTGGAAGCGGACGGTCAGCAGCAACGCGCCGCGCGCGGTCAGCTGCTCCGCGCACTGCTGCAGGTGCTCGCGGATCCGGCCGGCGTCGAACGTGGACCGCAGCGTGTCGTTGACGCCGACGATCAGTGAGGCGAGATCGATGGGGTCATCGCCGGTGGCGGGCAGTTGCTCGGTCGCGACGACCGGCACCGTCGCGCCGCTGGTCGCGAAGTTGGAGAACGTCACACGGTGGGAGCTGGCCAGGGAGTCGGCGAGCAGCGAGGCCCAGCCGCGCCATCCTTCCCCCGGACGCGCGCCGGCACCGGACAGGTCCGTCGTACTGCTGCCGTTCATCGGGTCCCCGACCCCTACGGTGGTCGAGTCCCCCAGTGCCACGTAGTGGAGGCTCACATTCCGCCATGCTGACGGCACAGAGCGAGATCCCGCTGACCCCAAGGTTGCCACCACCCCAACACCAACCCACCAAACCCCCAACCCCCACCCCGCCGCGCCACCAGCGGTGGGACAGCGATTGCTTGCCAGAAATGCTCGGAGTTAGGGTGTTGTAAACAACTATGTGCAGGAGTGCCTGAGTATGAGTGATCTTCGGTTTGGGCTGGTGGGTCTGGGTGCCCGCAGCCGCATCGCGCAGTACGCGCACCGTCCCGGCGAGGGGTCCGAGGTCGTGGCCCTGGCCGACCCGTCCGCGCCGCAGCGTGACGCGGCACTCGAGCTGTACCCCGAGGCGACCGCGTACGCCGACCACACCGAACTGCTCGACCAGAAGCTCGACGGGGTGTTCCTGACCACACCCGACGACCTGCACGAGGGTCCGGCGATCGACTTCCTGCGGGCCGGTGTCTCGGTGTTCGTGGAGAAGCCGCTGGCGATCACGACCGAGGGCTGCGACCGCGTGCTGCAGGCCGCGTACGACTCCGGCGCGCGGCTGTACGTCGGCCACAACATGCGCCACATGCCCGTCGTACTGACGATGCGGCAGCTGATCCAGGACGGCGCGATCGGTGACGTGAAGGCGATCTGGTGCCGGCACTTCGTCGGCCACGGCGGCGACTTCTACTTCAAGGACTGGCACGCCGACCGCAGCCGGACCACCGGGCTGCTGCTGCAGAAGGGTGCCCACGACATCGACGTGATGCACTGGCTCGCCGGCGGCTACACGACCCGGGTGAACGCGATGGGCGCGCTCACGCTGTACGGCGGCATCACCGACCGGCTCGACCGCTCGGGCCAGCGGTTCAAGGACTTCGTGTCCAGCGACAACTGGCCGCCGCTGGAGCAGAAGGGCCTGGCGCCGGTGATGGACGTCGAGGACCTCTCGATGGCGAACCTGCTGCTGGACAACGGCGTCTTCCTCACCTACGAGCAGTGCCACTACACGCCGGACTACTGGCGCAACTACACCGTGATCGGCACCCACGGCCGGCTGGAGAACTTCGGCGACACCGCGGGCGGTGTCGTGAAGGTCTGGAACAGCCGCCGCTCCGGGTACCGCGAGGACGCCGACCAGGTGGTCGAGATCGCCGGCGAGTCCGAGCACCACGGTGGCGCCGACCCGCACCTGGTGGCCGAGTTCGTGAAGTTCGTCCGTGACGGCGGCGCGACCCTGACGTCCCCGGTCGCCGCCCGCGCCGCGGTCGCGGCCGGTTTCGCCGCCACCGAGTCGCTGCGCGCGAACGGCGTACCGCAGGACGTCCCCGCCCTGGATCCGGCGCTGATCACGTACTTCGACAACGGCCAGCAGCGCTGAGTGCTACTCTCGTCGACGTGATCCGGTACGCCGCGATGCGAATGCTGAGCCCTCGATGCGGGAGGACTTCAGCGGCGTAGGCACGTGTGCTTGCAGGCAGAGGCCCCCGATGTCGGGGGCCTCATTCGTTTCCCACGAACTGCAACCACCTGGAGCCATCAGATGTCCCCGATCACCTACCTCACGGACTGTTACGACGGCAACGCCCGCGCCAGACTCAGCACCCGGATCGGCGCGCTGTTCGGCCAGTCGCCGACGATCGTCGCCGCCGACGGGCCCGATCCGGAGTCGTTCGCCGCGCTCACGCTGCTCGACTGCCTGATAGCCACGTCACTCCTGGGCGAGGACGGTCACCCGACGATCACGCTGGTGAACATCGCGCCGCGCGACGGCGTCTGGCCGAACGGCGTACCGTTCTGCTTCTTCCGGTACGGCGCGCACCTGGTCGCGAGCACCTTCAACGCCCGCGTCCTCTCGCTGGTACGGCGTGAGCTCGGCATCGAACACGTCCACGTGACAGACATCCACGAGGCCGTGACAGCGGCCAACTCCTGGGCCGGCTTCGGGGCCGCCGACGTCGAGCAGATCGCCGGCACCCAGTTCCGCAGCCTGTGGTACCTGCCACTGCTGGCGAAATGGATCGCCGACGGGCGCCCGGTCCCGTCGACCGAGACCGCCGTACCCGAACTGCCCGGCGACGAACCGGTCGTGACCGTCGTCGACAACTTCGGCAACTGCAAACTCGACCGCCGCCTGGACCTCGCCCCCGGCGAGGCGCTGACCGTTGCCCGACGCAACGACAACGGTACGACGGAACTCGTCGACGTCACGTGCTACCCACACCTGACCGCCGTACCGCGGAACACGCCGGGCATCGTCCCGGGCAGCTCCGGCACCGGCTTCACCGAACTGGTGATCCGCGGCGGCTCCGCGGCCGAAGCATTCGGGCTGCGCCCGGGCGACCCCCTGCTCGAATCGGCCGAGGCTCAGGTCGCCTGAGGTGGCAGCGGAAGGCCCGCCAGCTGGTCGAAAGCTTCGTCCATCGTGGCCAGGTACTTCGGCAGCGGGGCGTCGACCGCCAGCAGCCGGTACGTCGCCATCATGACGCCGACCACCGCGCCGGCCCAGGCGCGGACGGCGAAGTCGTCGGCGGAGCGCCCGGTGCGTTCGGCGGCCAGCACCGCCAGCAGGTCGATGCCTTCGTACAGCTGGTCGAGCATCCGGACGCGCAACTCTGGCGCGTTCATGACCAGCTTCTGGCGTTCGGACTCCAGCGCCCACTCGTCCTCGGTCAGCGCACCGAGGCTCTGCCGGATCGCCGCGCGCAGCGCCTCGGTCGGGTTCAGTTCGGGTGGCTGGCCGCGGAAGAGGTCGATCATCAGCGGATCCAGCCGATCGAGGACGACGGTGTCCTCCTTGGTCGGGAAGTACCGGAAGAACGTGGCCGGCGACACCTCCGCCGCGGCGGCGATCTCCTGGACCGTCGTCTCGGCGTACCCCTGATCCCGGAACAGCCGCAGCGCATGCTCCTGGATCGCGGCCCTGGTCTTCGCCTTCTTCCGTTCCCGCAACCCACTCATGTCCCGATTGTGACGGGTTCCCGTGCGACCCTGGCGGTACGGCGTGGCAGAAACGCCAGCGCGAGCACGATCGAGACGACCGCGAGCCCGCTGCACACCCACAGCGTCGCGTCCATGCCCTCGACGAACGCGGTGCGGGCCGAGCGGGCGAGTGCGGGCGAACCGATCGCGATCGCCGCGGACGCGCTGTCCCGCGCGGCCTCGATAGCCGCAGGCGGGAGGCCGGTGACGTCCAGGTGGTCGCGGTACGCCGCATTGAGCACCGTGCCGAGGATCGCGACGCCGAGCGTGCCGCCGACCTGGCGTGCCGCCTGGATCAGCGCGGAACCCGAACCGCTCCGGTCGAGCGGCAGTGCGGCGAGTGCCAGCCCGTTCATCGGCGGCAGCGTGAAGCCGATGCTGATCCCGACCAAGCTGATCCAGAGCGCGGTGAACCCGTACCCGTCGCCGGCTTTCGTCAAGGCGCCGATCACGAGCCCGGCCAGCATCAGCGCGAACCCGACCACGACCGAGACCCGGGCGCCGGCCCGCTCGACCAGACGCTCCGCCACCTTCGCACCGATCAGCATCCCGCCGATGATCGGCAGCAGTCGCACCCCGGCCTGGAACGCGTCCGCACCCTGCACGGCCTGGAACAGCTGCGGCAGCACGAACAGCAACCCCACCAGCGCGAACGACGCCAGCGTCGCAAGCACCGTGCCCCACGTGAAGCCGGCCGACCGGAACAAGGACAGCTCGATCAACGGGTCCGCCGTACGCCGCGCCCACGCCCCGAACGCACCCAGGAACAGCAGACCGCCGAAGATGCCACCGAGCGCCCACGCGGAGCCCCACCCGTGCTCCCCCGCCGCGATGAAGCCGTACGTCAACGCGACCAGACCCGCCGCGGTCAGCAGAATCCCCGGTACGTCGATCCGCCGCGACCGGTGGCCGGCCGTCTTCGGGATCAGCAGCGCGACCGCGACCAGTCCGACGACCACCAGTGGCAGGTTGATCAGGAACACCGAGCCCCAACGGTAGTGATCGAGCAGCCAGCCCCCGAGCAGCGGGCCGAGCGGGATGCCGATCGAGTTCGCCATCAGCCAGATCGTCATCGCCCGCTGCCGTTCCTCCGGCGCGAACAGCAGGTTCAGCAACGACATCGACAACGGGATCAGGAACGCCGACCCGATCCCGAGCGCGGCGCGGCCCGCGATCAACTGTCCCGGCGTCTGCGCGAACGCGCACGCCGCCGACGCCAGCCCGAACAGCACCAGCGCCCCGAGCATCAACCGCTTCGGCCCGAACCGGTCACCGAGCAGCCCGGCCGGAAGCAGCAACGAGGCGAGCACCAGCGTGTACGCGTTCGCGAACCACTGCAACTGACTCGTGGAGGCCTTCAGGTCGATCGCCAGCGTCGGCAACGCGACGTTCAGCACGGTCAGGTCCAGCCCGATCACGATCAGGCTGACCGACATCGCCCCCAGGGCCCACCACCGCCGCGGATCCAGCATGACAAACACCTTTCTGAGATCAGCTCTAATTTGAGAGTAGATCTCAGAATCCAGATCTGTCTAGCGGACGGCGCCGCGGAGGACCTCCCGGACGAGGTCGGGCTGCTCCAGCCACGGCGAGTGTCCGGCGGCCGGGATCAGGTGGAAGGTGTGGTTCGGGACGTGGCCGGCGAGATCGCGGACCGCCCAGGCCGGGCGCGGATCCTCGGAGCCGTGGACGAACGTGACCGGCGCCTGGATCGATGCCGCCATGGCCTTCAACTCGTCGTCGGTCGCGCGCCCGACCGCGCCCAGCGCGCTGTTGGCGGCGAAGTTGATCGGGAGGTCGACGGTCGCGCTCGCGTGCGCCCACTCCATCGCACGCTCGGAGTCCGCATGGTCGGTGAACCACGACAGCACGCGGAACTCGATCTCCTCGTCGTGCGTGCGCTTCCGGCCGGTCAGGTCGTCGAGGCGCGCAGCCTGCTCCGGTGTCATCCGGCGCGCCTGCTCCTCGTGGTACGCCGTACGCCAGTCGCCGATGCCGACGCCGTCCAGGTACACGACACCGGCCACGTGATCGCCGTACGACGCGGCATAGGTCAGCGCCAGCGAGGCGCCGAACGAGTGGCCGATGACAACGATCTGCTCGTGCCCGAAGTACGCGCGGAGCTCGTCGATGTCCTGTGCCGATCGCTGCATGGACTGCAGTTCCGACGGTCCGGACCGGCCGCAGCCGCGCTGGTCGAAGCGGTGCACGACGGTCAGGTCGTCGAGCATCTCCGCGAGTACGGCGTGGTCGTCCCACAGGCCCGGTCCGCCGTGCACGAACACGACCGCCGGCAGCGCGCTCGCCGTACCGGTGGTTGCGGTCCACAACCGGACGCCGTCAGATGTCGAAAACGGCATGTGGTGTGGCGATCTCGACGGGGCCGGGGAAGGTACGCCGGGCGTGCTCGGCCTGCGTCACGCGGTCGTACCACGGGGGCACGTGCGTGATCACGAGCCGTTTCACGCCGGCCTTCTTCGCCTGCTCACCGGCATCGGACGGGGACAGGTGCAGATCGACCGGATTGTGAGGATCGTTGTCGGGAAGCGCGGCCTCGGACAGCAGGACGTCGGCGCCGCGGGCGAGCTCGACCAGCGCGTCGTTCGGGCCGGTGTCGCCGGTGTAGACGAGCGACGTGTTGCCGTGCTCCACGCGGATCGCGTACGCCCGCACCGGATGCACCATCGGCGCGGTGCGGATCGTGAACGGCCCGATCTGCTGAACGTCCTGCCAGGCATGGAATTCCAGCTCCTCCTCCATCCCCGGATCCAGTGGCAGGTCGTAGGCCAGCGCCATCCGCTCCGACGTACCCGGTGGGCCGAATACCGGGATCCGTGGCAGCGGCGCACCGGGCGCGTAGCGCGCCGCGACGTACAGCCCGCACAGATCCATGCAGTGGTCAGGATGCAGGTGGGACAGGCCGATCGCCCCGATCTCCGCAACCTCGAGGTGCCGCTGGAGCGAACCGAACGCGCCACTGCCGAGGTCGAGGACCAGGTGGAACCCGTCGGCGGTGACCAGATAGCTCGAGGCGGCCGAGTCCGGCCCGGGAACGGACCCGGAACAACCGATCACGGTGAGCTTCATACCTGGAACCCTACCGGCGGGTCAGCACGTTCGCAGAGGAACCGAATCCGCGGTCCGGCCGTTCAGGGGCCTTGGACAACGTTGCCCTGCGACCCAGATCACAACGTCAGCGGACCCAGGCGAACTGGTCGACAACTCCGAGGGCGGGGCCGAGGAAGCGGGAGCCGATCGCGGCGAACTCCGCGGGGTTGCCGGTGGTGACGAAGCGGTGCTCCGGAGCCGGCAGGTGGTCGGGGCGCAGCAGGTCCGCCTTGGTGAGAACGGAGTACACGTCCTTCGCGCACTCCTCCGCGCTGCTGACCAGCGTGACGTTGTCGCCCATCACGTACGAGATGACGCCGGTGAGCAACGGGTAGTGGGTGCAGCCGAGGATCAACGTGTCGATGCCGGCCTCGACCAGCGGGTCGAGGTACTCGTGGGCGGCCTCCAGCAGCTCCGGCCCAGACGTCACACCCGACTCGACGAAGTCCACGAACTCGGGGCAGGCGCGGGTGAACAGCTCGATCTGCGGCGCGGCCGCGAACCCGTCCTCGTACGCCAGCGACTGAGCCGTCGCCTTCGTGCAGATCACGCCGACGCGCTGGTTGCGCGTCGCGGCAACAGCCCGACGCGCGGCCGGGAGGATCACTTCGACGACCGGTACGTCGTACCGCTCGCGGGCGTCCCGCAGCATCGCGGCGCTCGCGGAGTTGCACGCGATCACGAGCATCTTCACGCCGGCGTCGACGAGATGGTCGAGGCACTCCAGCGCGTACTCACGCACTTCGGCGATCGGCTTCGGGCCGTACGGCTGCCGCGCGGTGTCGCCGAGATACAGGATCGGTTCGTGCGGCAACTGGTCGAGAACCGCGCGGGCGACGGTGAGTCCCCCGAAGCCTGAGTCGAAGATCCCCACCGGTGCGTCAGCCACGGGACGAGCTTATACAGGTCCGCGAGCGGGCAGATCAGAAGTAGAGCCTTACCTAACCCGCACGAAGGACACGCCGAGGTTGTCCACATCTTTACGTTATGGAATTGCCTTTTCGCGTGATGCACGCCACTCTGGAGCGATGTTTGCTCGACCGCCCCTCGTGATGCCATGAACCTGACGCATCACCTCGCGGTGGCTCTCGGTACCACCGCCGCACCAACTCCGCAGCCCGACCAGGTGACCGCCGCAGGACAGGCGGCCAGCCAGGCCACGGAGTCGAACGCGGGCACAGCCGCCGGCATCGTGTCGTCCCTCGGACCGACCGGGATGCTGCTGTTGCTGCTCATGGCGACGATCGCTGTGTACGTCGTCTCGCTGTCTCTGCACCCGAATGCCAAGTGCAACAGGTGCAAGGGTGCCGGCCGGCACCACGGCAGCATCTTCAGTTACGCCCAGCGCCCGTGCAACAGTTGCAAGGGCCGCGGCGTCCATCCCCGGCTCGGCCGCAGAATCCTGTTCAAGGAGCCGTAGGCGCACATGACCTGATCACCAACGCCCTGTGCGGCCGTCCAGCTGCTCGCGCAGAATGTCGGCGTGCCCCGCATGCCGGGCGGTCTCCTCGATCAGATGCACGAGCGTCCACCGCCGCGCCGGGGCCTGCCTCCGGCCCGGACGCGGTCCCGGCACAGTGAGATCGTCCCACGCCGCGACCGCTGAGTTGGCTTCGGCAACGGTCTGCCGGTACGCCGCGAGTACCTCGGCCGCCGGACCGTCGGCATGGAACGTGGCCTGCCAGTCCGTCACCTCGTCCCCGAGCAGCCAATGCCGCTCGACCGCGGTGAGGTGTTTGATCAGCCCCAGCAGGTTGGTCCCGGACGGTACGCCGGGTGCGCGCACCTCGTCCTCGGGCAGGCCCTCCGCCTTGGTGGCGATCGACGTACGGAGATAGTCGAGGAACCCGACCAGCACCTCCCGCTCGCCCGGGCCGGTCGCCGGCGGACCGGCATCACGTCTGCGTCTTGTCGTCGGCATCCGCCAACCCTGACCGCGAGC
The DNA here is from genome assembly GCA_036503355.1 of Kribbella sp. Lineage (GTDB taxonomy): Bacteria > Actinomycetota > Actinomycetes > Propionibacteriales > Kribbellaceae > Kribbella. The sequence goes on along the minus strand of DASXXB010000190.1, from coordinate 1,635 downwards.
GGCTCCGCTGGCAAGAAAAGTTGCCGGACCGGCAACCGGCCCTCAGGCCCAGAGCTGGCCTTCGAGGCGGTCCTCGGCCTCGTCGATGGTGCCTTCGTACGCGCCGGTGGACAGGTACTTCCAGCCGCCGTCCGCGACCACGAACGCGATGTCGGCCGACTCGCCGTCGCGGACACACTTGGCCGCCTGGCCGAGCGCCGCGTGCAGAATCGCACCGGTCGAGATCCCGGCGAAGATGCCCTCGTTGTCGAGCAGTTCGCGGACCCGCCGTACGGCGTCCCGCGGCCCGACCGAGAACCGCGCGTCGATCAGCGTCTTGTCGTACAACTCGGGGACGAAGCCTTCGTCGAGGTTGCGCAGGCCGTAGACCAACTCACCGTACCGCGGCTCGGCGGCGACGATCCGCACCTCCGGCTTGTGCTCGCGGAAGAACCGGCCGGCGCCCATCAGCGTGCCGGTCGTCCCGAGCCCGGCGACGAAGTGCGTGACGGAGGGGAGGTCGTCGAGGATCTCCCGCGCGGTGCCGTCGTAGTGCGCGAGCGCGTTCGACGGGTTGCCGTACTGGTACAGCATCACCCAGTCCGGGTGCTCCTCCGCGACCTGCTTCGCGACCCGCACCGCTTCGTTGGACCCACCCGCGGCCGGCGACGAGATGATCTCGACGCCCCACATCCGCAGGATCTGCCGGCGCTCCTCGGAGGTGTTCTCCGGCATCACGCAGACCATCCGGTACCCGCGCAGCTTGGCCGCCATCGCGAGCGAGATGCCGGTATTGCCCGAGGTCGGCTCGAGGATCGTGTTGCCCGGGCGCAGCCGGCCGTCCTTCTCGGCGTCCAGCAGCATCCGCAGCGCCGCCCGGTCCTTGATCGAACCGGTCGGGTTGTGGTCCTCGAGCTTGGCCCAGAGCCTGACGTCCGGCGACGGGGACAGCTTGGGCAGGCCGACCAGCGGCGTACCGCCGACGGAGTCGAGAAGACTGTCGAACCGCATCCTGAGTCCTTTGCCGCTCAGCCGCCGGCGACGGCCGGCAGCACGACGACCACGTCGCCGTCCTTGACCTCGGTCTTCAGGCCGCCGGTGAACCGGACGTCCTCGTCGTTCACGTAGACGTTCACGAACCGGCGCAGTTCCTCCGGCTCGCCCTCCACGATCCGCTCCTTGAGACCCGCGTGGGTCCCGTTCACGTTGTCGATGAACTCGGCCAGGGTCGCGCCGTCGCCGGAGACCGCCTTCGCCCCACCGGTGTAGGTGCGCAGGATCGTCGGCACGCGCAGCTCGATCGCCATCTCAGTCTTCTCCTTGAAGGGTTTCTGTATAGGAACCAACCACGCGTACTTCTTCTTCCGTGACCTCGCCGTCGACGATCCGGTAGGACCGGAACTCGACCGGCCCGTCGTACGCCGGGTCGTGCGCGCCGTCCCGTGTGGACACTAGGACGTAGTGCGCCCCCGGCTCCTGGGCGAGGTTGATGTCGGTCCGCGACGGGTACGCCTCGGTGGCGGTGTGCGAGTGGTAGATCACCACCGGCTCCTCGTCCCGCTCGTCCATCTGTTTGTAGAGCTGGAACAGGTCACCGGAGTCGAACTCGTAGAACGTCGGCGACATCGCCGCGTTCAGCATCGGGACGAACCGGGT
>DASXXB010000189.1:0-4981 GCA_036503355.1 Kribbella sp. | reverse complement strand
GGCCGGAGCGCTGGATCGAGGACTCGCTGGACTGGCTGATCGGCCGCTTCGGCGTCGAGCCGCTGCGCCGGCGGTCGGTGCTGCCGAGTGCGTTCGTGCCGCCCGGGTACGACGGGTCGGAGCGCGCTGCCCGCGAGCTCTGCCTGAAGGTCTGCGCCTGGATGGAGGTGCCGGACGACCGGATCCGGTTCAGTTTCCGGATGGAGCAGGTCCGCGCCGCGGCCCGGTCAGCCGCCGTACGCCGGTTCAACGCCAGGCAGAGCAGCGATCTGATCGCGATTTCGGGGCTTCGGGCAACGATGACGGAGGCCGAGATGGACGCGCTGGCGGCTGCCGGGTACGCCGCCGAGATCGAGGTACTCGCCGAGCGGGAGCTCGCGGCCGAGCTGAAACGCAGTACGGCGATCCTGCAGGAAACCGACCCGGTTCGCCGCGCCGAGTTGCGTGAACGTGCCGAGGAGGTCTGGTCGACGCCGGCCGGAAGCGGTTCGCGCGCAGCCTGGCTGGATCTGCGCAGCGGTGGCGTCGAAGGTACGGCGGTGATGCTCGCGGCGAACACCCTGGCCGACCCTTCGGCGGTCGTTGCCGCGACCGCGCACGAGCTCGGGCACGAGGTGCTGTGGGGGTACCACCTGATGGACCGGAGCCGGCCGGACGCCGAGGCGATGACCGATCTGTTCGCGGTGTTCCACGGCTTCGGGATCTTCCTCGCCAACCAGGCCGTCGAGCGGGTTCCCGGCCGGCGCTCGATGCTGCAGAGCCTCGGGTACCTGGGGGAGCGCGGCGCCTCGGACGCGCTGGCGGCGTACTGCTTCCGCCGGCACCTGCTGTGGCCGGAGTCGATCCTGCCGGAGCTGCCCGGCGAGCTCGATCGCACAGTCCGGATCAGGACCTTCGCCCGGCTCGCGTCGCTCGTGAAGGACACCGAGATCGCGTCGATCCAGGAGGGTGCACCGCGGGTCTGAGGTCAAGCCGTGGTGACGCAACGGAACCGGGAGGTTTCGCTGCGGCGTCATACAGGCATGATCCGGCGGGTGAGGAATCCGATCGGGATGATCCGGCGCAGTCAGCAGGTGCGGTCCCAGCTGAAGGCGCCCCGCGAACGGCTGCCGGGCGGCAGCCGCCGCTGGATCCGTACGTCGATGGACTGGCTGGTGTCCGAGTTCGGCCGGGACGTCCTGCTGCGGCCGATCGTGCTGCCGGCCGACGTCGTTCCGGAGCCGTACGACGGGAGCGAGGCCGCGGCGATCGAGCTGTGTCAGCGCATCGACGCCCGCATGGACCTGCGTCCCGGCCAGTGCGGGCTGAGCTTCGAGCTGAACGGCGTACGGCGTCCGGTGAATCGGCTGATGGTGAAGGAGGAGTCCGGGCGGTGGATCCGTGGCGACGGCCAGAACCGGATCCAGCTCGCGCCGGCGCTCGCGTCCGATCCGGTCGCCCTGGCGGCGATCTACGCGCATGAGGTCGGGCACGAGCTGCTGCTCGGCAGTGGACGGATCACTCTCTGGCGGCGACCGGACCACGAGCCGCTGACCGACCTGCTTACGGTCTTCTACGGGCTGGGCATCTTCACCGCGAACGCGGCGTACGAACGCCGCCCGCGACCGAACGGGCGTGGCAAGCAGCCGCTCGCGCGCGGCTACCTCCGCGAGTCGGCGCTGTCCGAGGCGCTCGCCTATTACGCCATGCTCCGCGGCGAGCGCCACCCTGACTGGGACCGCCACCTCGACCCACCCGTACGCCGCGGCATGCGCAACCAGCTAGCAGTCCTCTGTCGCTAACAGCTTCTGCAGCCATGCCGCGCCGCCGGCGAGGATGGAGTTCCTGCTCGGTCCGGCCAGGTGGTCGACGAGGTGCAGGTACGTGATTGTCTGGTAGAGGGTGCCGAGCTCCTCGGCAAGCGTCAGCGCCCGGCGGAGGTCGGCCGGGGCGGCGTACTCCTCCCACTCGCCCAGGTACGCGTCCCGCACCCGCGGGTCCGCGGACAGCGGCGATCGCTTCTCCACGAACGTCACCAGGTCGAGGAACGGGTGCGCCAGCGCCGCGTCGGTCCAGTCGAACGCGAGCACCTGCCCGTCCCGTACGGCCAGGTTGCGTGGGTGCAGATCGCCGTGCAGCAAGGTCTCCGGTACGCCGATCTCGGCGAGCTCGTTGATTGCCTCGTGCAACTGCTTCGCGCGGTGCGTCAGCTTGGCCTGCTCCGCCGGGTCGAGGTGCCGGGTCAACGTGTTGGGCTCGAGGAGCCGGTCCAGCTCGGCGTCGAGTACGGCGAGCCGGCGGTCGGCGCAGCTGTACGACAGCAGCCGTTCGGGTTCTGTGACGTAGCTGCGCTGCAGTCGTGCATGGTTGCGCACGGCATCGATCCAGAGCGTGAGGTCGTCCTCGTTCGCGAGCGGCGTACCGAGGTCGGGCAGCAGCATCCACGCGCGCTGCTCGTCGACGGCGAGCGGCGCCGGGACCGCGCCGGGGCGAGCGAGGGACGCGTGCTGCAGGAAGCGTGGCTCGTGCGCGAACAGGAACGGCAACGCGTCCGGGCGGGTCGACGCGTGTGAAAGGGCCTTGAAATACACGTCTCCGTCGGCCGTCGGGATCCGCAGAACGTTGGACAGACCCCACGACTTGACCTGCCTCCACGGGCCGGTTGCCGTGACGTGTCGGGCGATCCACTGCGGCGCTTCGTCGTACCACTCGGCCCGTGTCCACGGGGCCAGGTCGTCGTACGCCGAATCCCCGCTCGCGAGCGGCTCGCCGAGCGGGAGCAGCAGATAGTTGATCGGGTCGTCGGACGTACACGCGAGGACGACGGCGTCGATGCCGAACTGCTCGCGCATCGCCTGCAGCACACCCTCGACGTCCGGGAACCAGAAGTCCTCGGACACCTCGAGCACGAACACCTCGTCGACGACCTGAGCCCGCACCTTCATGTGCCGAGCGTATGTTCCACCCGCAAGTCGTTTTTGGCCCCGACCAACGGCCGCACAAACGTCAACAGGCTCACGAGGAACTTGCCGGGCTCCTCCCACGGCGCCAGGTGGGCCGAGTGCTCGAACCAGATCGCTTGTTTGTAAGGCGCCTCGACGGTCTCGAGCCAGTCGGCGGTGGGTTGCGCCGGCGTCGTGTAGTCGTGCCGGCCCAGGAACTGCACCACCGGAACGGGGAACTGCTTCACGCCGGTGAAGTCCGTGGCGAGCATCTCGTCGAGCACCCGGCCCAGTGTGAGCTGGTTGCCCTCGCCAAGGGTCTCGGTCTCCTCGACGGTGTAGTCGGGCGACAGCATGGGCGCCTCGAAGAAGTAGAGCGAGTCGTCGCGGTACGCCGACAGTCCGCCGCGGTACTGCGCCCACTTGCGGGCGATGATGATCCGCTCGCGGGTCAGCGGCACGTCACCCGGATACGGCGCGATCGACTCGAGCTCCTCGATCGCCTCGGTGTGCTCGTGCTCGTGGGCCTGCTGCAGCGCGTACTCGAAGCACAGTGACTCGTTGGCGCGCGCATTGATGATCTGGCCGATGCCGACGTACGCATGGAAGAGATCCGGCCGCGCGAGAACAGCGCTGGTGGCGATGATCGTGCCCCAGCTGTGAGCCATCAGGACGAGCTTCTCGACGCCGTACCGCGCTCTGACCTGCTCGGCGAGCTCGATGGCGTCGGCGGTGTACTGCTCGACCTTCAGCGTGTCCGCGATGGTCTCCGGGTCGACAGTGCGCAGGGTGCGGCCGGCGCCGCGCTGGTCGTAGGTGACGACGGTGAAGTACTCCTCGACCGGGCGCTGGAACTGCCAGGCCATCGGCTGGTGCGGCATCGCCGGGCCGCCGTGGACGAACAGGATGACCGGATTGGAGCGGTCAGCGCCGCGGGCGTAGACCCAGTGGTCCACGCCGCCGGCCTGCAGTTGGTAGCTCTCGTGGACGCCGTCGGGCGTGACGATTCGCTGGAGGTCGGCGATGATCTCGCGGGCTGCGGCGTACGGCTCGGTCATTCCCCAGAGGGTAGGGGCTCACAGGTCTTCACGAGCGGTGCGTGCAGCCGCTGCGCGAGCACCTCGCGCTGGGTCGGCTGTGCCTCGGCCTGTCGGTGCAGACCTTCGTCGGTCAGCCGGACGTTGACGGCACGCCGGTCCTCCGGGCACATGTGCCGCTCGACCAGACCGGCGACCTCGAGGCGGCCGATCACGCGGGACAGGGCGCTCTGGCTGAGGTGCACGGACTTGGCGATCGTCGCCACCTTCGCGGAGCGCTCCGGGAGCTCGGCGAGCCGCTCGAGCACCTCGTACTCACTCATGCCCAGCGAGTGGCCGGCCTGCAGCGCCCGGTCGAGGGCGCAGGTGAGGTCCGCATGGCGAGCCAGAAGCTCGCGCCATTCGCGCACATCGGCGGTGGTCTCACCAGTCCCACCGCTGACCTTCGTAGCGGTCATGTCGCCGACCATAGCATGCATGCGCAATCAATGCAAACGCATTTAATGCCTAGACATTAGATGCACATGCATGCAATAGTCTCTCCTCGTGACTACGCAAACCACATCACCGGCCCGCATGACCTGGGACGCGCGCCTCTGGGGCGCTCTCCTCGTGGTCTGCGGCGTGATCTTCCTCGACGGCCTGGACGTGTCCATGGTCGGCATGTCACTGCCGTCCATCGGCGCCGATCTGGGCGTCTCCCTTTCGTCTCTCCAGTGGGTCGTGACCGGCTACGTGCTCGGGTACGGCGGCCTGCTGCTCCTCGGCGGGCGCACCGCCGATCTGCTCGGCCGGCGTCGCGTCTTCCTGATCGCGCTGGCCGTGTTCGCCCTCGTCTCGATGCTGAGCTCCCTGGCGAGCAACCCCGAACTGCTCATTGCCGCGCGGTTCGTGAAGGGTGTCGCCGCGGCGTTCACCGCCCCGGCCGCGCTCTCGATCATCACCACCACGTTCCACGAGGGCCCGGATCGCAACCGCGCCCTCAGCATCTTCACCACCTGCGCCGCCAGCGGCTTCTCGATG
>DASXXB010000188.1:0-20869 GCA_036503355.1 Kribbella sp. | reverse complement strand
CGAGACCGAGGTCCTCCGCCTGGTAGCCCGCGGCCTCACCGCCAAACAGATCGCCACCCGCCTGGTCCTCTCCCACCGCACCGTCGAGAACCACGTCCAGAACACCCTCCGCAAACTCCAACTCCACAACCGAGCCGAACTTGTCCGCTACGCCCTAGAAAACGGCCTCACCGAGTAAGTCAGCCCCCGCGTGCTACGCAGCCGCTAGCCTCGTCGCTGCGCTCCTCAGGCGCGTCTGCTCCGCGCGCTCCCACCCACCCCCGGGCTGGCGCCCGGAGCGTTGTTTCCGGCTGGCGCCGGGGAGTTGCGGCTGGCGCCGCGGACTGCCGGCTGCCGCCGGCGTGTTGCGAGCCGGCACTCGCGTGCGACTGCTCGGCGGGTGTCCGTGGGTAAGAGGCGAGGTGGTGATGGGCGACTGTGGTTCAGCCCACCGCGCGCTACGCAGCCGCTAGCCTCGTCGCTGCGCTCCTCGGACGCGTCTGCTCCGCGCGCTCCCACCCCCCCGCGGGCTGGCGCCCGGAGCGCTGTTTCCGGCTGGCGCCGGGGAGTTGCGGCTGGCGCCGCGGACTGCCGACTGCCGCCGGCGACGGGTCCCTAGCCGGCGAACTGAACGTCACCGTCGACCCGATCACGCCGTTGACGCCGCGGACAATGCGGGTTGCGAGCCGACGCTCGCGTCCGACTGCTCGGCGGGTGTCCGTGACTAAGGAGCTAGGTAGTGAGCGGGTTGCGCTGCCGAGTGTCGAGTCGTGGATATCGGCGCGAGATCAGGACCACGATCCACGACTCGCCTAACGCCTCCGTCACCGATCGCCACGACTCGGCGGGTGCGGCCGATTGACGTTACGGTTGCGACACGGTCGCTTGTGTGATTGTGGCTCGTTCGTACACTGGGCGTTCCACGGCTGCGTGGATGCTCTGTGTCATGACACCTGTACTGCGGGTGCCCACCTCCGGAGGCTTCGGTGAAGCGGTCGGCCCTTGTCCGTGTACTTCTCGCGTTCCTCGTCCTGGCGGCGTCGACGTACGTCACGCTGACCGCGAAACCACAGCTCGGCCTCGACCTGCGCGGCGGGACGCAGATCGTGCTGGAGGCCAAGGACTCGCCGACGGTCAAGGCGACCAAGGAGACCACCGACAAGGCCACCCAGGTCCTACATCGGCGGATCGACGCGCTCGGCGTCAGCGAGCCGAACGTCACCCGCCAGGGCGAGAACCGGATCATCGTCGAACTGCCCGGCGTCCAGGACCCGCGCGAGGCCGCGAAGGTGATCGGCAAGACCGCGCAGCTCACCTTCCACGAGGTCCTCGACCAGGTCGCCACCAAACCGGCCAAACCGGCGGCGGGCGAGACCTACCTGCCGAGCGAACAGGGCCAGGGGTTCCTCAGACTGGCCAAGCCCGCCATGACCGGCGAGCTGGTCAGCGGCGCCGAGGGCCTCCTCGACCCGCAGCAGGTCGCCCAGGGCTGGTTCGTCGAGATGAAGTTCAAGGGCGACGGCGGCAAGATCTGGGCCAACATCACCGGCAAGGCGGCCTGTCAACCGGTCGGTACGCCGCAGCGCCTGATCGCGATCGTGCTCGACAACGACGTGATCAGCGCCCCGCAGGTCGACCCGAACGGCGGCAACCAGCTCTGCAACCTCGGCATCGCCGGTGGCAGCACCACGATCTCCGGCGCGTTCACCGAGGAGGACGCGAAGGACCTGGCGGCGCTGATCTCCGGCGGCGCGCTGCCGGTGCCGGTCGAGGTCATCGACCAGCGCACGGTCGGCCCGTCGCTCGGCCAGGACGCGATCCAGGCCAGCGCGCTCGCCGCGATCATCGGCCTCGCACTGACCGCGCTGTTCATCGTCGTGGTTTACCGCCTGGTCGGCCTGATGGCGGTCCTCGGCCTGATCGGGTACGCCGCGATGTCGTACGCCGCCCTGACCGCGCTCGGGGCCACGCTGACGCTACCGGGCCTCGCCGGATTCGTGCTGGCGATCGGTATGGCGGTCGACGCGAACGTCCTGGTCTTCGAACGTGCCCGGGAGGACTACATAGCGGGCCGGACCGACGGACTGCGCAGATCGCTGCGCAGCGGCTTCCAGAACGCGCTGTCCGCGATCGCCGACTCCAACATCACCACGCTGCTCGCCGCCGGCCTGCTGTTCTTCCTGGCGGCCGGTCCGGTCCGCGGCTTCGGCGTCACGCTGTCCATCGGTGTCCTCGCGTCGATGCTGTCCGCGCTGGTGGTGACCCGGGTGCTCGCCGAGTTCGTGGTGTCCCGCCGGTTCGTCCTGCGGCGTCCCGGCCTCAGCGGGATCGACGGCCACGGCCGTGTCCGGACCTGGCTGGAGGCCCGGCAGCCCGCACTGATGAAGCACAGCCGGCGCTGGCTGGTCATCACTGCCGTCGCGATCATCGTGAGCGTCGCCGGTGTCGCCGTCCGCGGGCTGAACCTCGGCATCGAGTTCACCGGCGGCCGGCTGCTCGAGGTCAGTACGGCGCAGCGCATCACGCCGGACCAGGCACGTGCCGCGGTCGCGGAGGCCGGCTATCCGACCGCCGTCGTGCAGGCGTCCGGGACCGACGACATCACCGTGCGGACCGGAACGATCAGTGACGACGAGGCGGAGAAGATCAAGGAGTCGATCGGCCGGATCGGTGGCGACGCGGAGGTGATCCGCAACGAGAGCATCGGACCGTCGCTCGGTGAGGAACTGCGGAACAAGGGCCTGATCGCGCTCGGCATCGCGCTGCTCGCCCAGTTGGCCTACCTCGCAGCACGGTTCCGGTGGACGTTCGGTGCCGGAGCCGTCCTCGCCCTGGTGCAGAACGTCGCGGTCGTCGTCGGGGTCTTCGCCTGGACCGGGAAGCCGATCGACGGCATCTTCCTGGCGGCGATCCTGACCATCATCGGCTACACGGTGAACGACTCGGTCGTGGTCTTCGACCGGATCCGTGAGACCCGCAACGCCCGCGCCACCGGCAACCTGGCCAAGACGATCGACACCGCGATCGTGAACGTGCTGCCGCGGACCATCAACACCGGCATCTCGACGCTGTTCATCCTCAGCGCGCTGCTCTTCCTCGGCGGCGACTCGCTGGCCGACTTCGCGCTCGCGCTGCTGCTCGGCATCCTCGTCGGGACGTACTCCTCCAACCTCACCGCGGCACCGCTGCTGCTCGAACTCGAACGCCGCTTCCCGGCCCCGCCGCCGCGCCCCAAGCGAGCCCAGGTCGACCGCGACGCCCAGCCGGACCGCGGCGCCGTCGTCTGACGCCGACTTATCCACACCCCGGCCCGACGGAGCGGAAATCTGTCTGCTCCGCGGGCTAGGGTGTGCCGGTGGGTGTAGATGTGCGGGAACTGCTGGAAGCTGCCGTGTCCGGGATCGCCGGACAGACCCGGCCCGGGCAGGTGGAGATGGCGCAGGCCGTGGACACCGCGATGCACGAGGGATCGCATCTGCTCGTCCAGGCAGGCACCGGCACCGGCAAGTCGCTGGGGTACCTCGTGCCCGCGCTGCTGCATGCGATCGAGGACCGCCGGGTCGTGGTCTCGACGGCCACCCTGGCGCTGCAGTCCCAGCTCGTCGACCGCGACGTGCCGGCGCTGCTCGATGCGACCGAGAAGCTCCTGCCGCGCAGGCCGTCGTACGCGATCCAGAAGGGGCGGAACAACTACGCCTGCCTGCACCGGATCCGCGAGGGTGCGCCGGACGACGACGGCATGCTGGTCGACGTGCCCCCGCCGGGCGAGGTCGGCCGCCAGGTCGTCGAGCTGCGCGACTGGGCCGAGCAACAGCTCGCCGACGGCGAGGCGGGCGACCGCGACCACGCGCCCTCGCATCAGTACCAGGCCTGGCAGCAGGTCGCGATCGCCGCGCGCGAGTGCCTCGGTGCCCAGAAGTGCCCGTACGGCGAGGAGTGCTTCGCCGAGAAGGCCAAGGAACACGCCCGTAAGGCCGACATCGTCATCACCAACCACGCGCTGCTCTCGATCGACGCCTTCGAGAACCGCACGGTCCTGCCCGAGCACGACGTCGTCATCGTCGACGAGGCGCACGAGCTCCCGGCCCGGGTCACCGGCGCGGCGGGCGACGAGCTCTCGCCGCAGATGGTCGAGCGCGCCGCCAAGCGGGCCCGCCGCTTCGTGGACGACGACAAGGCAGACGACCTGATCGACGCCTCCGACGCGCTCCGCGCCGCTCTGGACGGCACCCGCGAGGGCCGCATCGAGCCGTCGAACGCACCGGTCCTGGAGGCCGCCGCGCTGGTCCGCGACGCGGCTCGCAGCCTGTACTCCGACCTGAACAAGAAGTCCGACGACAAGGACAACGATCCGGACGGCGCAAAGCGGCAGTCGAAGGGCGCGGTCAAGGAGATCTTCGACGTCGCCGAGCGGGTCGCCGCGCTGAGCGACGCCGACGTGGTCTGGATGATCGACCGCGACCGCTTCGGCCGCGAGCTGCGGATCGCCCCGCTGACCGTCGCGGGCCTGCTCCGCGAGCTGGTTCTTCGCGACCGTACGGCGGTGCTCACCTCGGCCACGCTCACGCTCGGCGGCGACTTCGACGCGATCGCCCGGCTGGTCGGCCTCCGGCCGAGCGACAAGCTCGACGGCGATGCCGAGATGCCGGAGCTCGACGAGGCCGACGAGCGCGGCCCGCTGCCGTGGCGCGGCCTCGACGTCGGGTCCCCGTTCGAGTACGAGAAACAGGCAATCCTGTACGTCGCGAAGCACCTGCCGCCGCCGCACCGGGACGGACTGGGGAAGAAGCAGTTCGAGGAGATCGTCGACCTGATCACCGCGGCCGGTGGCCGGACCCTGGGGCTGTTCTCGTCGCGCCGCGCTGCGGAGGCCGCGACCGCGGCGGTCCGGGAGGCGACCGACCTGAAGGTGCTGTGCCAGGGCGACGCGCAGCTCGGTGAGCTGTCCCGCGAGTTCGTCGAGGACCCGGAGACCTCACTGTTCGGCACGCTGTCGCTCTGGCAGGGGATCGACGTACCGGGCTCGACCTGCAACCTGGTGATCATCGACCGGATCCCGTTCCCGCGCCCTGACGAGCCGCTGATGGCGGCCCGCCAGCGCGCCGTCGACGAGGCCGGCGGGAACGGCTTCATGGCCGTCGCCGCGACGCATGCCGGACTGCTGCTCGCGCAGGGCACCGGCCGGCTGATCCGTCGCAGTACCGACCGCGGCGTGGTCGCGATCCTCGACCCCCGCATCGTCACCCAGCGGTACGGCGCGTTCCTGCGCGCCTCGCTGCCGCCGATGTGGCCGACCGCCGATCGCGAGAAGGTGCTCGGCGCGCTGAAGCGATTGCAGTCGTCATGAGGGCGCCATGAGCCCGGCGACGAGCCCGGCGACCGGTCCGCCGGTGCTGCCGATGATGGCGGCGCTGGGGAAAATGCCCTCGGGGGCCGGCTGGTCGTACGAGCTGAAGTGGGACGGCATCCGCGTCATCGCCGAGGTCGACGACGGCGTCTGCCGCCTGTGGTCGCGGAACAGCCACGATGTCTCCGGCGGGTATCCAGAGCTGATCGGCCTCGCCGAAGCGCCGGGGCTGCGCCTGCCCGCCGTGCTCGACGGGGAGATCGTCACCCTCGACGAGCACGGCGCCCCCTCGTTCGGCCTGCTGCAAAGGCGGATGCACGTCCGCGATCCACGCCAGCTCCGGCACCTGATCACCCAGGTACCGGTGTCGGTCCGGCTCTTCGACCTGCTCCGCTTCGACGGCAAGTGGTTGCTCGAGGCAACGTACGACGACCGGCGCGGGTTGCTCGAGTCGCTCGACATCGGCGACCCGTTCTGGGAGGTGCCGGCCGCACTGACCGACGGTGAGGAAGCGCTCGAACAGTCTGCTGCGCAAGGGCTCGAGGGTGTGGTGGCCAAGCGCCGCAAGTCGCGGTACCTGCCTGGGCGGCGCAGCTCGGACTGGATCAAGGTCAAGCCCGTGCAGACCAGAGATGTCATCCTCTTGGGCTGGCACCCGGGGGAGGGCAACCGGGAAGGAAAGATCGGTTCGTTCTACTGCGGGGCGTATGCGGGGGACGAGCTGGTGCTGATCGGCAAGGTCGGGTCCGGGCTGGACTTCGCGACGCTGGAGATGCTGAGCGCCGAGCTCGCCGGTCTGCGCATCGATCGGCCTGCCTTCGACCCGGCCGGTATCCCGCTGACCGACCGGCGGCGCGCGCAGTGGCTCGATCCGGTTCTGGTGGCCGAGGTGACCTTTTCCGGCTGGGGCGGCGACGGCCGCCTGCGGCATCCGGTCTGGCGCGGATTACGGCTGGACATCGACCCGGAAACGGTCCTGGTCGACAGCAACTGAATGCATTTCACAACCTGCCGGCAACCCGCGGAAAAGTTCGCAATGCGGCGAATGCAGTGCGCCGCTGAGACATTTCCTGTTCAACTGTCGCAGTAAATCAGGGATTGTCAGTCGTTCGATTTCGGCGACGGTGCCGGAACTGCCAGCGCGGCCTCGATCTTGTCGGCCAGCTTCTCCGGGGCATGAGTGGGCGCGTAGCGCGCGATCACCCCGCCGTCGCGACCGACCAGGAACTTGGTGAAGTTCCACTTGATCCGGCCGCCGAGCAGGCCGCCCTGCTCGCGTTTGAGCCAGTTGTACAACGGGATCGTGCGGGATCCGTTGACGTCGATCTTGGCGAACATCGGGAACGTGACGTGGTAGATCGTCGAGCAGAAGTTGGCGATCTCGTTCTCGTCGCCGGGCTCCTGGTGGCCGAACTGGTCGCAGGGGAAACCGAGCACCGTGAAGCCCTGCCGGCGATACGTCCGGTAGAGCTTCTGCAACCCCGAGTACTGCGGGGTCTGGGCACACTGCGACGCCGTGTTCACCACCAGGAGCACCTGGTCGCGGAAATCGGCAAGAGACTGTTCATTGCCTTCGATCCGCCGCGCGCTGAAGTCATAGACAGTCGTCATGACTCAATGCTGACACGTCACGCCCGAGTTCGCTCGCCGTCCGATATGTCAGACACGGCGCAGAACTGTTACGACCTTTCCGAGAATGGTCGCGTCCTTGCCGTCGATCGGCTCGAAAGCCGGGTTGTGCGGAAGCAGCAGGATCTCGGTCTTGGTCTTCTTGAACGTCTTGACCGTGGCCTCGCCGTCGATCATCGCGGCCACGATGTCGCCGTTCTCCGCGGTCGGCTGCTGCCGGACGACAACCCAGTCGCCGTCGCAGATGGCGGCCTCGATCATCGACTCGCCCTTGACCTTCAGCATGAACAGCGTGCCCTCGCCGACCATTGCCTTGGGCAACGGAAAGACCTCCTCGATCTCCTGCTCGGCAAGGATCGGGCCACCGGCGGCGATCCGGCCGACCACCGGCACGTACGCCGCGTCCGGGTGCGCGTCACCGGCACCGGTCTCGTCGTACGCCGTCTGCCGCACCGAGCCGAGCGCCGAACGCCGGGCCGCGGCGTCCACCTCGCCGGGGTAGCGAACCTCGATCGCCCGCGGGCGGTTCGGGTCGCGGCGGAGCAGGCCCTTCTGCTCGAGCACGCGGAGCTGGTGCGACACCGAGGAGGAGCTGGTCAGCCCGACCTTCTCGCCGATCTCGCGCATCGACGGCGGGTAGCCGCGGCTGTCGACCGAGTCGCGGATCACGTCCAGCACGCGGCGCTGGCGCGGCGTCAGGCCGGTCGCGTCGGCCGGCCCGTCGGGCAGCTCGGCGACGGTCCGGTCCGCGTCCTTGTCGTGTTTTTGCTGGCCCGCCCCGCCGCCCCGGTCGGGTTTGCTCGATCCGCTCGACGTCCTGGCCATCGCTGGTTGCTCCTCGGGTCGGGCCGGCGATCACGCACCAGCCGTTGCTTGCTCGACTGAGATGACCGTAGACCGAATCCTGAGATTCTTCAAACATCTGTTCGAAGGCGTGTCGGTTCGCATGTTTGTTCGGGTGTCGGGTTATAAGGCGCACGCCGGGTGCTGTCGCGTCAGGGAATTTCCCGGGCGTGTCGTGGTTGGAAGTGGTTGCGCGAAGGACGGCTGTCGGTTAATCATTCGTACAGGCGTTCGATCGAACAGGTGTTCGGGCCGGTCGTCCGGGCCGCTCTCCAGAAACTGTCGGAGGGGCCCGATAGACAGGAACCCGGCATCGAGAACGCGCACCGAACGAGTCTGGAGGACCCGATGAGCACAGCAGCAGTAGCGGCCGGCACCCCGGCCCCGCGTCGCTCGAGCAGGAGCGCGTCGTCTGCTCACCTCAGAGTGGTTCCGGATGTGCGGACGACGCCGTCGGCTCCGGCTGTCGTCCGTCCACGGCGGCAGCGCATCGAGGGGACAACCACCGACCGGATGCCGGTCCGTGGCTGCTCCGGCGACTCGGTCGCAGTCCGCGTCCAGAGGCAGGCCGGGCAGACGGGGCAGACCGAGCCGGCCGCCATCCGCCTGACCCGTCGCGGCCGGATGTTGCTGACCGCCGTGTCGGTCCTGGTGTTCGGTGCCGCGATCCTCGTGCTCGGCCTGCGTGTCGCCGGCGTTCTGGAGCCCGGCCCGCACTTCACCCACACCGTGCCGGTCCAGGTCGCTCCCGGTCAGACCCTGTGGTCGATCGCGGAGTCCACCAATCCCGGTCAGGAGCCGGCGATCGTGGTCGAGAAGATCGCCGACCTCAACAAATTGACGAGCCCCGCCGACATCAACCCCGGCCAGACCCTTCAGATCCCCGTTGCCGGCTGATCAGCCCTGCGCGGCGCGCCACTCGTCGTCGAGCAGCGCGTAGACGTACTCGTTGGCCCATTCGCCCTTGAAGTGCACGGCGTGCAGGTGATGGGCCTCCCGCCGCATCCCCAGTCGCTCGAGCAGCCGCGCCGACGCCGTGTTCTGGTCCACGAGTACCGCCACGATGCGATGCAGCCCCAACTCCTCGAAACCGAGCCGGAGGACCTCCCGCGCGGCCTCGGCCGCAAGGCCCTTGCCCTGATACGCGGAATGCAGCGCGAACCCGATCTCACCTTGGCGATCCGTCTCGCTGGCCCACTTGAGCAGCACCTCGCCGATGACGGTGCCGGTCTCACGAAGCTCGATCGCCAGCACCAGCCATTGACCGGCTTCGGTCAGCTCGCCCTGGGAGAGCTTCCGCTCCAGCGCAACCCTGGTCTCCTCGCGGTCCCGCACCGGCCATGGTGTGTACCGCACCACCTCCGGCAGCGAGTGGAACGCGAACAGGTCGTCCAGGTCGTCCATCCGGTGCGGTCGCAGCGCCAGCCGCTCGGTCAGCAGTGGGTACGTGGGTCGGAATGCGGTCACGATGCCATCCTCGTCTACGCTGTCTAATGACGTTAGACAGTAACCTCCGACCATCAGCTCCCACAATCGAGATTCCGTGACCAGACGCGACCCTTCGTCCCACACGGCAGCCGGCATCACGGTCGCCGCGATCGTCGACGCCGCCCTGGCCGTCATCCGCGCCGACGGCGTCGACGGCCTCACCATGCGCGCGGTCGCCGACCGGCTGCAGGTCCGCGCGCCGTCGCTCTACCACCACGTCCACAACAAGTCCGAGCTCCTCGACCTGGTCGTCCGGAACGCCTTCGACCAGTTCACCGAGGACAACACGGCGTACGGCGAGCTGCGGACCGTCGACGAGTGGATCGAGCTGACCAGGTCCGGTTCGCTCGAGCTGCGTGCCTTCTACGCCGACCATGCCGGACTGGCGGGCCTGATCCAGTCCAAGGCCACGCCCGACCGCGATCGGGGTCCCGGTTCGCGCGCCGAACTCGTCCGCGCGCAGATCGACGCGCTGGTGCGCATCGGCGTACCGGAACCAGCTGCGCGGCACCTGTTCGAGGTCACCGCCCGCTGGACGTTGGCCGCCGTCGTCGCGGATTCCGCTGGCGGACCTGACCTCTTCGCCGAAGGCCTCGACCTCTTCCTGTACGGCGTCCGCGCTCGCCTTCTCGAGCTGCTCAGCTGACGGTGCCGAGCCACAACTCGGCGTACCGCTTGCCGTCCACCGCTGTCGCGACCTGAACCATCGACGCCTGCCCTTGCGGGTCGTTCGCCTGGTCGGACAGGCTCCGCGTGTCGACGATGGTCCGCCCGCGCGACCAACCGCCGGAGAGTTCGATCCGCAGGGGGTATCGCTGCGTCGTCAGTCCGGACGGGTCGATGACCGCGCACACGGCCCCGCCGTCCCCGATGCTCGCGCCGTCGGACTGGTACCGCTCGCTGCGCTTCTCGATCAGCCTGCGGGCCAGCTCCGCCGAGGGCGATCCGCCCAGCGCACGCGCCTGCTCCAGCGTGACCACGACGTCGTAGAAGACATCGAGCCCGTACATCGTCACGTCGATGCCGAAGTCGTTCGCCGCCGCGAGCACGATCGCGGCCGCCTCCGGATCGGTCCAGATGTTGAACTCCGCCGATGCCGTCGCGTTCCCGATCCCGGCAGATCCGCCCATGAAGACGATCTCCCGCAGTCCGGCCGCTGCCTCCGGATACGTGCGCAACAGCAACGCGACGTTCGTCAACGGCGCCAGCGGGATCAGCGTGACGAGCTCACCGGTCTGCGCCGCGTCCCGCAGTACGTCACGCAGCAACTCGACAGCGTGCCGCGGATCCGTCGGCCTGTTCGACCGTGGCCAGTCGAGGTCGCCGAGGCCGTCCTCGCCGTGCACATGGCGTGCCGGACGCACCGGCTGGATCAGCGCTACGGCGGCGCCGCGGGCAACCGGTACGTCGGGCCGGCCGGCCGCGTCGAGCACCGTGAGCGTGTTGCGCACCACGTCGTCGATCCCGACGTTCCCGCCCGCACAGGTCACCGCTTTCAGGTCGAGGCCGGGATGCCGCGCCGCCAGCAGCAGCGCGCACGCGTCGTCCAGCCCGGTGTCCACGTCGAGGATCACCGGCCGGCGGGCTCCGGACCGGCCGTCCCCGGGCCCGCCGGTCAGGATCGCACCAGCCGTGCGATCGCGGCGGACGCTTCCTTGATCTTCTCGTCGGCCTCGGCGCCACCGGCCGCGGCGGCGTCGACGACGCAGTGCGTGAGGTGGTCGTCCAGCAGGCCTAGCGCGACCGACTGGAGCGCCTTCGTCATGGCCGAGATCTGGGTGAGGATGTCGATGCAGTACTTCTCGTCCTCGACCATCCGCTGCAGCCCGCGCGCCTGCCCCTCGATCCGCTTCAGTCGCTGCAGGTACGCCGGTTTGTCGCCGATGTAACCGTGCTGCGCAGGCCCGGCGGCCGGTTCGATCACGCTCACCACGTCCTCCCTGAGTCCCAGCGAACCCTATCCCGGGCGGGTGCTGTGCGGGCCGTGTGCGGGCCGTAGTTTGCGCCTCGAGAGGGCCTTCCTGGTGGCGCCACGCGGGAGTACACGGGCCCGCGCGAGTGTTGGAACCTATGACACGCGCGGGCAATCGGGGCGTGCTTGCAAACTGTCGGAGCAGCGATCTAGGATCCCTAGATGTAGTGGTTACACGGGTGTAATTTTCCACAGGTAGTGGTTGGTTGCCCACAGGTCATACACAAGTTGTCCCCAGGCTGATCCACAGGCCGCCCCCGCGGCGGCCTCACGGGAGGAGTGATTCGTCGTGCACTGTCCGTATTGCCGGCACGCCGACTCCCGGGTGGTCGACAGCCGGGTGGCCGAGGACGGCGGAGCGATCCGCCGCCGGCGCCAGTGCCCGGTCTGCGAGAAGCGGTTCACCACTGTCGAGCAGATGCAGCTCACGGTCGTGAAGCGCTCCGGCGCGACCGAGCCCTTCAGCCGGGAGAAGGTCATCAACGGGGTCGGGAAGGCGTGCAAGGGCCGGCCGGTGAATGCCGACCAGCTCGCGCGCCTGGGCCAGAAGGTCGAGGACGCGCTCAAGGGCGGCGGCTCGCCGGAGGTTCCCGCGCACGAGGTCGGACTCGCGATCCTCGGGCCGCTGCGGGAGCTGGACGAGGTCGCCTACCTGCGGTTCGCGAGCGTGTACCGGCAGTTCGAGTCGGCCGACGACTTCGAGACCGAGATCGCGCTGCTGCGCGCCGAGAAGGAGCCGCAGGGCACCGAGCCGGGCGCGCTGAAGCCGACCCAGTAGACGTAAACCGGGGGCACCAGCAATACCCGCAGTACCAGCAGCACCACGCAGTACACCAACGGGGCGGTCCCGACAGACCGCGGTAGCAGACACAGGGCGAGGAGCAACCATGACAGAGACGGTGACCGGCCACTCGGGGTCGACCAAGCGGTCGGCGGCCGGGTTCCGCGGGCGGAAGAACGCGCCCACGGGACTCACCATCGAGCGTGTTTTCAGCACCGAGGGCGTCCACCCGTACGACGAGGTGACGTGGGAGCGTCGCGACGTCGTCCAGCAGAACTGGAAGACCGGTGAGACGGTCTTCGAGCAGCGCGGGGTGGAGTTCCCCGACTTCTGGAGCGTCAACGCCTCGACGATCGTCACCACGAAGTACTTCCGTGGCGCGCTCGCACACGACAACCGTGAGTGGAGTCTCAAGCAGCTGCTCGACCGGGTCGTCAAGACCTACCGAAAGGCCGGCGAGGAGCACGGCTACTTCACCTCGCCGCAGGACGCCGAGGTGTTCGAGCAGGAGATCACCTGGCTGCTGCTGCACCAGTACTTCAGCTTCAACTCGCCGGTCTGGTTCAACGTCGGGACGTCCTCGCCGCAGCAGGTGTCGGCCTGCTTCATCCTCGCCGTGGACGACTCGATGGAGTCGATCCTGAACTGGTACAAGGAAGAGGGACTGATCTTCAAGGGCGGCTCCGGCGCCGGCCTGAACCTGTCCCGGATCCGGTCCTCCAAGGAGCTGCTGCAGTCCAGCGGCGGCACCGCCTCCGGCCCGGTCTCCTTCATGCGCGGCGCGGACGCGTCGGCCGGCACCATCAAGTCCGGCGGCGCCACCCGGCGGGCCGCGAAGATGGTCGTGCTGGACGTCGACCACCCCGACATCGAGGAGTTCGTCGACACCAAGATGCGCGAGGAGGAGAAGATCCGCGTTCTGCGCGACGCGGGCTTCGACATGGACCTCGGCGGTCGCGACATCGCCTCCGTGCAGTACCAGAACGCGAACAACTCGGTCCGGGTCTCCGACGAGTTCATGCGCGCGGTCGAGGAGAAGGGCGAGTTCGGGCTGCGCGCGCGGCTGGACAACTCGGTGATCGAGACCGTCGACGCCCGCGAGCTGTTCGACAAGATCTCCCAGGCGGCGTGGGCGTGCGCCGACCCTGGCCTGCAGTACGACGACACGATCAACGACTGGCACACCACGCCGGAGACGGGCCGGATCACCGCGTCCAACCCGTGCTCGGAGTACATGCACCTGGACAACTCCTCCTGCAACCTCGCCTCGCTGAACCTGATGAAGTTCCTGCGTGACGACGACCTGTTCGACTCGGCGAAGTTCGTCAAGGCCGTCGAGCTGATCATCACCGCGATGGACATCTCGATCTGCTTCGCGGACTTCCCGACCGAGGCGATCGGCGACACCACCCGCGCGTACCGGCAGCTCGGCATCGGCTACGCGAACCTCGGCGCTCTCCTGATGGCGACGGGCCACGCGTACGACTCCGACGGTGGTCGCGCACTGGCGGGCGCTATCACCTCGCTGATGACCGGCACGTCGTACAAGCGCTCCGCCGAGCTGGCCGGCATCGTCGGCCCGTACGACGGCTTCGAGCGGAACAAGGACGCCCACACCCGGGTGATGCGCAAGCACGCCGCGGCGAACGACGCGATCCGGACCATGCACGAGATCGACAAGGACGTCCAGCAGCACGCCACCGCGGCGTGGGAGGGCGTGCTGAAGATCGGCGCCAAGAACGGCTGGCGGAACGCGCAGGCCTCGGTGCTCGCGCCGACCGGCACGATCGGCTTCATGATGGACTGCGACACCACGGGGATCGAGCCGGACTTCTCGCTGGTCAAGTTCAAGAAGCTGGTGGGCGGCGGCTCGATGCAGATCGTCAACCAGACGGTCCCGCGGGCGCTGCGCCAGTACAACTACACCGAGGAGACCATCGAGGCGATCATCGAGTACATCGCCGAGAACGGTCACGTCGTCGACGCCCCGGGCCTGAAGCCGGAGCACTACGAGATCTTCGACACCGCGATGGGCGAGCGCGCCATCAAGCCGATGGGCCACGTGCGGATGATGGCGGCGGCGCAGCCGTTCCTGTCCGGCGCGATCTCGAAGACGGTGAACCTGCCGGAGACCGCGACGGTCGAGGAGATCGCCGACGTCTACTTCCAGGGCTGGAAGCTCGGCCTGAAGGCGCTCGCGGTGTACCGCGACAACTGCAAGGTCGGTCAGCCGCTGGCGGACGCGAAGTCGAAGAAGGCTTCCTCGTCGGAGGCAGTCGCGGCCGAGGCGGCGGTTGCGGAGAAGATCGTCGAGAAGGTGATCGAGTACCGGCCGACCCGCAAGCGCCTGCCGAAGTCGCGTCCGTCGCGCACCACGTCGTTCACGGTCGGAGGCGCCGAGGGCTACATGACCGCCGGCTCCTACCCGGACGACGGTCTGGGCGAGGTCTTCCTGAAGATGGGCAAGCAGGGTTCGACGCTCGCCGGGGTGATGGACGCCTTCTCGATCGCGATCTCGATCGCGCTGCAGCACGGCGTACCGCTGGAGACCTACGTCCAGAAGTTCACCAACCTGAAGTTCGAGCCGGCCGGCCTGACCGACGACCCGGACGTCCGGATGGCGCAGTCGATCATGGACTACATCTTCCGCCGCCTGGCCCTGGACTACCTGCCGTTCGACGAGCGGGCCGCCCTGGGCATCTACTCGGCGGAGGAGCGGTCCCGGCAGCTCGACACCGGCTCGTACGAGGCGGCCCCGGTCGAGGTCTCCGAGGCCGAGTCGCTGAAGTCGACCGAGCCCGCCGACGTCACCGAGTCCGCTGACTCCACCGGCTCAGGCACCGGCTCAGACAGCGGTTCAGGCAGCGGTTCAGGCACGGTCAAGCTGACGGACGCGGCGGCGGCCAAGCCGATCAAGGGCGAGGCTCACACCACCGCCGAGATGCTGGAGCTCATCACCGGCACCTCGGTCGACGCCCCGCTCTGCTTCACCTGCGGCACCAAGATGCGCCCCAGCGGCTCCTGCTACGTCTGCGAAGGCTGCGGCAGCACCTCCGGCTGCAGCTGACGCACCACCGCAGCCTCTGCACCACCTGAACTGATAGCGCCACGGCCCCCGGGAACTTCCCACTTCCCCCGGGGGCCGAGGTGCGTTCCACAGACGCTTCCTGCCCGAGGTGCTGTTCCGCCCCCGGTTCCTGCCCGAGGTGCTGTTCCGCGCCGGGTTCCTGCCCGAGGTGCTGTTCCGCGCCGGGTTCCTGCCCGAGGTGCTGTTCCGCGCCGGGTTCCTGCCCGAGGTGTGCTGTTCCACAGACGGTTCCTGGCCGAGGTGCTGTTCCGCACCATGGGCCCAGCCCAAGGTGCTGCTCCACAGACGGTTCCTGCCCGAGGCGCTGTTCCGCACCCGGTTGCAGCCCAAGGTGCTTTCCGCGCGCGGAACCTGCGGGGGGCACCCGTCGGGCGCGCCTGTTCACCGTGGCTGGGCTCGCTAGAAACGTCCTGGTGCCCCGCCTTCCTGGCCCCCGCCTTCCTAGTGTCCCGCCGTGTCCGAGTCCGCCGGCGGCTTGGCTGTGCCGTCGAGGGCCGACAGGCTGCTGAGCTCGTCGTCGGTCAGGTCGAAGTCGAAGACCGCGAGGTTGTCCGCGAGTCGCCGGCGGTCGGACGACTTCGGGATGGGTACGACGTTCTGCTGCGTCTCCCAGCGCAGTACGACCTGGCCGGGGGAGCGGTCGTGGTTCTTCGCGACGGCTTGCACCGCTGGGTGGTCGAGCAGGTCGGTCCCCTTGCCGAGCGGACTCCACGCCTCGGTCACGATCCCGTGCTGCCGGTGGAACTCGCGTTCGGACGCCTTCGCCCACACCGGGCTGAGCTGGACCTGGTTCACCTCGGGCGCGACACCGGTCTCGTCGATGAGCCGTCGCAGGTGGGTCGGCTTGAAGTTCGACGTACCGATCGCGCGCACCAGGCCGGCCTCGCGGAGCGCGATGAGCCCCTGCCACGCCTCGACGTACCGGTCCTGCGCAGGGTTCGGCCAGTGGATGAGCAGGAGATCCAGGTACTCGACGCCGAGCCGCTCGGCGCTCGCCTCGAACGCCTGCCGGGCACCGTCCACGCTGTGCCAGCGCTTGTTGAACTTCGACGTCACGAACACTTCTGCCCGCGGTGCGTCCTTCAGCGCCCGGCCGACCCCGGTCTCGTTGCGGTAGTTCTCGGCCGTGTCGATCAAGCGGTACCCGAGTTCGAGCGCGGTCCGCACGGCCTGCTCGGCGTCCGCATCGTTCATCGGCGACGTCCCGAGCCCGATCCGCGGCATCGCAGATCCGTGACTCAATGTGACCGTCGGCACCTGGCTCATTCGTCTCCTCCTCGGTCGACCGCTGCTCCCGCCACAGTACGTCGCTCACCGTCCGCACCCTCCGTCGCAGACCCCCGGCCGGGCCGTACGCCGTACGGCCCGATGTCCTGTCTCACCAACGCGAAACCGCCCTGCGAACTGTCGGATCCGTAGTTCATGATGGACCCGTGGGGCCTCGAAACACGTTGGAGGGGTGGGCAAATGAAGAACCGTCTGATCACTCTGGTGGACCTCGGTCTGGACAGCTCGTTCGACGCGTCGATGACGTTCGTCCAGGGCATCACCGCCAACATCAACGCCGGTTGGAACCGGCCAGTGATCGACGTGAACTTCGTCCGCAGCCGGGACCACGAGACCGCCTTCTCTGCCCTCACCACCCCGTCGACGGTGCTGCATGTGATGGCACACGGTGATCACAGCGAGGAGCCGTCGTTCCTGTCCACGGACGGTGAGACCCAGGTATCGCTCAAGTCGCTCGCCGACTGGTTCCTCGATCACCAGTGGGGCATTGCCAGCGGCGTGGTGATCGCCGACGGCTGCAAGACCGGCATCGGCAAGTGGCAACGCGCCATCCGCGACTGCATCCAGGACGACATCACCTACATCGGCACGAGCGCCGTCATCGGCTGGTACGAAGCGACCGTCTTCTGCTCCGCCTTCTACGGCGCCCTGGTCCGCAACCGCGGCCTCGGCCGCACTCCGGCCGAGCAGGGCTGGGACGCCGCGAACCGCGCCATCCGTGCCTACGAAACCCTCACCGACCAACGCTGCCCCTACAAGCCAGTCCTCCTCACCCCCTCCCGCCAAGCCCTCCGCTCCCTCACCGGCTGACCGCGCCGGACGGTCCCCGACACGCTTTCGCGGGCCGGTCGGGGCCGAGCGTGTGAAACTTTTTGTGGACTCGTGATGCGGCGCAGTCTGTGGTCTGGGTTGCCGGTGGCTCGGATGGCGTGAGGACGGGGAAACCGTCGGGGTCGTTCTGGTTCGCCTGCCGACCTCCGCCCGACGCGGTGAAGGAACGCCACCATGAAGCTTCATCGGAACTCGCTCCTGACGGCTGCCGCGATCGTTCTGGTTCTGTATGTCGCTTCGCTGGTCGCCGGCATGCCGTCCTGGGCGGCGATGGTGCTCATCGTGGTGCTGCTGGTGTTGCTCGGTGTTGTGTGGAAGCAGCCCGACGAGCCCCGGCCGGTTGTTGCCAAGCCGGCACCGGCGCCGTCGGTCGTGTTGCCCGAACCCGAGCCGGTGTTCTCCGGGCCGCCGTCGAGGACTGTCTCCGACGTCCGGCTGCCGTCCGCGTCGCCCGACTTCCAGTTCAGCTTCTCGGCCGTGGTGCAGTGGTCGACCGTCCTGTCGGGGTCGCGTCATGCCGACCTCGGCGCGGTGGCTGTCGATGCCTTGCTCGACCGGGCCCGGTCGCTGACCGCGAGGCAGCAGGTGACCGAGGAAGCGCTCAATCAGCACCGCCTGGCGGCGCTCCTCGGCGAGTCGGCGCTCGACGAGAAGGGGCAGGTCCGGAGTTGGGCGACCGAAGTACGACTGCGGCTGCCCGATGCGGACCAGAAGCACCTCCAGCATCTTGCGGCGCTGCACCGGCGGGAGCAGACAACGTTGCTCGAGCGCCGGATGGAGCAGGACAAACGGACCTACCTGAAGGACGACGTCTTCGCGACTCCGGGATCGGCGGCGGTCTGGTGGCTGGTCAACCACCCGGGCGAGGTCGAGACGGCGCTCGGCCTGCTCGACACCCTCGCCGAGTTGTCGGCCGCGGCGAACGATCTCCCGGTACGGCGTACCACCGCCGAGGAGATCGACCGCCAACGGCCGACCCGCGCCGAACTCGCCTTCAGCACGGCGATCGAAGAACTCAGCGACCCACCTCAGAGCATCGCGGACCCGGACGCCGCGACAGCACCCGGGACTGCGTCGGACGGGTCCACCTCGAACGGCTCGCGTCCAGAGCAGGCCAGGAACGCGAAGTACCGCGAGCAGTTCTTCACGGAGTAGACCGGCGAGGCGGGCTGTCTGCAGGGTGGGCCCGCCCCACCGGAGTCGTGTACGCATGGCTACACATCCAGCCAGCGGACTGTTGTCCGGCCGTTATGACCGTGAATGGTCAGCAGCGCGTCGATCCCGTCTTGCCACACGGTCGTCGTCGGGTAGCGGCCGCCCCAGCGCAGAGCGACGGTCCCGTCGCTCCACTCGACGCCTTCCGCGACGACGCCCGTACCGCTGACGCCGGAGACGTCCTCGTGCCGGATCAGCTGGAAGCGGCGTGGTCCGGACCTGTTCGCGACTCGTAGATGACGCCGCTGCGTGCTGCGCAGCAACGTCGCTGTTCCTCCGCTGATCTCGTCCATGCGCCAAGTCAACGCGCCTTCGGCTGTCCTCACCAGGAACTCAACCGGTATCCACAGCGCACAAATTCTGCCCACCGGCGGTCACCGAATCGCCATATTCTCATTGCTGGGAGTAACTGATCCGCAAAGGAGCGACACGGATGACAGTCATCGACGAGTGGACCGGCCGGCACGCGCACGCCCTGCGCACCGCGCTGCGCCTCACGAACGAAGCCTTCGCCGAGCAACTCGGAATTTCGCCGCGCACGCTGACGAAGTGGCGGGAGAGACCCGAGCTCGTGCCCAGTCCCTATCTCCAGGAGGCCCTCGACACCTACCTCAAACAGGCGCCGCCGGACGCGCATGTCCGGTTCGCCGCCAATCTCGGCCTCGACGAGCGCCGGGTGCCGATCGACAAGACCGTGCTGACCCAGCTCAACGCGGCGCTCGGCGACCTGGCGCGCGCCCTGACACGCCTGCAGACAGAGGATCCGGAGCGATCTGCCTCGCCGTGACCGCCGCGGCAGGCAGACTAGGCGCAGCGCGAGCGCGGAAGGAGCCGCGAATGAGGCGACGCCCGGTCAACTCCTCGAGCGTGCGATCGGTCGGATGGTCCGACGGCACGCTGGAGCTCGAGTACGTGAACGGCTACATCTACCAGTACTTCGACGTACCGCAGCCGACGTATGCGGCCTTGCTGGCCGCCGTGAGCATCGGCGCCTACGTCAACAACCACATCAAGCCGTACTACGAGTTCCGCGAGCTGTGAGTTTCCGCGCCTTCCGCGGCGGGCACCGGTGATGCGTTCACACGGGGGACACGCCCAGCTCCGGAGGTGGACATGCGCACGCATCGAGCATCGACGACGGGGTCTCGTGCCGTTGCGGTCATCGTGGTGGTCTGGCTGATCATCGGATTGGCAGCCGCCGCCCAGCGGAGCTACTTCTCCGGGTCCAGTGCGACGTGTGCCAAGGTCGGCACAACGCTCGTGACCATCGCGGCCGGTCCACTCAACTATGTCGGCGCCAATCCGAAGATCGACTGTTCAGCTCCGCAACCGTCGCGGTAGCTGCTGCTGGTCCTGGTCCGCCGTACTGTCCACTCGAGACTTCGTGCCGACGAGTCCGAGAGGGGCCGGGACATGCTGCGTGGTGGGATCGAGGCCGACCTGGGCGAGTTCGACGTACCTGGCGCCAGCTGGGTCGTCTTCGACGACGGCGTCGTTACCGAGACCGGTGCTGCGGGCTTCGTCGAGGCAGGTTCTGGCGAGCCCGTAACGCCCACGACTTTGTTCCAGGCGGCGTCGATCAGCAAGCCCGTCGCCGTGCTCGCCGCCCTGAGGCTGGTCGATCGCGGCCTGCTCGACCTCGACGAAGACGTGAACCGGAAGCTGAAGTCCTGGCAGGTGCCGCCGACCGACCGATGGCAGCCCACAGTCACACTTCGCCAACTCGCGAGCCACAGCGCCGGCCTGACCGTTTCCAGCTTCCCCGGGTACGGGCGCGACGCCACCTTGCCGTCCACGGTGCAGATTCTCGACGGCGTACGACCGGCAATGAATATCGGCGTACGCGTCGATCTCGTGCCAGGAACGCAATTCCGGTACTCGGGTGGCGGGACGATGGTGCTCCAGCAGCTACTGGAGGACGTGACCGGTACGCCGTTCCGCGAACTCCTGCAGGAGTTGGTGCTCCAACCGCTCGGGATGTCCGACAGCGACTACGCGCAACCGCTGCCGCCAATACTCCACGGGAGGGCGGCGACCGGACACGACGATGTCGGCCGTCCGCTGGACGGAAGGTGGGACGTGTACCCGCAATTGGCGGCCGCGGGCCTGTGGACAACGCCAACGGATCTCGCGAAGTTCGCGATCGGAGTGGAACGCGCGTACGCCGGCGCAGTCGACGCGGTGCTCTCGCCTGGGCTGGCGAGGGAGATGCTGACTCCACAGATCGCCGCGACCCCGCGCATCGGCGGTTTGAATCACCTCGGTCTTGGTGTGTTCCTGGATGAGACAGGCTCGCGCTACGGCCACAGCGGCGGCAACGCCGGCTTCTGTTGCCACCTGCTGGCCTACCGCGATACGCGACAGGGCGCTGTGGTGATGACCAATGGGGACTGCGGCATCTGGGTCGTA
>DASXXB010000187.1:0-3458 GCA_036503355.1 Kribbella sp. | reverse complement strand
ACGCCGAACCGGTCTTCTTCGGCGACGCCCCCCGCCCCGAAGGCGTCGTCATCTCCTTCGAGCAATGGGCCGAGTACGAAACCCTCAAGGAGGACGCGGAGGACGACCGGCGTCGCGAGGACCTGGTCCGCCAACGCATCGCCAACGACGATCCGACGCAGTGGGAGACCTACGAGGCAATGATGGACAGGTATGGCCTCGACCCCGACAGCGACGAGTTGAAGCTGAAGGACGACCGCGGCAACAACGGTGACGAGCAGACGTGAACTACCACCTGATCCACCACCCTGAGTTCAGCCGGGACATGGACCGGCTGTTCGAGGAGTGGAAGAACGATCAGAACAGTTCCGGTGGCCGCGAGTTCCAGGCGGCGATGGGTGCGTTGCGGGCGCTGCGTGAGGAGCGCGAGGGGGAGTACGACGGTAAGCAGCTCGGCTACGGACCGCAGTCGTACGACTTGCGCGACTGCGCGGAGCTGAAGGTTCCCGTGGATCGGGAGTTCACGCCCGGCGGGCACGAGCGTGGGCCGTCGCATCGGTTGGTGTATCGGGAGTTCGATGCGTTGCCGAAGGTGGAGGGCGGTCGGGTCGTGCCGGATCCGAACACACAGGCCTACCGGCAACCGATCGCGTTCGCGCACCGATCGAAGGATCCCGCTGACGTAGCGGGGAAGCGCCTGGGACGGACAGTGGGTATGCCGTCGCACGACCTGCACGGACTGGTCGGAGGGGGGCGACCCTCGACCGGGAAGGACCTGCGGGACCTGAAGACGACCCCGCATCGGATTCCGGTGCCGGGCGACCTGCTCAAGCAGGCACAGATTCTTCGCGACAGTCCGGCCGCTGGTACCAAGCCGAAGCCGGAGTCTGCGCCGCAGGCGAATGTCAACCGACCGGCCGGCCCGGGTGCTTCCCGGTCCAAGGAGCGTTGAGCCCGCGGCCGTAGATATGCGCACGCTCGAGCTGGTGTCGGGTACCAGCTCGAGCGGGAGGACGCCTCGGAGTGGATCTCGTTCGAGGATGCGGCCCGTGAGGGTGGCTGGGATCTCGTCGTACCGCCTGGGCCTGCTGACGAGCGCGGCGGGCGCGGCGGGCGCGGCTGAAGCCTACGGATTGCGGTGCGTCCGGGTGGTGCTGGGACCTGTTTGCCGGTTGTGGTCGTTCGGGTGCGGATCGTTGTCCCGCAAATTGGCTGTATCAACGGGGCTTTCGGGTGATCTGTATTGGGCGACAGGGGCTGGGCTGGGTGAGGGGATGGCGGATGAAGGTTCTGGTCACCGGGGATCGGGGTTATATCGGGGCGGTGATGGTGCCGTTCCTGCGGGGGGCGGGGCATCAGGTCGACGGGCTGGACACCGGGCTGTACGAAGGGTGTGACCTGCTGGGCGGGCCGGAGCCGATCGGCGACCGCGCGCCGCGGGACATGCGGGACGTGACGGCGCGGGAGCTCGAGGGGTACGACGCAGTGGTCTGTCTGGCCGCGCTGTCGAACGACCCGCTCGGCAACCTGGACAAGGCCGCGACGTACTCGGTCAACCTCGACGGCACGCTCAACGTCGCCCGGGCCGCGAAGGACGCCGGCGTCGAACGCTTCCTGTTCGCGTCGTCGTGCAGCCTGTACGGCGCGGCGGGGTCGGAGGCGGTCGCCGAGGACGCCGAGATGTTCCCGGTCACGCCGTACGGCGAGACGAAGGCGCTCGCGGAGCAGGAACTGTCCAAGCTCGCCGACGACAACTTCAGCCCGACGTACCTGCGGAACGCGACCGCCTACGGCGCGTCGACCCGGCTGCGGCTCGACATCGTCGTCAACAATCTGACGGCCATCGCGCTGACGTCCGGGCAGGTGCGGCTGGAGAGCGACGGCACGCCGTGGCGGCCGCTGGTGCACATCGAGGACATCAGCCGGGCGTTCCTCGAGGTACTCGAGTCGCCGCGCGAGACGATCCACGACGAGGCGTTCAACGTCGGCCGGTCCGAGGACGTCGTCCAGGTCCGCGACATCGCCGAGATGGTCCGCGAGGCGGTCCCGGGTTCGACGCTGTCGATCGCCGACGGGGCCGGACCGGACCTGCGCAACTACAAGGTCGACTTCGGCAAGCTCAACGACACGTTCCCCGGCCTGAAGCTGCAGTGGTCGGTCCGCAAGGGCGTCGACGAGCTGTACGACGCCTACCGGCGGCACGGCCTCACGCTCGACGACTTCAACTCCGCGCAGTTCGTCCGCCTGCGCCGCATCCAGCAACTGCTGAACGCGAACCTTGTCGACGATCAACTGCGCCGGCAGACCGACGCGCAGTTCCCGGGACCGAAGGAGATGCAGTGATGGCGGACTCACTCGCCTGCCGGCTCTGTGGTGAGCCGCTGACGCAGACGTTCGTCGACCTCGGGATGTCGCCGCCGTGCGAGAGCTACCTGCGCGCCGACCAGCTCGACAGCGGCGAGACGTTCTACCCGCTGCACGTGCGGATCTGCGGCAACTGCCTGCTCGTCCAGCTCCCGGCGTACGTCGCGGCGGACGACGTCTTCAGCGACTACCTCTACTTCTCGTCGTACTCGACCAGCTGGGTCGAGCACGCGCGCCGGTTCGTCGTCGACATGCAGGAGCGGCTGCAGCTGAACGAGAACAGCCTGATCGTCGAGGCGGCGAGCAACGACGGCTACCTGCTGCAGCACGCCGTTGCCGAAAACATCCCGGTCCTCGGCATCGAGCCGGCCGCGAACATCGCGAAGATCGCGAACGAGAAGGGCATCCGCACCGAGAGCTACTTCCTCGGCGAGGAGACGGGCAAGGACGCGGCCGCCCGGTACGGCAAGGCGGATCTTGTCGTCGGCAACAACGTGTTCGCGCACGTCCCGGACATCGTCGACTTCGCGAAGGGCCTGCGGGCGCTGGTGAAGGACGACGGCCTGGTGTCGCTGGAGTTCCCGCACCTGCTCCGGCTGATCGAGAACCGCCAGTACGACACGATCTACCACGAGCACTACCAGTACCTGACCCTGAAGACGGCGGCCGAAGCGCTCGCGAAGGCCGGGCTGAAGGTCGTCGACGTCCAGGAATTGCAGAGTCACGGGGGATCGCTCCGGGTGTTCTCCAGCCCGGCCGGCGAGCCGACCGAGCTGGTCGGCAAGGTGCTGCAGGACGAGAAGGACGCCGGCCTGCACACCGTCGAGGGGCACCTGGGCTTCGCCGACGAGGTGTTCACGATCAAGTCCGAGCTACTGGAGTTCCTGGTCCAGGCCCGCCGCGACGGCAGGTCGGTCGCCGGGTACGGCGCTCCCGGCAAGGGCAACACGCTGCTCAACCACTGCGGCATCCGCGAGGACCTGCTGCCGTACACGGTGGACCGCAGCCCGCACAAGCACGGGATGTTCCTGCCCGGCACGCACATCCCGATCCACGCCCCGGAGCGCCTGGCCGAGACGCGCCCCGACTACATCGTGATCCTGCCGTGGAACCTG
>DASXXB010000186.1:0-6417 GCA_036503355.1 Kribbella sp. | reverse complement strand
GTTCGAGCGCCGGCACATGATGCACCACACCCGCCGCTGGAACCGCGACCACAGCGACGAGCTGCAGTCCGCCTGGGTGAACGGCGTCGGCATGCTGGTCTGGGAGTCGGTGTTCTCGGCCTGGGTCGGCTGGAACGCCCGCGACCGCGCGACGCTGCGCCGGATGGTCGCCGCGCAGCGCGCGTTCTCGCCGGTGCTGATCGACGGCGACTGGATCCAGCTGACCCCGGAGGTCCCGGACAAGGCCCGTGACCACGGCGTCTACGGATCGCGTTTCGACCTCGCCGACGTCACGTTCTGGACGCTGATCAACCGCGCCGACGAGGACTTCGAGGGCATCGTGCTGCGCTCGGAGGACCAGGTCGGGGACTGGTACGACGTGACGTCGGGCGTCCCGATCACCGCGGACGACGACGGCGTACATCTGGTCGTGCCGGCCCGCGGCGTGGCCGGCATCGTGCGGATCGGTGCGACGGCCGGCGCCTCCTGCCGGGCGACCGCGCGCCGACTCGGCACGATGCCGCGGCCGCATGTCGACGAGTCCGCGTTCCCGATGCGACCGGCCTCGCTGGTCCCGGTGCCCGAGGTCTCCGGTGACGCTGACCTGGGGCGGACGGTCGACGTCCCGGCAGGTCCGCGCACGCTGACCGTGAAGCACCGGCGGCGCGAGACCGGCCTGTACGACACCGCGCCGTACGTCGAGGAATGGAAGCCGCTGCCGCCACGCCTGCACGACCTCCAGACGGTGACGCGTGAGGTCTCGCTGCCGGGCATCTCGGTGGCGGTTTCCGAGGTGACCAATGCGGAGTACTTCGCCTTCCTCGACGCGACCGGCTACCGGCCGCTGATCGCGAACCGGTTCCTGAAGCACTGGGTCGACGGCGCGCCGCTTCCCGGCACCGAGGACGAGCCGGTGACGTACGTCGACCTGCCCGATGCGCGCGCGTACGCCGCGTGGCGGGGCGGCCGGCTTCCGACCGAGGACGAGTGGCAGATCGCGGCCGGTCTTGAAGGGTTCTCCCGTCGGGAGCCGCTGGTGTGGAACCTGACCGAGAGCGAGTACCGCGACGGCCGCAGCCGGTTCTGCATCCTCAAAGGTGGCTCGCACTATCGCGCCGAGGGCTCCGACTGGTACGCCGACGGCGGGCCGCAGGATCCGGACGTCAGCTTCAAACTGGTGCTCACCGGCGGCGGCCTCGACCGCTCGTCGAGCATCGGCTTCAGGTGTGCGGGATGAGACCTGCTCCACTCGACGGGGTGAAGGTGCTGGAGGCGGCGACGCTGTTCGCGGGACCGCTGGCCGCGACCTTCCTCGGTGACTTCGGCGCCGACGTCACGAAGATCGAGCATCCGTCCCGTCCGGACGCGGCGCGTACGCACGGCGCGTCGAAGGACGGCGTCGGGCTGTGGTTCAAGACCCTCGGCCGGAACAAGCGGCTCGCGACGCTGGACCTGTCGCGCGGGCGGGACGTCTTCCTGTCGCTGGTCAAGTCTCATGATGTCTTGGTCGAGAACTTCCGGCCCGGCACATTGGAGCGCTGGGGTCTTGGCCCCGACGTGCTCTTGGAGGCGAACCCGCGCTTGGTGATCGCGCGGGTGACGGCGTTCGGGCAGGTCGGGCCGTGGTCGCGGCGCCCCGGCTTCGGGTCGCTGGCCGAGGCGATGAGCGGGTTCGCGGCGGTCACCGGTGAGCCCGACGGGCCGCCGACGCTGCCGCCGTTCGGGCTCGCGGACGGGATCACCGCCCTCGCCACGGCGTACGCCGTCCTGGTCGCGCTGCGCGAGCGGGATCGCTCCGGGGCGGGACAGGTGATCGACATGGCGATCATCGAGCCGATCCTGATGATGCTCGGTGGCGGCATCACGGCGTACCAGCAGACCGGATACGTGCAGCCGCGGCTCGGGAACCGTTCGTCGAACAACGCCCCGCGGAACGTGTACCGCACTGCGGACGGCCGCTGGGTGGCCGTGTCGACGAGTTCGCAGAGCATCGCCGAGCGGGTCGTGACGCTGGTCGGGCGCGCGGATCTCGTCGCGCAGCCGTGGTTCGCGACCGGGCGGGAGCGGGCGCAGCACGCCGACGAGCTGGACGACGCGGTCGGGTCGTGGATCGCGGCGCGGCCGCTGGAGGTCGTGATGGAGGAGTTCGAGAAGGCCGAGGCCGCGGTCGGGCCGGTGCACGACATCCGCGGGATCGTGAGTGATCCGCAGTACGCCGCGCTCGGGACGATCGTCAGCGTGGACGACGACGAGCTCGGCGGTCCGGTCGAGATGCAGAACGTGTTGTTCCGGCTGTCCGAGTCGCCGGGGGAGATCAAGTGGGCCGGGCGCCCGCACGGCGCGAACACCGACGAGGTGCTCGCCGAGATCGGCGTCACCCCCGACCAGCTCGCCGCACTGCGGGCCGCCGGAGTTGTCTGAGGGGGAGGTCTGAGGTGCTGACCGCACTGTATGTACCGGCGAACCGGCCGGATCGGTTCGCGAAGGCTGTTGCCGCCGGGCCTGATCTGGTGGTGTTCGACCTGGAGGATGCGGTACCGGTCGCGGACAAGGCGGACGCTCGTGGGTGGGCCGTGGCCTGGGTCGCGGCGAACGCTTCGCGACCGGTCGAGATCAGGGTGAACGCGCTGCACACCCCGTGGATCGAGGACGACCTGGCGGCGATCTCCGCCGTACCGGCGGTCCGGCTGCGGGTCCCGAAGGTACAGAGTGCCGCCGACGTGCACGCCGTACTGGAAAAGGTGCCGTCGGCAAGGATCACGGCGCTGATCGAGTCGCCGCTGGGTGTCGAGCGGGCCTTTGAGATCGCCACCGCCGATCGCCGTGTCGTCGCGGTCGCTTTGGGGGAGGCGGATCTGTCGAGCGCGCTCGGGGTGGACGGTCCGGAAGGCCTCGCGTGGTCGCGGGCGCGGCTCGTGTCGGCGTCCCGGGCCGCAGGCCTGGGTGCGCCGATGATGTCGGTCTATCCGAACGTGCACGACCTCGACGGACTCCGTCGTACGTCTGCGGAAGGTCGTGCACTGGGCTTCGTCGGGCGTACCGCGATCCACCCGCGGCAGCTGCCGACGATCGTCGAGGCGTTCACCCCGACGGCTTCGCAGGTCGCCGCGGCGGAGGAGCTGCTGGCGGCGGTGGAGAAGGCCGACGTGGCGGACGGCGGCGTACTCGTGCTGCCCGACGGGCGGATGGTCGACCCGGCGATGATCGGGCGCGCCCGCGAGGTCACCGCCCTGATGCGGGAGATCGACGCGCGCTGATGTGGTCGGCCAGGCAGGCAGAACCCGGTGTTTCGGGTCGTTCCGGGCCCGATTTCGCCACTTCTGCCTGCCTGGCCGTCCACCCTCCGCACCATGCCCTAAGGTCGTAGACATGCTGCCGCGCAGTGTTGATGCCGTGGTGATCGGTTCGGGGCCGAACGGGCTGGTGAGCGCGATCACGCTTGCCGACGCGGGCTGGGACGTGCTGGTGCTCGAGGCCGCCGGCACGTTCGGCGGTGCGGTGCAGTCGGTCGAGGACAGCGGCTGGATCAGCGATCGTTTCAGTTCGAACTACCCGCTCGGAGTTGGGTCACCGGTGATCCGGGCGCTCGAGCTGGAGAAGTTCGGGCTGAAGTGGTCCCATGCGCCGCTGTCGCTGGTTCATCTGCTGGACGAGGACGGCGCCGCGGCCGCGATCCACCCGGATCCGGAGGACACCGCGAAGTCGCTCGGCTCGGAGTATCCGGGCGACGGCGAGGCCTGGCTGCGGCTGTACCAGCAGTATGTGTCGATCCGGGAGCCGCTGCTGGACGCGCTGCTCACCACGTGGCCCCCGGTCCGGCCGGGGCTGAAGCTGGTCCGCAAGCTCGGGTCGGCGGGGGAGTTGCTGCGGTTCGCGCGGTTCATGGCGATGCCGATGCACCGGATGGGGCAGGAGTTGTTCACCGGGCGGCACGGTCCGGCGATCATCGCGGGCAACGCGATGCACGCGGACGCGCCGCTGTCCGGGAGCGTCAGCGGGACGATGGGCTGGCTGCTCGCGATGATGGCGCAGGACGTCGGGTACCCGGTCGCGGCCGGCGGCTCGTCGGCGTTCTCGGGCGCGCTGGTACGGCGGGCCGAGCGGGCCGGAGCGTTGCTGGTCGCGGACATGCCGGTCACCGGCGTCGACGTGTCGGGCGGCCGCGTGACCGGCGTACGGACATCCTCCGGGGAGACGGTCGGTGTCGGGCGAGCGGTGATCGCGGACACCTCGGCGCCGGCGTTGTACGGCGAGTTGTTGCCGGAGGCCCTCATTCCGGCCGGCCTGCGGCGGGATCTGGACGAGCGCTTCGAGTGGGACTATCCGACCGTCAAGCTGAACTTCCGGCTGAGCGGCCCGATCCCGTGGCGGTCGGTGGAGGCGCGCTCGGCCGGCGTCGTCCATCTCGGCGGCACGGCGGACGACCTGGTGCACCTGTCCGCGGACCTCGACACCGGCCGCGTGCCGTCGCAGCCGTTCCTGCTGATCGGTCAGACCACGAAGTCGGATCCGTCGCGGTCGCCGTCCGGCTCCGAGGCGGTCTGGGCGTACGCGCACCTGCCGCGGGGGATCGCCGACGATGCGTCCGCCGAGAAGCTGGCCGGCCGGATGGAACGCGCGATCGAGCGGTTCGCGCCCGGCTTCGGCGATCTCGTCATCGGGCGGGACCTGCAGCGTCCGTCGGCGCTGGAGTCCGGGAACGCGGCGCTCGGGTTCGGCGCGGTCGGCGGCGGGACGATGCAGCTCCACCAGCAGCTGATCTTCCGCCCGACGATCGGCCTCGGCAGCGCGCGCACCTTCGTCGACGGACTGTATCTGGGCAGCTCCGCGATCCACCCGGGCGGCGGCGTCCATGGAGCCTGCGGCCACCTGGCGGCCCGGACCGCCTTGCGCGATGCCTCGCTCCTCGGCCCCCTCACCCGCAAACTCCCCACCGCCACCCTCCGCCACCTCCAACGCTGAAGGGTCGTGGGGTGCGACTTGACGAGGCGGTGTGCAGGGCGCGGGTCGCGGCGGGCCGGGTCGGTCGGTTGGCGACCGTCGGCACCGACCTGCGGCCACACCTCGTCCCGGTGACGTACGCCGTGCACGGTGACGAACTGTTCATCGCCGTCGACCACAAGCCGAAGTCGACGACCGCGCTGAAGCGGCTGCGGAACATCGCCGCGCACCCGGAAGTCGCGCTGCTCGTGGACGAGTACGACGAGGACTGGACACACCTGTGGTGGGTCCGGGTCGACGGGGTTGCCCGCGTGGTGCAGACCCAGGGCGCTGCGGTCGACCTGCTGATGGCGAAATACCCGCAGTACGAGACCAATCCACCGCAGGGCCCAGTCATCACGATCCATGCGGACACCTGGACAGGCTGGTCGTTCAGCTGATCGACGGTGCCGCGTAGGGTGGGCGGGGTGAATGTGGAGGGGCTGTTGCGGGAGCTTGCGCCGCAGGTGCTGGGGTTTCTGGCGCGGCGGCACGGGCAGTTCGACCTGTGTGAGGACGCCGTACAGGAAGCGTTGCTGGCTGCGGCGACGCAGTGGCCTGTCGACGGCGTACCGGCGAATCCGCGGGGTTGGCTGATCACGGTTGCGACGCGGCGGCTGACGGATGTGTTCCGGAGCGAGAGCGCACGGCGCCGGCGGGAGGACAGCGTCGCGGCGATGGCGGGTCCGGACGAGCTGGTTGCCCCGGGCGCCGATGTGGACGAGGCTCCCGGCGCCGACGACACGCTGACGTTGCTGTTCCTGTGCTGCCATCCGGCGGTCACGCCCGCCTCGCAGGTTGCGCTGACGCTGCGCGCGGTCGGCGGTCTGACGACGGCGGAGATCGCCCGTGCCTTCATGGTGCCGGAGGCAACGATGGCGCCGCGGATCAGCCGGGCGAAGAAGAGCATCAAGGCGGCCGGCAGCCGGTTCGAGATGCCGCCCGCGGCGGAACAGGCCGACCGGTTGCGCGTCGTACTGCAGGTGCTGTACTTGATCTTCAACGAGGGGTACACGGCCAGCTCGGGGGAGGAGCTGCAGCGCGTCGAGCTGACCGCGGAGGCGATCCGGCTGACGCGGATGCTGCGTACGGCGCTGCCGGACGACGGCGAGGTCGCGGGTCTGCTCGCGTTGATGCTGCTGACGGACTCACGCCGGGCGGCGCGGACGACGGCCGATGGCGGACTCATCCCGATCGACGAACAGGACCGTTCGTTGTGGGATCGGGCGCAGATCACTGAGGGCGCCGACCTGATCCTGCACACGCTGCAGCAGGGCGCTGTCGGGCCGTACCAGTTGCAGGCCGCGATCGCCGCCGTGCATGCGGAGGCGCCGAGCGCGGACGAGACCGACTGGCCGCAGATCCACTCGCTGTACCTGTTGCTCGAGAAGCTCGCCCCGAACCCGATGGTCACGCTCAACCGCGCGATCGCCCTGG
>DASXXB010000185.1:0-1741 GCA_036503355.1 Kribbella sp. | reverse complement strand
GACCTGCTCGTCGACGGTACGGCGGCGTACGGCAACTGCGCGATCGTCGTACCCGTGCTCGCCGACGGCCGGCGCGCCGTACTGAAGGTGCAGTTCCCGCACTGGGAGGCGGAGACCGAGCACCTGGCGCTACGGACCTGGACCGGCAACGGCGCCGTACAACTGCTGCGCGCCGATCCGCGGCGGTTCGCGCTGCTGCTGGAGCGGCTGGAGTCGCGGGACCTGACCACGATCGAGGCGCTGGACGCCTGCGAGATCGTTGGCGGGGCCTACAAGCGACTGCATGTCGCGGCGGGTCCGCAGTTCCGGACGTTGTCGGGGGAGCTGGCCGGGTGGGTCGATCGGTTCCGGAAGCTGCCGGCCTCGGCGCCGGTGCCGCATCGGTACGTCGAGCAGGCGATCTCGCTGGCGGAGGACTTCCTCGCCGACCCGGCCACCGACGGCAAGCTGATCCACACCGACCTGCACTACGAGAACATGCTCGCCGCCGAGCGCGAACCGTGGCTGGTGATCGACCCGAAGCCGCTGTCGGGTGACCCGCACTTCGAGGTCGCGCCGCTGATCTGGAACCGGTGGGACGAGGTGGCGGCCGCGCACGACCTGCGGTTCGCGGTCCGGCAGCGGTTCTGGACGACGATCGACGCCGCAGGCTTCGACGAGGACCGCGCCCGCGCCTGGGTGATCGTCCGCCAGCTGCTGAACGTCCTGTGGACCCTCGAGTCCACAAACACCGACGACTCACTCCCACAGGACTGGCTGACCCGGAACATCGCCATCGTCAAGGCCATCCAGGACTAGACGTGACGTGTCAGACATTGGGTTGTAGTTAGTAGATAGTAACTACTAACTTCGGCTGTGTGGCGACACGGATGAGTGGGCAGGAGCGGCGCGAGCAGGTGCTCGGGATCGCCGAGGAGGAGTTCGCGACCGCGGGGCTGTACGGCGCGTCGACGGAGACGATCGCGCGGCGGGCCGGGATCACGCAGGCGTACGTTTTCAGGTTGTTCGGGACCAAGAAGCTGCTGTTCCTGGAGTGTGTGGACGCCGCCTTCGAGCGGATGCGGCTCGCGATGATCGCGGCCGCGGGCGGGGCGAGCGGGATCGAGGCGCTGGCTGCGATGGGCCAGGAGTACCACGACATGCTCGCCGACCGTACGACGCTGCTCCTCCAGTTGCAGGGCACGGCAGCGGCCGCCGCGGGCGATGGTGAGGTGCGGGACGCCGTACGGACGAGCTTCGCGCGCCTGTGGCAGTCCGTGGCCGACACCGCGCAGCTCGACCCGGTCACCGTGAAGGCGTTCCTTGCCTTCGGCATGCTCCTGAACACCAACGCCGCGCTGGATCTCCCAGAGGTGGACGAGCCGTGGTCCCAGCAGGCCAGGACCCTCATCAAACCCGGTCTGTTCACCCACATCACGACCGAGACGAACCAATGACCATGCCGGCCGCGGACGCGAAGCACGCCCCGTCGCCGGGGTTGCTGGCGGGCTTCCTGGTCTTCGTCGGCCTGGCCGGCGCTGTGATCGGCAGCCTCGGTGCGCCGTTGATCACGGCGGTCGCCCAGACGTACGACGTTTCGCTCGCCGCATCGCAGTGGACTCTGACGATCGCACTGCTGGCCGGAGCTGTCGCGACACCGGTGTTCGGTCGGCTCGGCGCGGGGCCTCGGCGGCGTACCGTCGTACTCGGGATGCTCGGGGTGGAAGTCATCGGCAGTCTGCTGACGGTTCTCCCGTTGCCG
>DASXXB010000184.1:0-5389 GCA_036503355.1 Kribbella sp. | reverse complement strand
TCGCACCGCGGAACAGCCAAATGTCACCTGTTCGTGTCAGTTCCGTAGCGTCATCCAAGGAAATCCGGCTGTTCACGTCGCTAGGTTAGTCGGCATGAAGGTATGGAAGGTGGTAGGGCTTGCGGGGCTCGTCGGCGTGGCTGCCACGGGCGTTGTGGTCGCACGGGGCGAGCGGAAGCGCCGTGCGTACACACCGGAAGAGGTCCGCGATCGCCTCAAGACCAGGGTCAAGGAAGCAGCGAACGCCTGACCTGGCCGACCTCGGCCGGGCACGTGTGGGTGCGCCGTAACTCGGTGGTACGGCGCCGGCCACATGTGCCCGGCCGATTTTCGTTGCGGAACGCAACCTTCTGCCGTCCTGAACTTCGGGACGCTAGAGGTTGTGCAGGGCAACTTCTTCCAGACGGCCGCCGGTGATGGTCGCGGTCTGGTAGGTGCAGTACGGCTGCCGCCGCCGATCGGTCGGCGATCCCGGATTCAGCAGCCGCAGCCCGCCCGGGCTCGTCGTGTCCCACGGGATGTGGCTGTGCCCGAACACGAGCACGTCCACCCCCGGGTACGCCGCTTCGCAGCGTGCCTCACGCCCCACGGCCGGACCGGTCTCGTGAACCACGGCCATCGACAGCCCGTCGAGCGACACGCGCGCGACCTCAGGCAGCCGCGCCCGAATCTCGGGCCCGTCGTTGTTGCCCCAGCACCCGATCAGCCGGGCCGCGCGGGACTCCAACTCGTCCAGCAATCCGACACTCACCCAGTCCCCGGCATGGATGACCACGTCGGCACGCTCGATAGCCTCCCAGACCGGCTCCGGCAACTTCTTCGCCCGCACCGGCAGGTGAGTGTCCGAGATCAGCACCAGGCGCATGCGCCTACTCTCTACGGCCGCAGTGACTCGATCAACTCCTTCTCCCTGGCCAGGCTCAGGCCGGCGCGGCGCTCGCGATCCAGTCCGAGCTCGCGCTCCCAGGCGAGCGTGTCCACCATGACCTCGCGTCGCGGCCGGTGCGTCAGCCCCGCCGCCTTCGCGGCCGCACCACTCCGCGACGACCAGCCTTCGTACCCAGGCTCCGTGATCCACATCGTCAGCGACTCCGGCCCCATGTACTGCTCGACCTTCTGCTCCTCCAGCCACTCCTGCGGCGCGAGCACCACCGGCCCGGTGTGACCACCGACCTCCCGCGCGGTCGCCACCCACTCCCCGAACGGCACGACCGGCCCATACGTGTCGAACGTGCCGGTCCGGCCGGTTTCGGCGTTGTCCAGCAGCCAGCCGGCGAGATCCCTGACGTCGATCACCGCGGTCGCCAGCTCAGGCGTGTCGGGCACGAGCATCGGCTCCTCCGGCGCCAGCGCCGCCCGCGCGACCCACGCACCGGCGCGATCGCTGGAATCCCCCGGCCCTCCGATCAGCCCGGCGCGGGCGATCACCAGCCGATCCCCGACCGCATCGAGCGACGCGATCTCACACGCGACCTTCGCCTCGCCGTACAACTCCCGGTCGACGACGTCCTGCTCGGCGGGCTCCCGCAGTACGGCCGACTCGTCCGCGCCGGGCGTGTCGAACTTCTCGTACACATTCCCCGACGACACGTAGGTCCAGTGCTTCGCCCGCCCGCCGAACGCGGCCAGCGCGGCCTTCACGAAGCCCGGCTGCCACGAGACCTCGAACACCGCGTCCCACTCGCGCGCCGGGATCGCGTCGTACGCATCCGGCCGGCTTCGATCGGTCGCCACCAGCGTCGCGCCGGGCGCCACCGCGCCGCTCTCGCCGCGCGCCACACAGGTCACCGCATGACCGCGCGCGAGCGCCTGTGCCGCGAGCTCCCGGCCGAGGAACGCCGTACCGCCGAGGATCAGAATCTCCATGCGGGCCAGCAAATCAGGCCGCGCCGACAATTCCCAGAGACCTCTGCCGACGGCAGAACCACCCGTCCGGACGACGGCCCGTGATCCGCCGCTCCCGTCAGGTCATCGTAAGGTGCCGGCCCTTGCCAGGCGGGCGATCCGGGCGCAGTGTCGGAGCAGGAGACACCCAGGGTGAGTGTCGGTCAGAACCAGGGGGAGAAATGGCTGGTTTCGTTCAGATCATCGAGTACCGGACGTCGAAACCGGACGAGGTCGCGGCACTGATGGAGGAGTTCCGCGCCAAACGCGAGGCCGACGGCGACGGCCCCGCGCCGTCGCGCGGGCTGACCTGCGCCGACCGGGACGAGAAGGGGCGCTACTTCGCGATCATCGAGTTCAACTCCTACGAGGAGGCGATGGAGAACTCCAAGCGCGCCGACACGACCGAGATGTCGGAGAAGATGATGGCCCTGTGCGACGGGCCCGGAACGTTCTACAACCTCGATCTGCTGGACCGGATGGACTACAGCTGAAGGATCCTCAGGTACGGCGTACTCCGGCTCGCCCAGGAGTACGCCGTACCGAGGTGACCGGTGCCGGGGAGGGGGGTGGGCCCGGCACCGGTGGATCGGAAATCAGCGGAAGACGCGGTACGACGACCAGGTGGACGGCGGCGCCGCGCCGTACGAACCGAGGTCGCGCTCGGAGTGCAACGGGTCGGGATCCTGCGGCTCGGGAGCCGAGTGCAGGTCCG
Source organism: Kribbella sp. (assembly GCA_036503355.1). Lineage (GTDB taxonomy): Bacteria > Actinomycetota > Actinomycetes > Propionibacteriales > Kribbellaceae > Kribbella. The sequence goes on along the minus strand of DASXXB010000184.1, from coordinate 2,790 downwards.
GCCACGGACGGGGTGGGAGGGACTCGCGGGGCGGCAGCTTGAGGTCGGGATCGGGACCCGGTTCCGGGTCGAGCCACTCGACCACGGTGGCCCCGCCGTGACCGTGGATGGCGACGACGGACTCGATGCCGTCCCACACGGTCGTGGTCGGATAGTCGCCGTACCAGCGCAGCGCGACCGCGCCGTCGGTGAACTGCACGCCCTCGGCGACGGGCCCGGTGCCGCTGACACCGGAGACGTCCTGATGCCGGATCAGCCGGAAGCGACGAGAAGTCATTTCGGTGCAACCTCCCACAGCCGCTCCCCCGGCAACTTGCGGTCCGGTCCCGGATCCTGCTCCGGGAGCGGGTCACTGGTCACCCGCAGTCCGGCGAACCTGCGGGACATGGCCGCCGCGTACCGCTCGGCCAGCTCCGCCTCGGCCCGGTAGTCGGCGACCACATGGTCCCCGAACCAGACCCGTACCCGACGACGCTGCACCCGGACCACAGCCGGGTGCGGATCACCATCGTCGGCCATGTCAATACACCCGGCACCGAGTCGAGCCGGATCCCATCAGCGACCTCGCAGGACAACCCTTCACGCCAATCACTTCCACTTCCCTGTGGGGGTGGTTTCACAGGTAGTGACGGCCCGCCAAGCCGTTCATGACGCGAGTTTCCAGAAAAATCTCACGCCCCGTGAGGACGCCCCGGCAGCGTCAGCCGACGACCCACGGACGCCAAGCGTCGAGGTCGTCGACGTCGAGGGAGGTCTCCGGCGGGAAGGTGTGTACGCCGGAGCCCGGAAGGTAAGCAGCCACGATCCACGACATCGCGTGGGCAAGGACGAGCCCTACCGATGACTGCGTCGACGCGAGCTCGTCGAAGATCCTACGGGCCTCGTTCAGCTGGCTTTCCGCGTTCCTCGATCCGGCGACCCGCACGTCGATGGCGCCGCTGTAGCGATCGATGGCCGATACGTCCTCGGGCTCGGGATCGTCCTCACCGTAGATGTTCGGACCGACCACCAGAAGAACTCTTCCGTCGACGGTCCGGGCGCGCCCGCGGAAGAAGTACTCGTTGTCCTTCAGATCCGGATCGTCGAGACGCTCCAACTGCAGGGCGGCCGCGATCCATTCGGCCGTGGTGTCGAGCGGCTCGCTCGCGGCCAGAAAGATGGTGTCGCTGTCGGACATCATTTCTCCTTCGTGTACGTGATCAGACGCCCGTCACCGAGAATGACATGAACGACGTCCGCGACTCGGCCGCCTGGCTGACCACACGCCCTGCGGAATGCTCTCGATGCCGCGTCCTCGGACAGGTCGACCGACCTGCCGTCGATCAGGATCTCGCTCCGCTCGCCTGCCTGCTTGCTCGCGTCGTGGATGTTGCGCTTGATAGCGTTCGACTTCCCACTGACAGGGGTTTTGAACTCGATCACGACCCCGTCCGCGTCGGGGCTCTTGCGCACCATGCCGTCCGGATTCGAAACCCGATCCCGAGTGTGGTCGGCCTTCCGCGCGTCGACGCGCCATCCTTGCTCTGCCAGCCGATCGGCGATCAGACGTTCCTTCGGCTCGAAGACGTCGTTGGGATCCCACACGCCGGGGGCGAAGTCCACCTCCAAGGGACGCGCGTCGAAGGCTGGGTCGAAGTCGAGGTCGCCGGGCGCCGGGAAGTCGGGGAGTTGGATGTCGACGACGATAGGGGTGAGCGGCTGCTCGCCCGGGTCGTCGAAGGTGGCTTCCACCTTGTCGGCGGTGATGGTGATGGTGACGTGTTGCCATTGCTGGTCGTCCGGCAGGGAGTCGAGGAGGGCCTTGACCGCTTCCCCCAGGTCGACCTCGATCTCGAAGTCGCCGGTCAGGCGGTCGGCGCGTTTCTGTTCTTCCTTCTCGTCGCGTTCTTCGAGAATGATCTCGCCGGTTTCGGTGACGGTGATCTCAACCTCGAGAGGCTCCTGCGGATCCTGGTTCTCCTCGTCCTTCTCGTGAGCCTTACGGTACTTCTCAAAGGCCTTGCGGGCCACCGTCACCAGCGGCGGCTCGTTGTCCTCGGCAACTTCCAGGTCCTCGTACGTCGCCGTGAGCCGTCTCGTGCGGATCTCGGCGTCGGTGCCGCTCGTCGGCCGGTTGCGGTCGGCGGAGTCCGAGGACGGGCGGTTGGTGGACGGTCCCGCCGTACCGGTCAAGCCCTCGGCCCAGCCGCGGGCTTTCGGGGGCGCCATCGACAGGAAGTGCGCGGCGGCCTCGCAGGCACGGGCGGCCGCGTCGAGTTGTTGCGCGGCGACCGTCGCCTGTCCGCGGGACGCGATCAGCGCGAGCTGGGCGTTCTCGCGGCAGCGGGCCGCCGTACGCAGCAACTGGTCGACCACTCGAGGGATCTCGTCGAAGCAGTCGACCAGGCCGCGGGCGACCCGCTGCAGCTCGGAAGGCACGGCGGTGACTCGGGCGTCAGATCTGGTCGGCGTAGTTCTTGCAGCCGGCGGACGCGATCTCGAGCGCCTCGGCGGCCTGTTCCACCGCCTTGCTCGCGGCCTCCAGGATCTCGGTGATGTCGCGGTCGATGCCGGTGGCGGTGCCCGCGATCAGGCTCTCCACGAGCTGGCTGTGCTGCGTGAACCGGAGCTTGAACCCGGCCAGCCCACCCGCTGCCTGCTTGGCCTCCATCGAGACCTGGTGCAGCTGTTCCTTGAGCCGCAGTACGTCGGACACCTCAACCCACTCCCAAACTAGTTGCGCTTCTTCGGCAGCACGATCGCCGTACCGGCCACCACGACCGGCACCAGGATCCCGAGCCACCACGGCAG
>DASXXB010000183.1:0-6266 GCA_036503355.1 Kribbella sp. | reverse complement strand
CAGGCACACGACGTCCGGCTGCCGCTCGTCCAGCCAGTCCAGCAGCCGCGGCATCCGCTGCTTGACCGAATTCACGTTCCACGTCGCCACTCGCATCCGACCAAGGTAGCGGCAGCCGGGGACAATCCTGAGCCCAATCCTCAGCCCGACTTCGGCGCGTGCCAGACGAGGGTGTTCAGCAGGTCGGTCGCCGGGCGTTCGACGCTGTTGTTGTGCCGGGGTTTGTCCTTGCGGCCCCAGGCGTCGTCCCCCAGCCACGGCGGTACGCCGAACGGCAGGTCGCGCGGCGGAATCGGCGCATAGTCGGACTCACCGAACTTGGCGCCGTAGTTGGGGCCGGTGTTGTCGCCGTCGGGATCGGGCGTGACGATCGCTCGCAGGTCCGTGATCGCCTGCCGCCAACTGTCGATGAGCACCTTCGGGCTGCGGCTCGACGGATGCGGCACCTCGAACACCGGGACGCCGGGTTTGCCGTCCCACAGTTGGACGGCCGATCGCGCCTGGGTACCGAAGGCGACGATCGCCTGCAACTGCGGGCCGGTGATCAGCTCGAGGAGCGTGTTGCGCCAGGCCAGTTGGTCGGGCCGTGCCAGCAGCGGCGCCGCTTGCTGAGCCCGGGACGGCCGCAGGGCGAACGCGTAGGCGTTGACGAGCGCGTAGCTGCGGGTGAGGCCGAGCTTCGTCAGGAAGCCCTGCACGCGTTGACCGGCATCGCCGACCAGCGTGCGGCCCGCGACCCGTTCGGTCGGGCCGGGGTCGGAGGCGATCGCGAGCAGCCGGGCCGTGCGATTCAGGCGGCCGCGGTAGAATACCGGGCCCCAGTCGTACCAGAAGAATTGCCGGAAATCCGCGTAACTCGGGACTTTCGCGAAGTGCCGTGCCACCGTGACCGGTGGGCCGGGATCGAAATCACCCATCGAAGTACCTCCCCCTCGGCGATACGCTCAGCTACAGGGGCGGTATGGGGGATTCTACGGGAGGGGCGGCGATGTTTGTACTGCGTGGAACCGTGGTGACGATGGGATCGGACGCGGACGTTCTGACCGGTGCCGCGGTGTATGTCGGTGACGACGGGCTGATTGCGGCCGTTACGCCACTGGACGACGTACCGGCGGGATTCGAGAACGCTCCGCGGATCACCGCGGGCGGATTGATCTATCCCGGGCTGATCGATCTGCACAATCACTTGATGTACAACAGCCTGCCGTTGTGGACCGAGCCCGCGCGGAAGATTCCGTGGACCTCGCACAATCAATGGGGCGGCGCACCGACGTACAGCTCCCGCATCAGCCGGCCGGCGCGGCTGCTCGGCGCCGCGGCGGGGCGTGCCTTGCTCAGGTACGTCGAGACGCGCGCGATCGTCGGCGGTACGACGTCGATCCAGGGGAATCCGCGGGGCGCCGTACCGCCGGACGACGATCTGGTGCGCAACGTCGACTCCGAGAAACTCGGGACGCACGACGATTTCATCCGGGTCAGCACGCTGGTTGCCGACAGCCCCGAAGCGCTGGCGCCGTACGCGACCGCGGTGGCGGCCGGGCGGGGATTCATCGCGCATTCGGCGGAGGGATCGGATCCGAAACTGCGGTCGGAGTTTCGGCTGCTGGAAGACGTCGGAGTGGTCAAACCGCAACTGGTCGCGATTCACGGCGCCGCGCTGAATGCGGACGACTTCGCGGCGATGAAAGCCGGGAATTCCAGCCTGGTGTGGTCACCGTTCTCGAATCTGTGGCTGTACGGCGCGACGGCGGACGTGAAGACCGCCCACGCGGCCGGGGTGCGGCTGTGCCTGGGTTCGGACTGGGGCCCGTCGGGGACCAGGAATGTCCTGTGGGAGTTGAAGGTCGCCGATCTGTGGAACAAGGTCCATGCCGTTTTCACCGACGAGGAACTGGTCCGGATGCTCACCTCGAATCCCGGCGAGGCGCTGACCGAGGTGTGGCCGCGCCCGGTCGGCCGGCTGGAACGCGGCGCGCTCGCAGACCTGATCGTCGTCAGCCGATCCGCTGCCGACCCGTACCGCAGCCTGATCGAGGCGACCGAGTCCGACGTCCGCCTGGTCGTGGTCGGCGGCCGGGCACGCTACGGGCTGCGTTCGCTGATGAAGCCGCTCGCGCCGTCGGCGACCCCGATCACGGTCGGCCGGCTCTCGCGCCTGATCGACTACGGCGATCCGGCAGTCACCTGGTCGACGGTCGTCGCCGATCTGGACAAGGTCCGGCAGGACCCGGACGGCGCTTCCGCCCGCGTCGCGGCCTTCGCATTCGGCGGAGACCCCGTGCCGGCGGACGAGTTCGTGCTGCTCCCGGATATGCCGGCGCCCGAGCTCGCCGGAGACGCCCTCGACGGCGCGGTCGATCCGGGGCCGGTCTCAATTCCGCCGCTCGAGCCGCTGACGACAGGTCCGGCCTGGTTCGACGCGGTCGACGCCAACCCGTTCCACCAGGGTCTCCTCAGTGGGCTACGCAACTATCTGTGACACCGCGTAGTTATCCACATACCCGAAGTCATCGGTCCGGCGAGGGGTGAAACGCGGCACTCTCTTGGGCAAGGAGATTCCCGGAGAGAGGATCGGATGGCTGATCTCGACTGTGATCCGGCGGACGTGACCGCCCTGGTGGCCTACCTGCGTGACATCGGGCAGCACGAACTACTGACCTTGGAGGAGGTGAACGAGCACTCGTACTGGATCGAGGCCGGACTGCTGGCGGCGGAGCGGCTGAACGGCGATCCGGGCCGGCACGACCCGGCCGAGCTGCGCCGGGTGGTCGCGTGCGGGCAGCACTCGTGGCAGCGGATGGTCGAGGGCAACCTCCGGCTGGTCGTCTCGCTCGCCCGGCGGTACGGCGGGAAGGGCATCTCGCTGCTCGACCTGATCCAGGAGGGCAACATCGGGCTGATGCGGGCGGTGGAGCGGTTCGACCACCGCCTCGGCAACCGGTTCTCGACGTACGCGATCTGGTGGATCCGGCAGGCGATCGGGCGCGCGATCTCGGACCGGTCCCGGCTGGTGCGGATGCCCGCCCAGGCGTATGCCGACGCGTCCCGCGTGGGGTCGGCGCGGCACGAGCTGACGCAGGAGCTGGGGCACGATCCCAGTACGCCGGAGCTCGCGCGGGCGACCGGTCTGAGCATCGCGCGGATCGAGCGGGCGCAGGCGTGGCGGATGCATCCCGAGACGCTGGACCTGGACGAGTCCGACCCGGTGGTCGACGACGACCCGATCGTGCTGGGCGCGGCGCTGCGCCGCGATCTCGCGTACCACCTGGAGTTCCTCGACGACCTGCACCAGTCCGTTCTGCACCATCGCTACGGCCTGCACGGCCACATCCCGTCGACACCCGAGGAGACCGCCGTACAACTCGATCTGAATCCTGCGAAGGTGCGCGCGCTGGAGCGTGAGGCTCTGCGCCAGCTGCGGCGCCGGGCCCTCCCACAGCTCCGCGAGTACGTGGCCTGACCCGCCGCGGGGACCGCACCCCCTATCCGCGTGACCTGACGACTTGGAGGGACTGGAATGATGTGAATGTGAGACTTCTGCGTACCCCGTGGCCGCGTGAGCTCGCCGACGCCGTGTCGGCGGCCGCCCGTCAGTCGACGGGGCGCAAGGAAGGCATCCTGGCCGCCGTGCAGCTCGCGAACGGCCGCTGGGCGGCCGGCACGCGTTCGGCCGTCTACCTGCCGTCGGACTCCGCGGACGCGGACCGCCGGGTCGGCTGGGAGCAGATCGAGCGCGCCAACTGGGACGCCGAGGCCTCGGTCCTGCACGTCTACGAGACCACCGACTTCGGTACGCCGTTGCGCGCCACCGAACTCAAAGTCGAGGACCCGGGGCGCTTCGGCCAACTGCTGCGCGAACGAGTCGACGCGAGCATCGTCGTACAGCGCCATGTCCCGCTGGCCGGCAAGCGGGGCGTCCGCATCGTCGGCCGCCGAAACCCGGCCGACACCGACGCGGCGGTCACGTGGAACATCGTTCTGGACAAGGGGTTGGAGCCGTCCCAGCCCGGTGTCGTGGACGCCGCCGAGGAAGCACTGCGGCAGGTCCGGGACGAGTTCGGCGTCTGAGTCGGCAGGCACCCGAATCCCGTTTTTGTAGTTCGCCACCTGCCTGCTAACCTACTCAGGTCCTCGGGGTTCCGGGGTCAGGGCAGCACAGCGATCCCGCCTAGCTCAATTGGCAGAGCAGCCGGCTGTTAACCGGCAGGTTACTGGTTCGAGTCCAGTGGCGGGAGCAACCTCCACCCGCCGGGTTCTCCTCCACAGGAGCCCGGCTTCTTCATTTCCGCGCTGAAGGCGAAGGCGGAGCGGTTCGTCGCCAACCGCCGCCGCTCAGGTAGGTTCGGGGCGTGAATCGGCGGGGGTGGGTGGGGCTGATCGGCCGACCGGTGCTGCTTGGCGGGCTGCTGCTCGGCGGGCTGCTGAGCGGCTGCGGGACCGAGAGCGCGGTACCTGGTTCGGTGTCTGGTGCCGCGTCTGGTGTGCAGCCCGGTGCGGACGGTCGGGTGCCGACCGTCTCGACCGCACCAACGCCAGGGGTCGGGATCCCGACGAGGCCACCCACACGTACACCGACTCCGCCGCCGCGCACCTGCCCGGCGCCCGGTGCCGTGATCACGGTCGGGCCGGTCGAGGTGGCGCTGGGACATCGGGCCGTCGTGGTGAAGCTGACGAACTGCCGGTCGGCGCCCATCAGCCTCAACGGCTACCCGGACGTTGCCGTCCTCAACGCACGACGACAGCCGCTGAAGGTGACCGTTGCCCACGGCATCTCATACATGGCCATCGATCCGGGGCCGACCAAGATCCGCCTCGCCAAAGGCGAAACGGCGCTCGCGGCCGTCTCCTGGTCCAGCACCGTCGAAGTTGCCGAGGACAAGGCCTCCGGCACCTACCTCGCCGTCGCGCGACGGCGCGGCGTCAGTCCGATCGTCTGGCCTGTCGACACCGACCTCGGCACGACGGCCCGGATCACCCTGACCGCGTGGTGCCGGAAGCTCCCGAACTGATCAGCTCTCACCATTGGACTAGCCCACAAATTTGGCGTACGTTCCTCTGCAGAATCCCGAGGGGGGCCTCGGGGATGAAGGGGAAGGAACCCTGTGAACATCAAGAAGGTCTTCACGACCAAGGCCGGCCGTCTGCTGGTCGCCGGCGTACTCGGGGCCGGCGTACTCGTCGGTGTCACGGTCGCCGCCAACGGCGCCGTACGCCCGGACTGCAAGACCCTGTCGTACCCGCTCTGCCCGCGCTCCGTGGCAGCCTCGCAGGTCGTCGACAACAGCCTGCCCAAGTCGAAAATCGTCCCCGCGGACCGCGACGCCTTCCTGAAGGACAACGGCAAGCTCGGCGTGAGCCAGGACTTCGCCGCGAAGCCGATCGCGAAGATCGGCGGATCGTTCAAGACGAACAAGACCAGCCTGGGCTCGTTCACCCTCACGCCGGGCACCTGGCTGCTGAACTCGACCGCGTTCTTCGCCCGCACCACCAAGGGCGTGCCGGGCACGCGTCCGGAGCTGGCGCTCCGGGTCGGCGCCTCCGACACCGCGTTCGGCGAGGACTACGGCACCATCCTCGGCACGGAAATCTCCCCGTCGGCCGACCGTGAACTGTCCGGATCGACCGTCAAGATCGTGACCGTCAAGGCGACGACCAAGGTCGAGGTGTTCGCCTTCGGCTACAACGACGACGGCGGCTCCGCCGGCAGCGGCGAGATCACCGCCGCCGCATCCGTGGCCGCGGTCCAGGTCCGCTGACCTGACGCACGCACCAAGCTGACCACGAGGCCCTGACCGCCAACAGCGGTCAGGGCCTTGTCACGCCGTCCGGCGACCCAGACCGACCTCGCTGCCCGCCTTGTCATGCCGTCCGGCAACCCCGGGGCGCCGCCGTCGGCGCACCGGGTGATGCTTCGGGAGGAAGTGCCTACTTCCCCTTCTTCCGGTCGATCGCCCGCTGGATGCGGTGCTCCGGCTGACCGAGGATCTTCGCGAGCAGCGGCACGCGGTACTTGTACGCCGCGATCGCGCCCACCACGATCACCAGGAAAATGAACCAGCCCATCGATGTTCCCTTCGTCCGGCCCTGCCTCCATCATGCCCGGTCCGGCGTAACCACCCCTCAGTCAAACCCCTGACCGACCCCTGGTTTAACACCACACCCCCACCCACCAGATACGATCACCCGCACACGGGGCGGTAGCTCAGCTGGTTAGAGCAGGGGACTCATAATCCCTGGGCCGCGGGTTCGAGTCCCGCCCGCCCTAC
>DASXXB010000182.1:0-3055 GCA_036503355.1 Kribbella sp. | reverse complement strand
CGGCATTCCGCACAGCACAGTCGAGGTGTCGGGAGGACATGGCATGACGCGTTACGTGATTCGGGTCAAAGGCGATCTGTCGCCGGAGCTGACCAGCGTTTTCCCGTCGCTGACCGCCGATCGGGAGCCGGCGCACACGGTCCTGCACGGCGAACTCGTGGACCAGTCGGCGCTGGCCGGGGTGCTCAACTTCCTCGACACCCTCGGGATCACCATCGTGGAGGTCGTCCAGGTCCCGTCGCCCGACCCATCGTAGGAGAGGAACTCGGATGTCGTTCTGGAACGTGGTGTGGTTCATCATCATCAGCTTCGGCTTCGTCGCGTACCTGATGATGCTGTTCTCGATACTGGCGGACATCTTCCGTGACCGGCAGTCGTCCGGTGTCGAGAAGGCCGTCTGGCTTCTGTGCCTGTTCTTCGTACCGCTCCTCACGGCACTCGTGTACGTCGTCGTGCGCGGCGGACGGATGGCCGACCGCTCGATGGCGGCCGCCCAAGCGGCACGCCAACGCCAGGAGGACTACATCCGCGACGTCGCGGGCTCGACGTCGCCGGCCGACCAGATCGCCCGCGCCAAGACGATGCTGGACGACGGCACGATCTCGCAGTCCGAGTTCGACCTGCTCAAGGCCAAGGTCCTGGCCGCGTGACCTGACGACTGCGACATGGTCGGTCGCCGGTGACGTGCTCGCATCACCCGGCACGGGGGAGGCACGCCAAGCGCGCCGGAGTCCGGACCTTCTGCGTGCTGATGACGGCGTAGTCACCTGGATCAGGTGAGATGCCGGCTGCGACCCGATCCTATTCTCGTCAAAGACGACGGAGCCGAGGAGGTCAGATGGCTCAGGCAGGCAGCGAACCGCCGGCTCCCTCCTCACGCTGGAGCCGTCTCCCCCGGGTGCCGGTCGCGGTCGTGGCCGGTGTTGCCGCAGGCGCATTGGTCACCGCGCTGATCTTCCTCGCCGTACGACGAAGCGGTGACGCGACCGCGGCCGGACGCGGCGACGCCGGTACGGCGATGTGCGCCGCGATCCCGGTCGCGAACCAGGTGCTGCCGTCGATCGTCACGATCTCCGCCCGGCGCGGCGCCCAGGCGGGCACCGGATCGGGGCAGGTGTTCAGAGAGGGTGGCTACATCCTCACCAACGACCACGTCATCTCGGTTGCCGCGGGCGCCGGCGGCGCGGTGTCGGTCCAGCACAGCGACGGTCACAGCTCGGACGCCACGATCGTCGGGCGCGACCCGAGCACCGACCTCGCCGTACTCAAGGCAGCCGACGCCGCCAAGAACTACCCCGTGATAGCGACCGGATCGTCAGCGGAGCTTCAGGTCGGTCAGCCTGTCGTCGCGCTCGGCGCACCGCTCGGCCTCGCCAGCACGGTGACCTCCGGCATCGTCAGCGCGCTGGATCGGTACGTCCCGGTGCCGGGTGACGGCGTGACCCACCATCTCGTCGGCGCGATCCAGACCGACGCCGCCATCAACCCCGGCAACAGCGGCGGCGCCCTCGTCGACTGTGCGGGACACCTGGTCGGCGTCAACGCCGCCATCGCGACGGTGCCCGACGCGTCCGGGACCGGCGGCGGTGGGAGTGTCGGGCTCGGCTTCGCGATTCCCGTCGATCTGGCGAAACCGATCGCCGATCAGCTCATCAAGACCGGCCAACCAGGGCATCCCACGACTGGCCTGCAGGTCCAGAAGATACCGCCGGCCGTAGCGGCGGCAGCGGGTGCGCCGACGGGTCTGTTCGTGCTCGCGGTCGACGCGGGAGGTCCCGCAGTGAAGGCCGGGCTCAGGGCCGGCGACATCATCACGAAGATCGACGGCGCGGCTGCTGTGAGCTCTGAGCAGATCGTGGTCGCCACGCTGACCCGGCAGGCCGGCGACACCCTCGAACTGACCTACGTACGCGCCAACGCCGGCACGCCGGCCACCACCACCCTCACCCTGGCTGCTCCTTAGGCGGCACAGGCTCGGAAGCGAGCAGGTCAAGGCCAAGGTGCCGGGCCAGGAACTGCGCGGCCAACTGGCCTGCAACGCTGTTGCCAGCGGCATCGAGTCGCGGACCGAACGTCCCCAACGCGCCTTTGCCCGGTGAGACGGTGACGATGCCGCCTCCGATCCCACTCTTGCCCGGTACGCCGACATCGAGCAGCCAGTCCCCCGAGGTCTCGTACAGACCGGCGATCGTCATGACCGCCAGCGTCACGCGTGCGACATCCTGGTCGACCACCCGCTCCTGTGTCACCGGGCAGACGCCGCCGTCCGCAAGCGTCGCGCCCATGACCGCGAGGTCGGCAGCAGTGACGCTCAGACAACTCTGCATCGTGTACAGCTCCACGGCCTGCTCCGGATCACCGGCCAGCCCACCGACGCTCTTGAGCAGCGCTGCGAGTGCCCGGTTGCGGTGGTTGGTCGCGAGCGCGGACGAGAGCACGTCGGGGTCCAGGCGAAGGTCGCGACCGGCGAAGCGGCACAGGCCGTCGAGAATGAACTGCCAGCGGGTCTCCAGCGACTTCCCCGGAGTCAGGCTCGTCGTCGCGATCGCCCCGGGATTGACCATCGGGTTGGTTCGTCCCCCCGACGACCTCTCGACCGCCTGGACAGAGTTGAAAGCGAGCCCGGTGGCGTTGACGCCGACCAGCTTTCTGACTTCGTCGTACCCGATCGCCTGGGACATCAGCGCGAAGACGAACGGCTTGGCGACACTCATGATCGTGAACGGGCACCGCGAGTCGCCCGTCTCGAAGCGCCGCCCGTCGACTCCGGCGACACACAAACCGAAGGCGTTCGGATCCACCTTGGCCAGCGCGGGATAGACGTCCGACACCGCCCCGTCGGCGATGCCGTGAAAACGCTCGTACGCCGCTTCCACCAGCAGGGCCACCGACGCAACCCCGGGCAGGTCGCCGGTCGATACGTACCTGTCGATCATGTCAGAACGGCCAGACCAGCGGGACGATCAGCAAGGTCGTCAGCAGCCACCAGCCCATGACCACGAGGCCCAACCTCCAGTAGTCACCGAAGCGGTAGCCGGCCGGGCTCATGATCATC
>DASXXB010000181.1:0-7738 GCA_036503355.1 Kribbella sp. | reverse complement strand
CGTGTTGAACTCGCCCGGCAGGTAGTACGTCTTGCCGTCGGTGGAGGCGTACTTCTTGTCCCACTCGATCAGGTTCGGGTCCATGTCCGCGTAGTACTCGTCGATCGTCGACTGGTCCTTCTTGATGTAGTCGTCGAGCGGCGCGAGCAGGCCCTTGGACGCGAACAGCCGCTGGCCCTCGGTGGCGATCTGGATGACGTCCGGCACCTGCCCGCCGGCGATCCGGGTGGACAGCTTGTTGAAGAAGTCGCCCCAGTTCGACAGCGGGATGCCCTCAGCCTTGAGCTTGATCTCCGGGTGCTGCTCGGTGAACTTGGCGAACAGCTTGTTCCAGGTCGCCTGCTGCTCCGCGGTCCCCATGTAGACGAACGACAGTTCCTTCGAGGAGGCGCCACCGCCGCCGCTCCCGCCGCCACAACCTGCCAGAGCCGCGGCGAGCGTCGCGCCGCCGGTGGTCTGGAGGAATCGTCGCCGACTGAGCGGTGGGTGATCCATGAGTGGACCTCTCTCAACGGGAAATCGATTTCTCGGCAGCATAGTCCCGGCGGCCGAAACGGTGTCAAGGTTCGGCGCCGGGAAAGTCAGGGGGAATCCTTCATCGCCCCGCGGGTCGCCGGGATCCGCGGGATCACGCGGGAAATCGGGCTCGGCGGGGACGGCTGTCACGGCCGCACCCATGACATTTGTCAGGGGTCCGATCGCTGGCATCCCGGCCTCCGGCGGACGCACGATGCGAGGACCCCCACATCAAGCCGGCCTCCGCCCCCCGGCCGAACGGGACGGTAGGCGGAGGTCTGCGCAACCTCGAGGAGTCCAGTTGAGGCAACGGATTCTCGTGTCCGCCCTGAGCGCCGGTGCGCTGGCCGTCGTCGGTCTGACGGCCGCCATGTCGAGCGCATCGGGAGCCGTCACGGCGCCCACTCCGTACACCGCCGGGAAGCATGCCGCCAAGGTCTGCTCGGCGACCAGGTCCGCGCACACCGCGACCTGCAACGCGATCAAGCTGGTGAACGACAAGGGCGTCGCGCCCGCGTCGACCGCACCGCCCGCGACCGGTCTGACGCCGAACGGCCTGCAGGACGCGTACAAGCTCAAGGGCCTGAGTGCCAACGGCCGAACGGTGGCGATCGTCGACGCCTACGGGTACCCGAACCTGGAGCGTGACCTCAACGTCTACCGCTCGCAGTTCGGGCTGGGCGAATGTACGTCGGCCAGTGGCTGCCTGCGCGTCATCGACCAGAACGGCGGTACGTCGCTGCCGCGGTTCAACGCCGGCTGGGCCGGTGAGCAGGCGCTCGACGTCGACGCGGTCTCGGCCGCGGCGCCGGACGCCAAGATCGTCGTCGTACAGGCCAAGTCCGCGAGCTTCGCCGACCTCGGTGCCGCGGTCGTGACGGCGTCCAAGCAGCCCGGTGTTGTGGCGATCTCGAACAGCTACGGCGGTGGCGACGCGGACGACGCGACGTACGGCAAGTACTACAACCACCCGGGGATCGCGGTCACCGCCTCCACCGGTGACAACGGTTACCAGGGCGGCAGCTACCCGGCGTCCTCGTCGTACACCACGGCGGTCGGCGGTACGTCGTTGGTTGCCGCGAGCAACACGCGGGGCTGGAGCGAGAGCGTGTGGAGCGGCGCCGGCTCGGGCTGCTCGACGTACAACACGGCGCTGAGTGCCGCGTCCTCGTTCGACACCGGTTGCTCGAAGCGCGCGATGGCCGACGTGTCCGCCGCGGCCGACCCGGGCAAGGGCGGCATGGCGATCTACTACCCGACCAGCAAGACCGCGTCCACCTGGGCACAGTTCGGCGGGACGAGTGAGGCCGCGCCGATCATCGCGGCGGTCTACGCGCTGTCCGGCAACACCTCCGGGTACGCGAACGCGGCGCCGTACGCCCACCCGGGCTCGCTGTTCGACGTGACGAGCGGCAGCAACGGCTCGTGCCCGACGACACAGTGGTGCAACGCCCGCACCGGCTGGGACGGCCCGACCGGCCTCGGTACGCCGAACGGCGCCGGCGCCTTCTGATTCATCCAGCCGGCACCTTCTGATTCGACACTGTTTGATTTCGACACTGGGAGCGACCGCGCGATTGCTACGTGCAATCTGCCGGTCGCTCCCAGTACTGTTCCAACCACGAAGGACAACCCTCGACTCCGCGACAATCCGGTGATTTCTCTTCCCCGGATGCTCCGGCAGGCCTAAGGTCAGCCCCCGGGACGGGTCGTGGAGGGCGACCCGCGAACTCGAACTCCATGGAGATTTGCTGTGACATCATCACGCAGAGGGCGGGGGCTCCTGGCAGTCTCCGCCGTCTCCGCGGCCGCCGTCGCGCTGGCCGTGACGGCCGCAGGCGCGGACGCCGCCCAGAACACCGGTGCCGAAGGCAAGAAGCCGGCCCAGTCCGAGAAGCAGGGCGCGGCCAAGGACCGGAAGGGCAACTTCGACGCCCGGACGCCGAACGCCAAGACCACCCACGCCCGGGCCGCCAAGGTCGGCGGCAAGGAGACCGCGGCGTCGAAGAAGTTCCGTGAGTCACTCGGCTCCCAGGGGGTCGTGTCCGTCGACCCGAACACCGGAACGCCGGCACAGGTCACCAAGCTGAACGGCTTCCTGACCGGCCGGAGCGGCAAGAAGGCCGCCGACGTCGCGCTCGGCTACGTGAAGGCGCACCCGGAGATCTTCAAGCTCTCCGATGCCGACCTCGGCACGCTGAAGCTGCGCAAGGACTATGTCGACGACCTCGGTACGCACCACGTGTTCTGGTCGCAGGTGGTCGACGGCGTCGAGGTGTTCGGCAACGGCCTGAAGGCCAACGTCACCAAGCACGGCCAGCTGATCTCCGTGATGGGCGCGCCGGTCTCCGGCCTCACCGCCGCCGCGCAGAACCGGTCCGCGGCCGCCGCGCCGAAGGTGACCGCCGACGGTGCCCGCAGCGCCGCGATCAAGGACGTCGGCGGTACCGCGAGGTCCGCAACTGCCAGCACCAGCGGCGTGAACACCAAATGGAGCAACGGCGACACCGCCCGGCAGGTCTGGTTCCACACCGCCGACGGGCTCCGCAAGGGCTGGCTGACCTACACCAACTCCGGCGGCATGAACATCTACAGCCACGTCGTCGACGCACAGACCGGCGCCACGCTGTACCGCAAGGACCTGGTCAGCGAGGGCAACGGCGACGCGCTGGTCCAGGACAACTACCCGGGCGCCCCGAAGGGCGGCACCCAGCGGGTCGAGAACCTGATCTACAACAAGTGGCTGCCGAAGAACGCGAAGACCCTCCTCGACGGTACGTCGGTCGCGGCCTGGGCGGATGTCAACGACGACAACCAGCCGAACGCCGGTGAGACGGTCAAGGTGCCGGGCACCAAGACCGGCGCCGAGTACAAGCTGACCACGTTCCAGAACGCCTCGTCGTTCTGCTCGGCCTCGTTCATCTGCACCTGGGACCCGGCGAAGCCGGACTCCTGGAAGACCAACCTGAACCAGGACGTCACCAACGCGTTCTACCTGGCCAGCAACTACCACGACTGGCTGGCGAAGCCGCCGATCAGCTTCACCCCGGCCGCCGGCTCCTTCGACGCCGCGGGCGGCGACCCGGTGCACCTGAACGCACTCGACGGTGCGGCGACAGGCGCCAACGGCGGACCGGACGCCGACCACGACGACAACGCGAACATGTCGACGCCGCCGGACGGCACCTCGCCGACCATGCAGATGTACCTGTGGCACTCGCCCGGCAAGTCCGACGCGCAGGAGCCGTGGGTCCCGGCCAGCGGCGCCAACGACGCCAGCATCCTGTACCACGAGTACACCCACGGTCTGTCGAACCGCCTGGTCGTCGACGCGACCGGCAACTCGACGCTGAACAGCATCCAGGCCGGCTCGATGGGTGAGGCGTGGAGCGACTTCTACGCCATGGACTACCTGGTCTCGCACGGCCTGGAGAAGGACACCACCGCTCCGGGCGAGGTCCTCGAGGGCAAGTACGTCGCCCACGGCGAACTGTTCCGTACCCAGGCGATCGACTGCCGAGTGCACGCGGTCAGCCCGAACTGTGTCAAGGCGAACGGTGCGAAGGGTGGCTACACCTACGGCGACTTCCCGACCATCGGCTCCCGTGGGCCGGAGGTGCACTCGTCCGGTGAGGTCTGGGCGCAAACGCTCTGGGACCTGCGCGAGCGCTTCGGCCGTGCCTACGCGATGAGTATCATCACCCGCGCGATGGAGCTGTCGCCGGCCGACCCGACGATGCTCGACATGCGCAACGCCATCGTCCAGGCCGACCTGGTCGCCAGCGGCGGCAAGAACGCCGACACCATCTGGACCGTCTTCGCCAACCGCGGCATGGGCTGGTACGCCGGTGTCGTCGACGGTGGCGACGCCTACCCGGCCGAGGACTTCCACAAGCCGCCGACAGGTGCGACCACCTCGCTCACCGGCACGGTGAAGGACAAGGACACCGGTGCTCCGGTGGCCGGCGCGCTTGTGTACGTCGGCGGTCACTCGTCCGGCTACACCGGCGACTACGCGGCCTCGACCGACGCGACCGGTAAGTACACGATCACCGACGTTGCCCCGGGCACCTACCCGAAGGTCGTCGTGTCCGCCCCGGGCTACGAGCTGCTGGTCCAGCCCGTCAAGGTCAGTGCAGGTGCTCAGGCGAACTTCGTACCGCGCCGCAACTGGGCCGCCTCCTCCGGTGGCGGCACGGTCGTCGGCTCCAACGGTCCGGACTTCAGCGACTTCGGTTGCGGTCCGGGCGGTGCGATCGACAACGCCCAGGGCACCGGCTGGGGCAGCACCACCGGCGACGACAACGGCACGCCGACCGGCACCATGATCCCGAAGCACGTCGACATCAAGCTGCCGGAGAAGGTCAACGTCACCTCCTTCAACGTGGACCCGTCAGCCACCTGTGGTGACTCGGGCACGGCGTCGACCGGCCAGTACAAGATCGAGACCTCGGCCGACGGCACCACCTGGGCCACTGCTCAGGAGGGCACCTTCACCACCGCCAACCAGGGCAAGTACAACCCGCTCACCCCGAGCGGCAACGCGACCGGCGTCCAGTACGTCCGCTTCTGGATGCTCAGCCCGCAGGTCCCGGACTTCTCCACCACCTGCCCCGGCAGCACCACCAGCGGTTGCAGCTTCACCGACATGACCGAAATCCAGGTCTTCGGCACCAAGTAACGCAGTACCCCGCGAAGGCCGGCCGAGCACTCACTCGGCCGGCCTTCCGTCATCTCACCCCACTCACCCCGGTGGGCCTGTGCGGGTGTCTCGGGTGGCGCCTGGGCGTGCGGTGTGGACGGGGTGTCCGGATGGTGGGCAATGGGGAGTAAGTCGAGTGATCTGGTTTAGTTTCGGGGCGTGGAACGTGTCGCTTGGTGGTTGCCGTCTCGCCTAGTTGGGCGGGGCGGCTACCGAGCCGCGTTCGATGAGGGTCGGGGTGAGGGTGGTCCGGCGGACGCGGCGGTTGGTGTCGACGGCGGACGTGACGCGGGAGACGACGTGGGCGACCAGGTCGTCGAGCGGCCAGTGGAACGTGGACAGCGGCGGCGTCAGGAGTTGGGACATCGGCTGGTCGTCGTAGCCGAGGAGCGAGAGGTCGTCCGGGATGCGCAGCCCGAGCTCGCGGCCGGCGGCGTACACCCCGAAGGCCATCGAGTCCGCCAGCGCCAGGATGCCAGTAGGCCGACTGGAGCTGGACAGGAGGTTGCGGGCTACTTCGGTGGCGCCGGGGAGGTCGTGGGGGCACTGGAGGATTCGGATCGTCAGGCCGAGGTCCTGCGCGACGCGTCGGGCGATCTGTTCGGCGGGGCGTTCGACCTCGAAGCGGCGGGTCGGGCTGAGTACGGCGATGTCGCGGTGGCCGGCGTCCGCGAGGCGGCGGAGCGCCGTACTGACGCCGGTCTCGTTGTCCAGGATCACCTCGGACTTCGCCTTCGCGCCGGGCAGTGCGTCGCCGATCGCGATCACCGGCACCTGCCGGGCGATCTCGGCCCAGCCCTTCGCGGCCGGGTCGATCGGCACCACGACGATCGCGTCGGCCCGGTGGTCGACCAGGTGCTGGGCGAGCTCGAGCTGGCGGTCTGCATCGCCCGCGGAGTCGATGATCCAGGCGTTGCGGTCCGGAGCGAGCAGCTCGCGTCCGAGTGCGGCGGCGACGCGTTGCTGCCAGAGGTCCTCGAGCGAGGCGCAGAGTACGCCGATCGAGCCGCTGCGGCCCGAGGCGAGCGCGCGGGCGACCGGATCGGCCTGGTAGCCGAGCCGCTCGGCGGCCTCCTGGACCCGCTGCCGGGTCTCGGGCGTGCCGTGCAGGCCGCGCAGCGCGTACGACACGGCGGCCATCGAGAGCCCGGTCTCGGCGGCGATGTCCTTGAGGGTTGGCCTCCGGCCGTTTCCGGACATGCCCACGACCCTAACGGTCGCCGTGGACAGAAACTTGACAGACCACTGATTGAAGCGCTTCACTCTAGTCATCCTGAAGCGCTTCAATCTGATCAAACCGGCGAGAGGAGAGGTCGATGATCGACGTCCACCAGCACCTCTGGCCGGAAGCGTTCATCGACCGGCTGCGGGCGCGCCGCGAGCCGCCGTACCTCGACGGCTGGACGCTGCACACCGCGACAGAGGCGCCGTACGACGTGGATCCGGCGGCGCACGAGATCGGCAAGCGGGTCGCGCTGGAGCAGGACGCCGGCACCCAACTCGCCGCGGTGTCGCTGTCGAGTCCGCTCGGGGTGGAGGAGCTCGGGGATGCCGAGCTGCTCGACGCGTGGCATCAGGGTGCGCGCGAGTTTCCGGCGCCGTTCCGGGCGTGGGCTTCGGTTGATCTGCTCGCCCCGGATGTCGCGGGCCTGGAATCTCTGTTGGAGCAGGGGTTTCTGGGCATTCAACTGCCGACGCATGTGCTCGGTACCCCGGAAGGGTGGCAGGCCCAGGGTGAGCTCTTGCAGCTCGCCGAGCGGTTGGGGAAGCCGATCCTGGTGCACCCCGGTACGGCGGGATCGGCCGGCGACTGTGCTGCGCCGGGGTGGTGGGCGCCGGTCGTGGAGTACTCGACGCAGTTGCAATCGGCGTGGTGGGCCTGGCATGCGTTCGGCGGACGCCGTACGTACCCGGACCTGCGGCTGTGTTTCGTCGCCGCGGCCGGTCTCGCGCCGGTCCACCACGAGCGGCTGGCCGCCCGCGGCGGCCGGCTCGGCACCATCGACCCCAACCTGTACGTCGACACCTCGAGCTACGGCCCGCAGGGGATCGACGCGGTCGCGCGGGTGCTCGGCATCGACCAGGTCGTGCACGGCACGGACCGGCCGTACGCCGACTCCACCGACCTCCGCCAGGGCGACGCCGCGACCGCGGTGATCTGCCACGACAACCCACACCGACTGCTGTTCGGCAGAGGTGCAACTACTACTCCTGAGAGGGGAGTGCAGTGACTGCCCAGCCTATCGACGTACCCGACGTTCCGGCTCGCCAGGCCAGCCGGCTCGTGGAGCTCAACAACTGTTTGTCGCTGGACGACCTTCCGGGCCGCGACCTGACTCCCGCGGAGCTGTCCGAGCTGGCCGCGTCGATCGCCGCGCAGCCGCACCTGTGGGAGGACCAGGTCGCGTACAGCGACGAGGAGCGGGTCTTCGCCTCGCTGCACCGGGACGCGAACGTCGACGTCTGGCTGATCTGCTGGACGCCGGTCAACGACACCGGCTGGCACGACCACGACGTCTC
>DASXXB010000180.1:0-3073 GCA_036503355.1 Kribbella sp. | reverse complement strand
ACCTCGGCCGGGTGCTGTGGTGGGACCTCGACAAGATGGACGACATCGTCCGGTACTTCGACATCGCCGTCACCGAGGCCGCGCTCGACCGGGACCGGGCGCGTGACTGGGTGCTGTGGCGGACCGTCGACTACTGGTTGTACGGGCTGGACGTGGGCCTGACCGAGGACCCGGTGCGCTGTGCGCGGTTGGTCAGCGCGCTTGGTAGATGAAACGGCTGCGCATCATCCGCGGTATGTCGGCCGCGTTCGGCGCGATCGAGTGCAGGATCCACGGATGCGTCAGGTACACGTCCCCCGCCTGACCGGTCAGCTCGACGACCCGCACCGGCAGACCGTCGAGGTCGACCGGCTCCATCGGGTCGACCGTACGCTGCTCGGACGTGAGGTTCCGGAACCACGGATCGGACCGCAGCAGCTGATCACGCACCGCCTTGAACTCGCGCTCGCCGGTCGTGGTCAGGAACCGCTCGAACACCCGGTGCGAGCCCGCGACCTGCGGCGTACCACCGCCTCCTGGACCGACCGAGTCGTAGAACGCCCAGATCTTCACCGCGTGCAACGGCTCCTCGAAGCCAACGTCCGTGTGCCATTGCCGATGCGGCACCGCCCACGGCACGCCCTCCGGCATCGTGACCAGCACCTGTCCCTGGTGCTTCGGCTCCAGCCATTCACCGAGCAGACCGTCGAGCGCGGACCGCACCCGCGGCCCGAGGATCGCGTGCGCCCGGCGGTCGAACTTGGTCGTCTTCAGACCGGTCGGCCGCAACACCGTCCACGTCGTAGGGTCGTCCCGCTCCATCCCGTGCCGCTCGGAGAGCTCGCGCCACAGCACGTCGCGCATCCCAGCAGCCTCGTCGGCGGAGAACGCGGACGGGATCTTCACGATCCCGTCCCGCTCGAAGATTTCCAGCTCCTCGGTGGTGAGCATGCGGTCCATCGTGCGCTCATGCCACGAGGCCTGCCACCCAGTTAACAGTTGTGCACAGGCAGCTTGCCCTCCAGGAGGTAGTCGGTGATCCGGTCCCGCGCGCAGGCCGAGTTGAAGTACGCTGTGTGCCCGAACGTGTCGGCGGTGAGCAGCCGGCTGTTGTCGATCTGCCGCGCCAGGCTGCGGGCGTTGACGACCGGTGTCGAAGGGTCGTGCAGCGTCGACGTGATCAGGATCGGCGGCGCGCCGTGCACCGGCGTCGCCTGCCACGGGTTGCTCGGCGGGATCGGCCAGCCTGCACAGGCGGCCGTGATCGCCCATCCCTCGACCGCCGCACCGACCCGCGGCGCGACCGCCTTCGCCAGTGCGAGCCGCGCCCGCGCATCGGCGTACCCACGTAGCTCACCCGGCAGGTCCATGCAGGACACCGCGGCGTACGCCGTCTCCGGATCGCCTACGTAGCTGATGTTCGCGAAGTCGGTGCCGTCGCCCTTCACCGCCTTCGCGAGCGCGGTCGCGAGCGCCGGCCAGTTGTCCGACACCATTGAGGTCAAAGGCAACAAACTCGGCAGCGCCATCCGGAGGACGTCGCCGTTCACCGGGCCTCTCGGGCTGGGCAGCGGGGCCTTGTCAGCCTTCGCGACGGTCCGGTCCCAGACTGCGCCGACGTTCTGCCCGTGCAGCGCACAGGACGTGTCCTTCGTGCACCAGGCAGCGAACCGGTTGAAGCCGTTCTCCATCACCTTCGCCTCGTCGAGCATGAACTTCGCCGGGTCCTGCTTGTGGTCGACGATCCCGTCGAGCACCATCCGGCCGACCCGTTGCGGGAACTGCTGCGCGTACAGCGTGCCCAGGTACGACCCGTACGACAGCCCGATGTAGTTGAACTTCGACTCGCCGAGCGCCGCGCGGATCGCGTCCATGTCGTGCGCGACCGTCCGGGTGTCCAGGTTCCGCATCAGGTCGCCGTGCTGCTTCAGGCACTGCTCACCCGCCGCCCGGCTCGACGCCACGAGAGCGTCGTACTGCGCCTTGGACTTCGGGAACACCGGTACGCCGCGGCGCAGCACCGGGCCGCAGTCGAGCTGACTACTGCTCCCAGTCCCTCGCGGATCGAAACTGACCAGGTCGTACCGGTCCCGGAACTGCGGCAGCACCGCATCCGCCAGCCCTGCCGCGAAGATCGACCCGCCGGCCCCACCCGGCCCACCTGGGTTGAAGAACAGCGCACCGAGCTTGTGTTTCTGGTCCTTCGCCGGCACCTTGGCGACGAAGACCTTCATGGTAGGACCGGACGGTCTCGACCAGTCCAACGGCACGGTCAGCGTCGCGCACTGCTCGACCGCACCGGGCTTACATTCCTTCCAGGACAGGGATTCCGCGGCCGCCGCCGTACCTGCCGGTACGACGGCGAACACCACGGCGCCCGCAATCGATGCCGCTGTCAACGATCTCCACATGCCCGCCAACCTATGCGCCGGGTCACGCTGATCACATCAACCGTTCGGCTAGTACGGCGTCATCCCCCGGTATCAGTGCGCCGGCGCGAAGTCGTGGAAGCCGATCAGCTTCTGGATCTTGCCGTCGGCGTCCAGTACGACGATGTCGGTACCACCTGCCACCGGCTCCTGGCCGTCGGCCTGCAGGTGCCACATCCAGCGCAGGTAGTCGTGGTGCTCGTCGATGTCGCCGATCCGGACGAACGACA
The DNA here is from genome assembly GCA_036503355.1 of Kribbella sp. Taxonomy (GTDB): domain Bacteria; phylum Actinomycetota; class Actinomycetes; order Propionibacteriales; family Kribbellaceae; genus Kribbella. The sequence goes on along the minus strand of DASXXB010000180.1, from coordinate 435 downwards.
ACCCCGGGAACATCTGCTGCGCGGCGCCGACCAGCTTGTTCAGCTCGTCGTGGCCGGTGGTCTCGAAGCTCGGGTCCTGGAAGGTCGCGTCGGTCGTCCAGGTACCCGCGATCAGCTCGGCGCGGCGGTCGGCGTCGGCGGCGTTCCACATCGCGAAGTACTGGTCGGCGAGAGCGTTGGCGTTCATGGTGTTTCCTCCTCGGAAGTTTCGGATGACCAGAACCCTGCCGCCGGTTCATGGATCCGGTCGATGACGTCAGAGGTAATGGCGTTGTCTATGCCACCGGTTACGGTCGGACCATGGCAGCGACGATCGAGGAGACGTTCCAGCGCCCGGTGGGTGAGCTCCTCCGCGGCTGGCGCGAACGCCGCCGGCTGAGCCAGCGCGTGCTGGCGACCCGGGTCGAGGTGTCCACCAGGCACGTGAGTTTCGTG
>DASXXB010000179.1:0-5488 GCA_036503355.1 Kribbella sp. | reverse complement strand
CGTGCTCCCGCTGTCGCGGCCGATCCTCGGTGTGGTCGTGCTGCTCAGCATCATCTCCTCCTGGAAGGACTACCTGTGGCCCCTGCTGGTGCTGACGAATCCGGATCTGCAGCCGGTCTCGGTGGCGTTGCCCAAGATCGCGAAGGCGACGGAGCTCAACATCCAGTTGGCGGGCCTGTTCCTGGCCCTGCTGATCCCGGTCCTGCTGTTCCTGGTCTTCCAGCGGGCATTTCTGCGTGGCGTGGGCCTGTCTGGGGGAATCAAGGCGTGAAACGTGTCCTCGTCACCGGTGCGGACGGTTCGATCGGCCGGGCCGCGGTCAGTGGCCTGCAGCAGGCCGGGTACGACGTCACCGGTCTGTCGCTGCGCTACGACCACACGAGCACGGCCGACCGTGCAGTGGTCGGCGACGCGCGGTCGGCGGCGGATGTGAGCGCCGCACTCGACGGCGTGGACGCAGTACTGCATCTGGCCGCCATTCCGCATCCCAGTCTGGGTACGCCGGAGGAGGTGTTCGAGAACAACGTCGCGGCCACGTTCAACGTGCTGGCGCAGGCGGGACAGCAGCAGGTACGCCGTGCCGTCATCGCGAGCAGCATCAACGCGTTCGGCGTACCGATGAACGTGAACGCCGTGGAGCCGGCGTACTACCCGCTGGACGAGGACGTGGAGACCGACATCGCCGACGCCTACTCGTTGTCCAAGAGCGTCGACGAGCAGAGTGCCCGGATGGCGTGGCGGCGGTGGGGGACAGACGTGATCGCACTGCGCTTCCCGCTGGTGAAGGACCACGAGGAGCTGGTCAAGTTCGCGGCCAGGGCCGAGAGCGATCCCGCCACGATGGCCCGGGAGGGCTGGGCGTACTTGGACCTGCGGGACGGCGTACGGGCGATCATCGCGGCGCTGGAGTCCACGGTGCCCGGCGCGCATGTGGTCGGGCTCGCAGCCGACGACATCCTGATCGACCGGCAGACGGACGAGTTGCTCCGTCAGTACGCACCGGACGTGCCGTTGAAGCGACCGGTGCAAGGGCGTGCCTGCCTGGTCGACACCACCCGCGCGCGGGAGCTGCTGGGCTTCCGTCCGCGGTACTCGATCCACGATCAGGCGGTGTCCGCGATGACCACCTGAGGCTCGACGTACTCGACTCCGGGCTCGAGGTCGCCCTCGAGCAGCCGGTTGGCGACCCGGCGGCCGATCTCCTCCAGGCCGACGTCGATCGTGGTCAGGTGCCGGGTGCCGCGCTGGTCGTGCATCAAGCTCTCCCAGTTGTCGACGCCGATCAGCGCGACGTCGCCGGGCACCTGCCGGCCGGAGGCGCGCACGACGCGTTCCACACCGCGGCCGATCGCGTCGCTGCCACAGAAGATCGCGTCCACGTCGGGCACCTCGGCCAGCAGTGCGGCCGCGGCCTGCTCGCCGAACTCCTCGCGCCAGTGCCCGAACCGGACCGGTGCCGCCCACGCGAGCCCGGCGTCGGCCAGCACCTGACCGGCACCCTCGGCCCGGCGCTGTGCGGCGATGTCGTGCGGCTCCGCGGTCAGGTGCGCGATCCTGCGCCGCCCGATCGACAACAGATGGCTGATCGCGAGCCGCCCGATCGCGAGGTCGTCGGCGGTGATCGTGGTGTCCTGCGGATCCTCGGGAACCGTGAACGCGTTGATCACCGGGACGTCGAACCGGCTCGTGAACGACGGGGTACGGAACGACGTACTGGTGCCGATCACGATCACACCGTCGATCCGGCGGGCGCGCAGCTGCAGGATGGACTCGGTGACGTCGCGCTGCTCCTCCATCCGCGCGTCGTACAGCAGGATGGCCTGCTCCTTCGCGCCGAGCTCGGTGGCGACGGTGGCCAGCACCACACGGGTGAACGGGTTGGACGCCCGGTGCGTGAGGACGCCGATGGTCTGGCTGCGGCCGCGGGCGAACGAGCGGGCCAGCGCGTTGTGCCGGAAGCCCAGCCGGTCCGCCGTGAGCCGCACGTGCTCCCGGGTGGCCTCGGAGATCCGGTCCGTGCCGTTCAGTGCCTTCGACGCCGTCGACAACGACACCCCAGCCTCGGCGGCGACGTCGGACAGCGTGATCACCTGGTCGGCCATGTGCTCATCGTAGTCAGCTCCGAGCCGTTGACAGGCGGCTCGCTGGGGATCAGGGTGTGATTTGCGAAACCGCTTTCGCTTCCGAGGGGAGAACTTCATGAGCCGTCGCCGCTCCGGCGCAGTCAGTCTTCTCACGGCCGGTCTGCTGCTGGCCGCCGTACTGCAGTCACCCGCCCGCGCAGCGACGACTGCTGCGCCCACCCTGACCATCACACCGACAACGGTGGGCAACACCTTCACAGTCGGCCAGCAGGTGAAGCTGGGCTTCAGCACCGACGCGACGACCATCAACTGGACGGTGCGCGACGCAGCCGGCACGGAGGTCGCCAAGGGCTCCGCAGCGGCCGCCGCACTGAACGGGCAGCTCGCGCTGTCGATCAGTACGCCTGGCTGGTACCAGACGGACCTCACAGCGATCGCAGCCGACGGTACGACGACACTCGGCGGCACGGACTTCGCCGTACTGACGCCACACGACTTCTCCACCTCCACCGACACCCGTATCGGCGTGGCCGGCGCGCTCGGGTTCGGCAACACGACCGCCAACCCCGGCCTGGAATCCGTTCCGCTGATGGCGGCCGGCGGAATCTCCACCGTCCGCGACGAGGCATTCTGGGCGGCCGCGGAGACCACCAAGGGCATCATCCAGTTCCCGCAGCGGGTCCTCGACTACAAGGCCGCCCTGGACACCAACAACGTCGACTTCCTGAACATCCTCGACTACGGCAACCCGCTGTACTACCCGGACGAGGCGCCGTCGACCGACGAGCAGCGGGCGGCGTTCACGCGGTACGCCGTCGCGGCCGTGGACCAGTTCGGCACGGCGCACACGACGTACGAGCTGTGGAACGAGTGGAACCTGCGCGACCCGAACGGGGCTGCGAAGGCCAGCCCGGAGAACTACGTCGCACTGCTCAAGACGGTGAGTGCCGCAGTACGGGCGAAGCACCCGGACGTGAAGCTGACCGGTCCGTCGCTGGCGGTCATCAACGACTGGCAGGGCTGGTTCACCAAGTTCGCGGACCTCGGCGGGCTGGACTACGTGGACGCGGTGACCATCCACCCGTACGTGCAGCCGCTCGACCCGGAAGCCTCCGTCACCTACGTCAACACCATCCGCAACATCATGGCGGCGCACGGCTCGGCCAAGCCGATCTACATCAGCGAACAGGGCTGGGCGACCGGTACGAACCCCAGTGCGGTGTCAGAGCCGGCTCAGGCGCGTGACCTGGTGCGCGGCAATCTGCTTGCGTACGGCAACGGTGTGGCGCGCTACAGCTCGTACAACTTCATGGACTCGGGCAACGACCCGTCGAACGTCGAGCACCGGTTCGGCCTGGTGCGCAACCGGCTCGACGCACGTGGTGCGCTGGTACCGAAGCCGTCGTACGTCGCCACCGCCGTACTGGCCCGCCAGATCGACGAGCTCCCGCTGATCGGCCAGACGCGCTTCGGCACCAACGGGTACGACGTGGCGTTCGACGCGGGTGCTGGGCAGAGCGTCCACGCGGTGTGGTCGACCACGCCGGGTGTCGTGGCAGCAACCGCTCCGGCCGGCTCGACCGTCCAGGTGACGAACCTGTACGGAGTCGCGACCACGCTGACCGCGGATCCGGGCGGACATGTGTGGGTGACCGCCGGCCCGGACCCGGTGTACCTGAAGGGCGCCATCAGCGGACCGATGCTCCCGTCCGGCCGCCTCGCGTTGTCGGTGGCTCCCGAGATTGCCGGCGACCCAGCCACCGGCACGATGACCTACACGAACCCGGATGCGGTCGCGCACACGTTCACCGTTTCCGCGGGCGGCGCCGAGACCAGTGGCTCGGTGGCTGCAGGTGCAACCTCCACCGCACCCGTGAGCTACCCGGCGCAGGACTCGACGGGGCCGCGCACCTACACCGCTGAGGTGACCGTCGACGGCCGCGCGGTGGCCCTGCTCTCTGCGACGGGCACAGCCACCCCGCCGCTGTCCGTGAACGCCTCACACGTGGTGAATGGGAGCGGAAAGGACCTGCTGCGGCTCCGCGTGACCAACGCCTCCTCACGCGCTCTGACTGTCGACGGGCTGGACTGGGCGGCTGGTACGGCGTCCGGGACCTTGCTGACCGGCTACACGGTCGGTGCGAATGCCACGGCAGAAGTAGACGTGCCGATCGCCCTGACAGGTCCTGCTACCTGGTCGGCGAGTCTGCGGCGGGTGGGCGAGGCTGACATCCGCGCCTCCGGGAAGCTGAGCCCGGTCAGCTCGTCTACCGTCGCCACTCGGCACACGGTTGCGCTGGACGGGGTCATCGATCCGGCCGTTGCCTCGCAGCCTGCGATCGCGCTGGAAGGTACTGGTACGCCGCCGGTGACCGGGTGGGGCGGGCCCAGTGACCTGTCCGGGAAGTTGTGGCTCACTCACGACGACCAGAACCTGTACCTGTCGGCCAAGATCACCGACGACGTGTTCGCGCAGCCGAACCGGGGCGGCAACATCTGGGCCGGTGACGGGATCCAGCTCGGTATGACGGCCGGTGCGCCCGGCGAAGCCACGACGACGCAGGAGGTCGGTGTGGCGCTGACGGACGCCGGTCCGGTGGACACGTGGCGCTGGACACCGACCTCGCAGACCGGTACGCCGCCCGGCGTCCAGGCGAAGGTCGTGCGGGACGCGGCCGCGCACACCACGACGTACGAGGTCGCGGTCCCGTGGAGCACGCTGGGATTCGCGGCGAAGGACCGGCTGCTCTCGGCGACCGTGGTGGTCAACGAGAACGACGGCACCGGGCGGCGCGGCTGGCTGAGCTGGGGCAAGGGTGTCGCGGAGACCAAGAACCCGGCACTGTTCAACGCGATCCTGCTGGACCCGGCAGCCGCCCGGTAGTCGCCCGGTAGTCGCCCGGTAGTCGCCCGGTAGCGTCGGCCCTCCGCCGCCCGCCTAGGATCGGTCCTGGGGACAACGGGAGGAGTGCGAGTTGAGTCACACCGTGCTGGCCGAGCTGGTGGCCAACGTGCTGAAGGTCACCGCCAAGGCGGGCGACGCGGTGGGGCCTGACGACACCCTGGTCATCCTGGAGTCGATGAAGATGGAGATCCCGGTGCTGGCCGAGGTGGCCGGCACCGTCACCGAGCTGAAGGTCACCGAGGGCGAGGTCGTCCGCGACGGGGACCCGATCGCAGTGATCGACCAGAGATGATTCAACCGAAATGACCTCCAGGACGTCTTGTGTAGTGAAGGCACCGGCCGGGAACTTCCGGCCGGAGCGCCGCGTTGAGCCGTCGTACGAACAAACCAGGGTCCGACCCGGGTTTTCCCGACGTGCGCAGAGGACGGTGACCGCGGCACCATGGCCTTCACGCTCATTGCCGAGAGGACCCAGGGAGGCGTCGCGGTGAAGCCGTTC
>DASXXB010000178.1:0-9559 GCA_036503355.1 Kribbella sp. | reverse complement strand
AGCGCCGCGGGCATGGCGGGCCTGATCAAGACGATCCTGATGCTGCAGCACCGGACGCTGGTTCCGACCATCAACTTCACCACGCCGAACCCGGCGCTCACACTAGACGGCAGCCCGTTCGTGATCGGCACCGACGCGCGCGAGTGGACCGTTCCCTTGCAGTCCGGCGGTACGACGCTGCGCGCCGGCGTCAGCGCCCTGGACCCGAGCGGCACCAACGCGCACGTGATCCTCGAGGAGGCGCCGCGCCAGATCCGCCGCGGCGACGACGGCCCCGTCGTACTGCCGCTGTCCGCCCCGGACCCGGATGCGCTTGCCGACCTCGTCGAGCTGTACCGCACCGACCTCGGCCACGGCACCGGCCACCGCCTCATCGACCTCGCGGGTACGGCGGCACTCGGCCGGCCGGCGCACCGTCACCGGATCGCGGTCGCAGGTGGGACGGAGGCCGAGCTGGTCGACGCGCTCGCCTCCGCGCAGGCGTCCGAAGTACCGCGTGGTGGGCCAGGGCCGCTCGGGTACGCGTTCACCGGGCAAGGCGCAGCCCGGCGCGGGATGGCGGCCGGCCTCGCGGCCCGGTTCCCGGTCTTCCGCTCGGTCCTCGACGAATGCGACCGCGTCTACCACGAGGAGACCGGTGGCAGCCTCAACGAGCTGCTCCTCACCCCGGCGGGTACGGCGGAAGGCGTCTGGCCGACCGAGACGGCGCAGCCGGCACTGTTCGCGTTCGAGGTCGCACTTGCGCGACTCTGGCAGTCGTTCGGCGTACAGCCCGCGCTGGTCGTCGGTCACAGCGTCGGCGAGTACGCCGCTCTGTGCGTCGCGGGCGCGTTGTCGGTCGCGGACGGCGTACGGCTGACCGCCAAGCGCGGCGAGCTCATGCAGCGAGGAACCGTGCCTGGCGCGATGGTCGCGGTCCGCGCCGACGCCGATCGGGTCCGGGAGATCGCCCGTTCGGCCGGCGTGGAGGTTGCCGCGGGCAACGGCCCGCAGTCGTTCGTACTGACCGGGTCCGAGGTGATCGTCGGCCAGCTCGCGGCGCAGCTCGACCAGTTGCAGGTCGCGTGGCAGCGGCTGGACGTCGACCGGGCGTTCCACAGCTCGTTGGTCGATCCAATACTGGCGGACTTTGCGGAGATCGTCCGCGAGATCACGCTGAAGCCGCTGCGGACGCCGATGGTGTCGAGCTGGTCGGGCGATCTGCTCGAGTCCGGGACTGTTCTGGACAGCGACTACCTGGTGGGTCAGCTGCGTCAGCCGGTGCTGTTCGGGGACGCGGTCGAGGCCGTGACCGCGGCGGGTTGCCGTCGGTTCCTGGAGCTCGGGCCGGACGCCGTACTGAGTCCCGCCGGTCGCCGGATCGCGCCGAACAGCACGTGGATCCCGGCGCAGCGCCTCGGTCAGGATCCGGTTCTCGCGACGATGAACGGCCTTGCCGAGCTGTACGAGCAGGGCACGGAGATCGCGTGGGCGAAGGTTTACGCCGACGGTGGTCGCGTCCCGTTGCCGACGTACCCGTTCCGTCGGGTGCACCACCCGGTCGACCCGTCGGTGACTCTGCTTGCCGGTCCTGGTACGGCGGTTGCCGGGGACAACGTTGCGCCGCGGCCGAACGTGTTCGAACGGGTCGCGCGAGCGCAGGCCGTGGTGTTCGATCCGCCGTCGAGCGCTGCGGTGAAGCGGATCCCGCTGGACCCGCCGACCCAGCCCGAGCCGGTGCCGGCCGACGCTGACGATGCCTCGGAGTCGGCTGAGGAGCGGTCGCCGTTCGCGTTGCCGGACGAGACGCATCAGATCGACGCGGACTATCTGGCGCAGGCCGGGTCGCTGCCCGGCGACGAGGTGTCGGCGGAGCGGTACCGCGAGTCGCTGGACGTCGTACTCGATCTGACCTGTGAGGTGCACGGGCTCGACCCGTACGACCTGACGGTGGACCACACGTTCGCCGAACTCGGCGCGACACCGGCGTCGATGGCACCGGTCATCGACGAGATCAACAGCCGGTTCGAGGCTGCGTTGGCGCCGGACGATCTGTTCCTCACCTACACAACGCCGCACAAGCTCGCGACCGCGGTCGCAGTACGCACCGCCGAGCCAACCAACGAGGCCGAGGCTGAGCGTTTGGAGCCCGACGCCTCGGCGCCGAAGTCCGGGGCGACGGCGTCCGAGCTCGGGACAGGGACGTCAAAGGCCGCGGCTTCGGAGTCTGAGGTCGGGGCTGTGAAGTCTGGGGTTGGGACGGCCGGGGCCGAGGTGGGGCTGGCTGAGTCCGGTGCTGGGGTCACGGCCGGGAGCGGTACGGCGGTGTCTGGGGCCACTGAGCTGGATGGAGCGGAGACGCGGGACGGGCAGGAGCGTACTGTCCACGATCCGCGGGCGGCGTTGGCCGTGCTGGGATCGGGGCTCGCGGAGCTGGCGGCGAAGGTGGACGAGGCCGCCGCCGCGACCAGCGAGGCTGAACTGCCCGGAAGCGGGATGGCGGCGCTGATGTCACAACAGCTCCGCGTCGCCGGTCAACTCGTCGACGGCGTCACCAAGCTGATGCGCGAACAACTCGCCCTCCTCGGCGATCCAGCCGCACAACCCACAGCCGAAGAAGCCGAGCTCACCGCCGGGGCATCCAACCAACCCGCCGAGACGCATCAACTACCGCTGACCGACGAACCGAACCCACTCACCTCCAAGCCCGCCAACGCGACCGACGCTGGCCGAACAACTGGCGTCAGCAACCCGACAGACGCGGACGACGCCGGCGACGCAAGAGACGTGAGTGACCCATCGGACGCGGACGACCCAACCGGCACGACTCGTGCTGAGGCTGCGGCCACCAGCACCGGTGCGCCGGACACAGTAGGCGGGACTGGTACGGGCGACGTACACAACGCCGCTCGTGCGCGCGCAGCGGCTGACGCGGCGGGCGCCACGAACGCGGGTGGCGACGCAGGCGACCCGGCCGGCGCGGGTAAGCCGGGTGGTCCGAGCCATGCGCGTAACGCGGCTGGTGTTGGGGGTGCGGCTGGGGCGGACGGCTCCACGGATGCGGGTGGCGTCGCAGGCAACTCGGCCGGTGCGGGTAAGCCGGGTGGTGTAGGCGGTGCGCGTAACGCGGCTGGGATTGCAGTTGAGGCGGAGGGCTCCGCGGATGCGGGTGGCGGTGCAGGAGACCCGGCCGGTGCGGGTAAGCCGGGTGGTCCGGGCGGTGCGCGTAACGCGGCTGGTGTTCGAGGTGCGGTTGGCGCGGAGGGCGTCACGGATGCGGGTGGCGACGCAGCTGAGGCGAACGACGCGGACCGTGTGGGAGAGGCGGCTCAAGCGGGTGGCGCGATCGGTGCAGGCGGCGTGCGCAAGGCTGCTCGTGCAGGCGTGGCGGTTGACGCGGAAGGTGCCGCCGATGCGGGCGGCGAGGCAGACGACCCGGCCGGCGCGGGTAAGCCGGGTGGTCTAGGCGATGCGCGTAACGCGGCCGGTGTTGCGGTTGCGGTTGGCGCGGGCGACGATGCACCTGACCTGAACGACGCGGATCGTGTTGGTGAGGCGGCTCAAGCGGGTGGCGTGACCGGTGCAGGCGGCGTGCGTAAGGACGCTCGTGCAGGCGTGGCGGTTGGCGCTGAAGGTGCCGCCGGTGTGGGCGGCGAGGGAGACGACTCGAGCCGCGCGGGTGGTTCAGGCGATGCGCGTAACGCGGCTGGTGTTGGGGTTGTGGCTGATGCCGGAGGCACCACCAGCGCCGTTGACGGGGGCGACGACGCAGCTGGCCCGGACATCGCGGATGGTTCGGGCGGGGCGGCCGGCGCGGATGATGCGGCTGATGCAGCTGATGCAGCTGATGCAGCTGATGCGGCCGATGCGGCCGATGCGGCCGAGGTGGCTGATGCGGCTGATGCGGCTGAGGTGGCTTTCTCGGGTCGGGGTGCGGCTTTCTCGGGGCGGGGTGGGGCTTCTGGGGTTGATGGGTGGCGGCGGGAGTTGGCGTATTGGGGGCGGGCGTTGGCCGGTGCGGAGCCCCTGGTTCTGGTGGGGGATCGGGTGCGGGCGGCTGGTGACGACGCGGTGGCGTCGGTCCGGCGGGAGTTGGATGCGGAGCTCGGCGACGCGGTGTTCGCGTACAGCCGGGAGCGCAAGCTCAACCCGGTGATGACGATGCTCGCCGCCGTCGCGACCGTACTCGGCCGGTTCGCCGCGCAGGACGACGTGACGATCGGCTCCGCGCTGATCGGCCCGAAGAGCACGACGGATCCGCTGCCGCTGCGCATCGACCTGTCCGGCGAGCCTGACCTCGGTGAGCTGACGGAGCGCATCCGCGACATCACGGCCGCGGCCCTCGACCACGCCGGCGCGGACCTGGCGCTCCTGCAACGGGACCCGCTGTTCCAGATCCTCGTCGACTTCGAGGACGGAGCCGACGAGCTGCCCACGCCGATCGACCTCCGGTTCCGGCTCACGCATCGGACCGAATCCAACGCGGGCATCACCTGTACGGCGGACTACCGATCCGGCCTGTTCGACGAGCGCACGATCGAGCGCCTCCTGGACTACTTGGCCGAAGTGTTGCGCAGGGCAACGACCACCCCGGACCTCCGGCTTCCCGAGCTGACCCTCCCGATCGAGTCCGACCTCGAGGCACTGCGCGAACTGGAGTCCGACGCGGATCCCGTCGGCCCGATCGGCCGCCTGCGCCGGAACGCGGTCGTGGCCGGCGAGCTCAGCGGGTTGCACACGTTGTTCGAGCAGCAGGTCGCCCGTACGCCGGACGCGATCGCTGTGGTGCAAGGCGATCACGAGCTGACGTACGCCGAACTCGACCGCCGCTCGAACGCCGTCGCCTGGCAACTCGCGGACCTCGGCGTGAAACCGGGCGAGCTCGTGGCCGTACGAGTTGCCCGCGGCACCGAACTGGTCGTGGCCGTGCTCGCGGTGCTCAAGTCCGGCGCGGCGTACCTTCCGCTGGATCCCGGCGTACCGGAGTCTCGTTGGGCGTTCATGGTGCAGGACTCGGCAGCCGTCGCGCTGGTCGGTGACGACGCGGCGCTGGCGGATCGCCTCGGCCTGCGCCTGGTCCCGGTCGCGGCCGTGGACGGCGACCCGCGCGCCCGGCAGGCCCCGCCGGGGCGCGCCGCGGCCGACGACATCGCGTACTGCATCTACACGTCCGGTTCGACCGGCAACCCGAAGGGTGTCGTGGTGCCGCACCGCGGCCCGGTGAACCTCGTCCGGCACTACCTGCGGACCCGGCGGTCGCTGCGCACGTTGCAGTGGACGTCGTTCGGGTTCGACGTCCACGTGCAGGAGATGTTCACGACGCTCGCCTCCGGCGCGGCGCTGGTCCTGATCGGCGAGGACGACCGGTACGACCCGGATGCGGTCGTCGCGGCGCTGCGCGATCACGACGTACAGCGGCTGTTCATGGCGTTCAGCCCGTTGACGGCTCTGCTGGCCACGATGCGCCGCCTGCCCGAGCTGCCGGCGCTGCGCGAGATCGTGGCGGGTGGCGAGGCGATGGTGCTGACGCACAAGGTGCGGGACTTCCTGGACGCGCATCCGGAGTGCCGGCTGTTCAACGAGTACGGGCCGGCTGAGGCGTCGATCGTGACCACGATCCACGAGGTCGACCCCGCCGAGGACCGGCCGTCGATCGGGCGTCCGATCGAGGGCGTCGCCGTACGGCTGCTGGATGCGGCGCTGCGACCGGTGCCGGTCGGTGCGGTCGGCGAGATCCACCTCGGTGGCGCCGCGGTTGCCCAGGGCTACATCGGGCGGCCGGACGAGACAGAACGCGCGTTCGTCGGCGACCCGGGCCATCCGGGCGCGCGGCTGTACCGCAGCCGCGACCTCGGCCGCTGGCGCGTCGACGGCACGCTCGAGTACTTGGGTCGCGCGGACGACCAGGTCAAGATCCGCGGTCACCGGGTGGAGCCCGGCGAGACCGAGCACGTGCTGGCCGATCAGCCCGGCGTGGTGGATGCGGTCGTCGTGGCGCAGCAGGAGCCGGGTGGTGACACCTGCCTGATCGGGTACGTCGTCCTCGAGGACAGCGATCCCGCCGTACTGGCACGGCTGATGCTTGACCTCGGCAAGGAGTTGCCGATCTACCTGGTGCCGGCGGACCTGATCCCGATCGAGGAGCTTCCGCTGGACGACAACGGCCGTCTGGACCGCGCCCGGCTGCCGGAACCGGAGTGGCTGAACCCGTAGTACCGGATCCATACCCTAGTTCTGCACCGTGGACGGGGTCAGCCGGTGGCTGCCTCCCGCAACCACCGTCCGCCGTTCACGGTGCAGAACCCGCGTTCGATCCCATCCCTCCGCAGGATCGATCGCGTGCGAACCGGTCGGACGTTGCCGAAGGCATGCCGGTTCCCGGCCCGTGGGTCACACGGTCGCGGCGGGGAGTCGCCTCACCCGCCGCTCTCGTGTTCCGGTCGATCCAAGGCCCCCCTCGATCTCCCGTGTACCGCCCGGTCCGAGCCCCCTCGACCGGGTGTGGATGACGGTGCCCCCACCCCATCCATCCGTTGCATCGGTACACGTACAGCCGGCGTTACACGGATCACGAAGATTCGTAAAAATTGCGCAAAGGTGTGCGGGAGAACCTTTACCGCGGCACCGTGGCTGCCCGGTTCAACGCCCTCGCAGGCATCAGGGACGATCAGCCTCAGGAAACGGCGGCCCAGGCCTGGTGGGCGGCCCCGAGCAGGCCGGCGTTGTCGAGCTGAGCGGGCACCACGGTCAGCTCCGCGACGAACGGCAGCTGTGCCAGCCGCTTCACCCACGCCTGCACCGGGTCGAACAGCACCGGTCCGGCTTTCGCGACACCGCCACCGATCACGACCGAGGTCAGATCGACGGTCACAGCCGTCGCCACGATCCCGGCGGCCAGCGCCTGCGCTCCGTCGTCGAACGCGGCCAGCGCGAGCTCATCTCCGGCCGCGGCATCAGCAGCCAGTACTTCGGCATCGACGTCCTCGCCGGTCCGCCAGCCGCTGCGCTGCGCGCGAGCCACCATCCGGGGCCCGCTCGCGTACGCCTCCACGCAGCCGTACGACCCGCACGCGCACGCCTCGCCGTCCTGGTCGACCACGACGTGACCGATGTGCGCCGCGTTGCCGGACTGCCCGACCAGCGGCCGGCCGTCGACCACCAGGCCGCCGCCGACGCCGGTCGACACCACGATGCCGAGCAGCGTGTGCGCACCCTGGCCCGCACCGCTCCAGAACTCACCGAGCGCGAAGCAGTGCCCGTCGAGGCCGAGCGCGACCGGTACATCGCCGGTGAGCGCCCGGACCCGGTCCACGAGCGGGAAATTGCGCCAGCCGGGGATGTTCACCGGCGACACCAAGCCGTGCTGCTGGTCCAGGGGGCCGGCGGAGCCGATGCCGACGGCGAGCGGCGTGAGGCCGGCGGCCTGGCCGCGCACCCGGTCGATCAGCTCGCCGAGCGCGGCGAACACCTGGTCGGCGCTGCCGGACGGGGTCGGGATGCGGTCGCCGGTGAGAATCGTGCCGTCGGCGGACACCAAAGCGGCGGCCATCTTCGTGCCGCCGATGTCGATTCCCAGCACGGTCTCCCGCGCTACGGCTGTGTCGTCGCTCATCGTCCCCCCGGTCAGGGCGGTCAGGTCGAGAGACAACGTTATCCGTAGTCGGCCCGAACAGACAGAGGTGATCGGTGGTAATCATGGAAATCCCGCAGGGAGACGGCAGTTAACTGCCATGGCAGCGCTTGACAACGATGCCCCTGGAGGCGCTCTGCGGGGCAAAATTGTCAGCGAATGGTGACGGTGGGGATCCGGCTGGCGCGCCGGCCGGGGCTGCGAGAGGGTTGGGGAATGACGGATCAACTGGATCGTGACGCGGCAGGTTCGCTGGTGGTCGGCTTCACCGGAACGACGGCCCCCGACGACCTGCGGCGGGCGGTGGCCGACGGTCTCGGCGCGGTCATCCTCTTCACCCGCAACGTCGCGGACGCCGAGCAGGTCGCCGCGCTGACGGCCGCGCTGCGGGCCGAGCGACCGGACCTGATCATCGCGATCGACCACGAGGGCGGCGAGTTCAGCCACCTCGCCCCGGCGAATCCCTGGCCGCTCGCGTCCCCGCGCTTGCTGGGTGACCTCGACGACGTCGACCTGACCCGCGCCGCCGCCCGGGACGCGGCCGGCACGCTGGCCTCGCTCGGCATCGACCTGATGCTCGCGCCGTCCGTCGACGTGAACAGCAACCCCGCGAACCCGATCATCTCCACCCGCTCGTTCGGCCGGACGGCGGAGGTCGTCTCACGGCACGGTGTCGCGTTCGTCGAGGGCGTCCACGAGGCCGGGATCGCGGCCTGCCCGAAGCACTTCCCGGGCCACGGTGACGTCGCGGTCGACTCGCACACCGACCTGCCGCGGGTCGACCGCTCGATCGAGGAGGTCCAGGCCGTCGAGCTCGCACCGTTCCGGGCGACCATCGCCGCGGGCGCCGACGTCGTGATGAGCGCGCACATCATCTTCTCGGCGTACGACGACCAGCCCGCGACCCTCTCGCACCGGGTGCTCACCGGCCTGCTTCGCGAGGAGCTCGGATTCACCGGCGTGGTCACCACCGACGCGCTCGAGATGCAGGCGATCACCAAGAACCGGTCGATCGAGGACGCCGCGGTCGCATCGATCGCTGCGGGCGCGGACCTGGCGATGATCGCGGTCGGTACGGCGGACCCGCAGGCGCTGACCGCCCGCGTGGTCGACGCCGTACGTACGGGCACGGTCCCGGCCGAGCGGGTCGCCGACGCCGCCGCCCGCGTCCGGACGCTGGCCGCCTCGCTCGGGCAGCGCACTCGGCAGCCGGGTCTGGACGGCGCCCCGATCCGCGAGGTCGCGGCGCGGGTGGTCGCCGGCCAGACGTTCCCGGCGCTCGGCGCGGCGCCGTACGTCATCGATCTGACCCAAGGTCTGCACCCGGCCTGGAACCCCTACTTCTCAGGGCTTCCGGAAATCTTCACCCGGGTCGCGCCCGGCGCGGACGGCGTCGTACTGCGGGGCGAGCATCACCTCACCGACAACGCCCAGCCCGAGAACGACGCGATCGCACGGGCCGCCAAGGCAGCGCAGGGCCGTCCGCTGGTGATCGCGGTCCAGGACGCCGGCCGTACGCCGTGGATGCGCGCAGCCCTCACGCACCTCGTCGAAGGCCACCCCGACAACGTCTTCGTCCTCTGCACCGGCATCCCCGAGGACCAGGCCCTCGTCCCCGCCGGCATCCCCTCCGCCACGACCTCCGGCCGCAACCTGATCGTCCTCGAAGCCATCGCCAAACACCTGACCCGCTAGATCCCCAATCAGCTGCCCCGCTAGCAGCATCCCGCACCTGCCAGGCTGGCACCGCGTCCCGACGCGGTGGTGGGTAAGGCGGGGTGTGGTGGGTCAGGGCGCGCTGGTGGGTCAGGGCGCGCTCGCGGTGGGTGAGGCCGGGCGGTGGTGGGTCAGGGCGCGCTGGCGGTGGGTGAGGCCGGGCGGTGGTGGGTCAGGGTGTAGGGGCGGTGGGTCAGGTGCGGGTGCGGTGGGTCTGGTCGCGGGTGGTGGGTC
>DASXXB010000177.1:0-3188 GCA_036503355.1 Kribbella sp. | reverse complement strand
CGCAGCCGCGGCGGGTGGTCGAAGTCGAACCCGGCGTACCGGGACAGGATGTGCGTCTGACCGTAGTAGTGGTTGTGGTGATGCATCAGCGCACCTCGACGTGCAGAGTGCCGGCATGGGGTCGGACGGCGAGCGCGTGCGTGCCGTGGGTGCCGTGGGTGCCGTGGGTGATTGCCAGTGGCAACCGGCTGCACAGGAACGGCTCACACTGGACGGCGTACGCCGTACCGTCGGGGGAGGTTGCGAACAGGATCCAGTCGGCCAGTGCGGCCAGCGGATCGACCGAGACCTGAACCGCTGTCATCGGGATCAGTGCGTCGACGTCGACGGCCGCGGACCAGCCGTCGGCGGTCGCCGTACGACGGCATTCGACGTCCAGGTGGTCGTCGGAGTCGGCCAGGTACCGTCGCCAGCTGAACGTGACGTCACCGGCCGACGAACCGCGCACCACCAACTGCTTGCCATCAGCAACGGCTGCGACGGCGGTCGTGCGGATCGGTGCCTCGTGCAGGTTCACGTACCCGCCGGTGGACCGGGTCAGTGTGAGCACGCGATCGCCCTCGATCCGCGACGACGCCTCGTCACCCGCGGTCCACAGCAGCACGCGCTGCTGCCGCTCGGGACCGCGGACCCGGAACACCCGGGTCGTCCGCTGCCCGAACGGATCGTCGTGGTTCGCCGCGTCGAGAAGGTCCCGAATCGGCAGGCGGGCGGTGAAGTCCCGTCCGTCGACCTCCAGCGGGACCTCTTCCTCGCCGCCGACGATCGGCCGGCTCAGGAACAACGAAGGCTCGTCGAACGACGCATGGCCGTGCAATATCAGCTCGTCGCCGGTCTGCTCGACCGCGGTCAGCCGGCACGGATCCGTCAGCCGCCGCAGCGAGAACCAGCCGTACGTCCCCGAACCGGGCTGGATCCAGTTCGTCGAGTCGATCCACGCGCCGGGCGGCCAGCCCGGACTCCCAGGGCCCTGACCGCCGAGCATGCCCTTCCGCTCGCGCCGTCCGGACCGCATCCGGACTTCGAAGTGCGCCGGGGCGCCTGTGCATTCGCCGAGCAGCTCCTGGTCCAGCAGTACCTCGAACCCGACGAGCGACTTCGTCCCGTGCAGGTCCAGCGCGTCGTACCGGCGTACGTCCAAGGGGTACGACGTCTCGCCGACGACCAGCGCGATCTCGAGGGTGGACGTACTGCCGGTCTCGAGATGACGGATCTCCGCGGTGCCGTTGACGGACAGCTTGCCGTCGACCCAGCCGACCTTCCGCACGCTGGTCGCGAGGGTCAGGTCCTGTTCGCGGAGCCCGTAGAGAGCGCGCGGTACGGCGGATTCACCGAGTCCGGGGTAGTTGTACTCGAGCCGCCGCCCCCGCGACACGGCACGCGCGCCGCCACGGAGACCACCCGAATTGCGGAAGGTCGCGAGCCGCCGGAGCAGGTCGACGTCACCGGACCGGAGCGCCGCGTGCTGGATCCGGTCGTACCGGTGGGTCTTCGCCAGCACGTCCTGGTCGAGCCGGTCGACCAGCTCACGCGACAGGTCGACCAGGGCCTGCTCGTCCTCGGCCGGCACGGACCCGAACGCGGACATCAGCGTCAGTACGTCGATCTGTGCGAGGTGCGCGTGCACCCGCCGGCGGACCACCGGTACGGCGTCCTCGACCAGGTCGACGACCATCCCGGCCGAGGTCACGCGGTCGCGGATGTTGCCGAGCTGGAACTTCTGCTGGGTGATCGACTCGCCGGACTCGCGCTCGCGCCAGTAGTAGACCGGCTGCGGGATCGTGTCGACGGTGACCGCGTCCAGGTGCGCTTTGAGCGCGACCGGGTAGTCCTCGTACCGGATCGGCGGGAACGTGTAGCCGTACTCGGTCCAGAACGAACGGCGGTAGACCTTGTTCCACAGCATCCGGTCCAGGATCAGATCGGGAAACTCGGTGACGTGCGTTGCGTGCCGGACCCGGGCGAACGGCTGCTTGTGCAGCCAGGACGGACGGACTCCGAAGCTGTTGTTGAACCGCCGCGCGTTGCCGCCGGCGAAGTCCGAGCCGGTGCGGTCCAGGGTCCGGACCAGGGCGGCGAAGCCGTACGTCGACACCAGGTCGTCGCCGTCGACGAACGCCAGGTACTCGCCCGTCGCCTCGCGGATGCCCGCGTCCCGGGCCGGGCCGGGGCCGGCGTTGTCCTGCTGGATCAGCCGGAACCGCGGGTCGCGCGCGCAGAACTCCTTCGCGACCACGGCGCTGTCGTCCGGGGAGCCGTCGTCGACCAGGATCGCCTCGAAGTCGGTCCAGGCCTGCCGGGCGATCGACTCCAGGCAGTCCCCGAGGTACTCGCCGACGCCGTAAAAGGGCACCACCACGCTCAGCCGCGGCGTCACTCCGGTGTGCCCTCCTCGCTACGCAGTCAACTCACTACGTAGCGGCAACGAGGTGGACCGTCAGGAGGTTATGCACAGGTTCGAAGCCGTACCTGGACCAGATGCGCTGGATTCCGGTCTGGTGCGCCTGCGTGGTGACGACCAGGCGGCGCGTCTTGCAGGCGTCCTCGACCGCCGCCAGCAGGTGACCGTACCGGCCACGTCCCTGCTCGGCGGGTACGACGCCTGCGAGCTGGATCTCGGTCCACGCGTGCTGCTGGTCGAGCGCGGCCAGCGCCAGCACGCGCCGGTCCGGACCCCGCAGTACGACGGCACCGGCCGCGGCGATGCGCCGCCGGGCCCACTCCTGCCGGCCCGCGAGCGCGAGCGCCCGGTCGAACACCGGGTTCGAGCAGTAGTGGTTGCCGGAGTCGCCGAAGACGTCCGCGACCACGTCGTCCACCAGGTCGTCGTCGACGTCGGACTCGAACTGGGTGGTGAAGCCGGCCAGCGGCGCCGGGCGCCTGCCCTTGCCGACCGGGAGCGCCCAGCAGACGACCGTGTCGGCCAGCAACGCCTGCCGCGGCCCGCCGGCCAGCGCCGCGAACCAGGTGGTCTCGCGGGCCGGGTAGCGGAGCACGATCACGTCGGCGGTCGAACTCTCGATCGCGGACAGCACCTCCGCGAGCGGCGTACCGGCGGAGGCGGACACCGTCATCCGGTCGATCGAGACCCCGAACCGCTTGGCCGCGTCCACGGACGGCCGCACAGTCAGCTCACCGGCCTCGAGCGCGTCGTACCAACTCATAGGCCGACGAGCTTAAGGCATCAC